>DATDMT010000244.1:0-11831 GCA_036518635.1 Rhodocyclaceae bacterium | reverse complement strand
ACCGGTCGTGTCGAGCGCGGCATCGTCAAGGTCGGCGAAGAAATCGAAATCGTCGGCATCAAGCCCACCGTCAAGACCACCTGTACCGGCGTCGAAATGTTCCGCAAGCTGCTCGACCAAGGTCAAGCGGGCGACAACGTCGGCGTGCTGCTGCGCGGTACCAAGCGTGAAGACGTCGAGCGTGGCCAAGTGCTGTGCAAGCCGGGTTCGATCACCCCGCACACCCACTTCACCGGCGAAATCTACGTGCTGTCGAAGGATGAAGGTGGTCGTCACACCCCGTTCTTTGCCAACTACCGTCCCCAGTTCTACTTCCGCACCACCGACGTGACTGGCGCGATCTCGCTGCCGGAAGGCACCGAGATGGTGATGCCGGGCGACAACGTGTCGATCACCGTCAAGCTGATCTGCCCGATCGCCATGGAAGAAGGCCTGCGTTTCGCCATCCGTGAAGGCGGTCGTACCGTCGGCGCCGGCGTCGTCGCTAAGATCATCGAGTAAGTCGGCGAGAAGTTCAGCAAGCCAGGCGGCGTCCGTAGAGGGCGCCGCCTTTGTAGTCTCTGCTGCAGGGGTGTAGCTCAATTGGCAGAGCGGCGGTCTCCAAAACCGCAGGTTGGGGGTTCGATTCCCTCCGCCCCTGCCACTTAACGATGGTCTCGCGAGTAACCGATGGTTGATAAGTTGAAGTTCGGTGTGGCATTGCTGTTCGTGGCGCTCGGCGTCATGGGCTTCTATCTGCTTGCCGAGCAGCCCATGATCCTGCGGGTCCTGTCGGTCCTGGCGGGTATCGGCGCTGGCGTGACGGTGGCCTGGTTCACGGAACCCGGCCGCAAGTTCATTGTCTTCGGCCAAGAGGCCATCAACGAGGCGCGCAAAGTGGCGTGGCCGTCGCGCAAGGAGTCCATGCAGATGACCGGGGCGGTGTTCGCCTTCGTCCTCGTCATGGCGATTGTGCTGTGGGTCACCGACAAGACTCTGGAATGGCTGCTGTACAGCGTCATCCTGGGGTGGAAATAAAAATATGACAAAGCGCTGGTACGTGGTACACGCCTATTCCGGCTTCGAGAAGAGCGTCAAGAAGGCGCTGGTCGAGCGCATCACGCGCGCCGGGATGGAAGACAAGTTCGGTCAGATCCTGGTCCCGGTCGAAGAAGTCGTCGAGATGAAGGGCGGCCAGAAGAGTATTTCCGAGCGCAAATTTTTCCCCGGCTATGTGCTGGTGGAAATGAATATGGACGACGATAGCTGGCACTTGGTGAAGAACACCCCCAAGGTCACCGGCTTCGTCGGCGGCACGGCCACCAAGCCGACCCCGATTTCCGAAAAGGAAGTCGAGAAGATCATGCAGCAGATGCAGGAAGGGGTGGAAAAGCCCCGGCCCAAGGTGCTGTTCGAGCCCGGCGAGATGGTGCGGGTCAAGGAAGGACCGTTTACCGACTTCAATGGCAGCGTCGAGGAAGTCAATTACGAGAAGAGCCGCCTGCGCGTGTCGGTGACCATTTTCGGTCGTGCCACCCCGGTCGAGCTGGAATTCTCGCAGGTCGAAAAGAGTTGATTTAGGGTCGATCCGGAACCTTGATCCGGACAAGAGGAGCGGCGGTAGGGTTCGCCCGAAAGCGCGCTATCACTCATCTAGTTAGGAGCCATCATGGCAAAAAAGATCATCGGCTACATCAAGCTGCAAGTGCCGGCGGGCAAGGCTAATCCCTCCCCCCCCATCGGCCCGGCCCTGGGCCAGCGCGGCCTCAACATCATGGAATTCTGCAAGGCCTTCAATGCTCAGACGCAAGGCGTCGAGCCGGGCCTGCCGATCCCTGTGGTGATCACCGCCTTCGCGGACAAGTCTTTCACTTTCATCATGAAGACGCCGCCGGCCACCATTCTGATCAAGAAGGCCGCTGGCCTGCAGAAGGGTTCGCCGCGCCCCCATACCGACAAGGTCGGCAAGATCACTCGCGCTCAAGCCGAGGATATCGCCAAGACCAAGATGAAGGATCTCACCGCTGCCGATCTCGATGCAGCCGTTCGCACCATCGCTGGCTCCGCTCGCAGCATGGGCATCACCGTGGAGGGCCTCTGAAATGGCTAAGTTGTCCAAGCGCGCTCAGGCCCTGAACAGCAAGATCGACCGCAACAAGCTGTATCCCATCACCGATGCGCTGACGCTGGTGAAGGAATGCGCTACCGCCAAGTTCAACGAGTCCATCGATGTGGCCGTGAACCTGGGCGTGGATGCCAAGAAGTCCGACCAAGTGGTCCGCGGCTCCGTGGTGCTGCCCGCCGGTACCGGCAAGAGCGTCCGCGTCGCCGTGTTCGCCCAGGGCGACAAGGCTGAGGCCGCCAAGGCCGCCGGCGCCGACGTCGTCGGTTTCGACGATCTGGCTGCCGAAGTCAAGGGCGGTCGGATGGACTTCGACGTGGTGATCGCCACGCCGGACGCCATGAAGGTGGTTGGTGCCCTCGGTCAGGTGCTGGGCCCCCGTGGCCTGATGCCGAACCCGAAGGTCGGCACCGTGACCATGGACGTGACCACCGCCGTGAAGAACGCCAAGGCCGGTCAGGTTCAGTACCGTACCGACAAGGCTGGCATCGTTCACGCCACCATCGGTCGTGCCTCTTTCCCGGTCGAATCGCTGCAGCAGAATCTCAGCGCGCTGATCGAAGCCCTGCAGAAGGCCAAGCCGGCTGCATCCAAGGGCCAGTACCTGAAAAAGATTTGCCTGTCCTCCACCATGGGTGGCGGCGTGCGCGTGGATCAGGCCAGCCTGACCGCGCAGTAACAGAACTTTGGGCTGCCGCATCGCCAGTTCGGGATGCGGCGGGTTATCAAAGACCGTAGGGGCCCGCCCGGGCTTAATCGAGCGAGCTGTATCTGCCAACCCTACGTAGATGGCGCCCCCGAAGACAGGATTTAGTAGTACTCCTGATCGAAGGTCGCCGTGGGTGCGTCGGAGCAATCCGCCGCGTGTTGACTTGAAAGGAGGAAGGACCTAATGGGTCTGAATCTCGACGATAAGAAGGCCGTTGTGGCCGAGGTGTCGGCACAGGTTGCCAATGCTCAGACCATCGTCGTCGCCGAATATCGCGGTCTCGAAGTGGGTAATCTCACCGAACTGCGGAAGAAGGCGCGCGAATCTGGCGTTTACCTGCGTGTGCTGAAGAACACCCTCGCCCGTCGTGCTGTGGCTGGTACCTCGTTTGAGGCCCTGTCTGCTGCGATGGCTGGTCCGCTGATCTATAGCATCTCCGTGGATGCTGTGGCTGCGGCCAAGGTGCTCAACGACTTTGCAAAGACCAATGACAAGCTGGTGCTGAAGGCCGGCTGCTATGCCGGCAACATGCTTGACCAGGCGGGTGTGAAGGCTCTGGCCAGCATCCCCAGCCGCGAAGAGCTGTTGTCCACGCTGCTGGGCGTTATGAAGGCTCCGGTGTCGGGCTTTGCCTGCGCCATGGCTGCCCTCGCCAAGAAGCGCGAAGCCGAAGCTGCTTGATCATTCCATTACGACATTTGATTCTGGAGTAACACAAACATGGCAATTTCCAAGGAAGACATCCTCGAAGCCGTTGGCGGCATGACCGTCATGGAACTGAACGACCTGGTCAAGGCGTTCGAAGAAAAGTTTGGCGTGTCCGCTGCCGCGATGGCCGTGGCCGCTCCTGGCGCGGGTGGCGGTGCTGCTGCCGCTGCTGAAGAGCAGACCGAGTTCACCGTTGTCCTGGCTGCTGCCGGCGACAAGAAGGTGGAAGTCATCAAGGTGGTGCGTGCTGCCACCGGCCTGGGTCTGAAGGAAGCCAAGGACCTCGTGGACGGCGCTCCCAAGCCCGTCAAGGAAGGCATCGCCAAGGCCGACGCCGACGCGCTGAAGAAGCAACTGGAAGACGCTGGCGCCAAGGTCGAAATCAAGTAATTTCGCCCGGCAATCGGGCTGGAGGTGCCTCACGGTGCCTCCAGCCCTTTTCTGCTTTTGTGTTTTTGAAAAATTGCCCGCCTGTTGCGGGGGGCGATTTAAGCGTTAAACGAGAAGGCTGGAGCGTCGCCAGCCTTGCTGTTTGACCCTTAGACGTCTGAATCGAACGGAGCGACCATGACGTACTCGTACACCGAGAAGAAGCGGATTCGCAAGAGCTTTGCCAAGCGCGCCAACGTGCTTGACGTGCCCTTCCTGCTTGCGACCCAGTTGGAATCCTACACCCAGTTTCTGCAGGTGGATCATCCGCCTGGGCAGCGCCGCAACCAAGGCCTGCAAGCAGCCTTCACCTCGATCTTCCCGATCGTGGCCCACTCCGGCGTCGCCCGTCTCGAGTTCGTCGAATACCGTCTGGGCGAGCCCGCCTTCGACGTCAAGGAATGTCAGCAACGTGGCCTGACCTTCGCCTCCCCGCTGCGCGCCAAGGTGCGCCTGGTGATCCTCGATCGCGAAAGCAATAACGAGAAGATCAAGGAAGTGAAGGAGCAGGAAGTCTACATGGGCGAGATTCCGCTCATGACCACCACCGGTTCCTTCGTCATCAACGGTACCGAACGCGTCATCGTCTCCCAGTTGCACCGTTCTCCCGGCGTGTTCTTCGAGCATGACCGCGGCAAGACCCATAGCTCGGGCAAGCTGCTGTTCTCGGCGCGGATCATTCCCTACCGTGGCTCCTGGCTCGACTACGAATTCGATCCGAAGGACATCCTCTACTTCCGCGTGGACCGTCGCCGCAAGATGCCGGTCACCATCCTGCTGAAGGCCATCGGTCTGACGCCGGAACAGATCCTGTCGACCTTCTTCGAGTTCGACAACTTCCACCTGGTCAAGAAGGGCGTGAACTTCGAGATCGTGCCCGAGCGCCTGCGCGGCGAAGTCGCCCGTTTCGACTTCCTCGACAAGGCCGGCAAGGTCATTGTCCCGAAGGACAAGCGCATCACCGCCAAGCACATTCGTGACCTGGCCGAAGCCGGCATCAAGAAGATCGCCGTGCCCGACGACTTCCTGCTCGGTCGCATCGTCGCGCAGAACATCGTGGACGGCGAAACCGGCGAGATCCTGGCCCAGGCCAACGAGGAAATCACCGAGAGCCTGCTGGCCAAGCTGCAGGAGTCCGGCGTAGAGGACATCAAAACCCTCTACGTGAACGACCTGGATCGCGGCGCCTACATTTCCTCGACGCTGCGCATCGACGAAACCGCCGACCAGTGGTCCGCCCGTGTCGCCATCTACCGGATGATGCGTCCCGGCGAGCCGCCCACCGAGGAAGCCGTCGAGACCCTGTTCCACGGCCTGTTCTACTCGGAAGAGCGCTACGACCTGTCGGCCGTCGGCCGGATGAAGTTCAACCGTCGCGTCAATCGCGAAGAGTTGGTCGGCCCCGGCACCCTGTCGAATGAAGACATCGTCGACGTGATCCGCATCCTGGTTGAGCTGCGCAACGGCCGCGGTGAGATCGACGACATCGATCACCTGGGCAACCGTCGCGTGCGTTCCGTCGGCGAACTCGCCGAGAACCAGTTCCGTGCCGGTCTGGTCCGCGTCGAGCGCGCCGTCAAGGAGCGCCTGAACCAGGCCGAATCCGACAATCTGATGCCCCATGACCTGATCAACGCCAAGCCGATCTCGGCCGCGATCAAGGAGTTCTTCGGCTCCAGCCAGCTCTCCCAGTTCATGGACCAGACCAATCCGCTGTCCGAGATCACCCACAAGCGCCGCGTTTCGGCCCTCGGCCCGGGCGGCTTGACCCGGGAACGCGCCGGCTTCGAAGTGCGCGACGTGCATCCGACCCACTACGGCCGCGTCTGCCCGATCGAAACTCCGGAAGGCCCGAACATCGGCCTGATCAACTCCCTGGCGCTGTATGCCCGCACCAACGAATACGGCTTCATGGAAACGCCCTATCGCAAGGTGAGCGGCAGCCACGTCACCGACGAGATCGAGTTCCTCTCCGCCATCGAAGAAGGCAAGTACGTGATTGCCCAGGCCAATGCCGACCTGGACAAGAAGGGCAAGCTGGTCGACGAACTGGTGTCCTGCCGTTTCAAGGGCGAATTCGAACTGAAGGCCCCCGAGGAAGTGCAGTACATGGACGTGGCCCCGGGCCAGATCGTCTCCGTCGCCGCCTCGCTGATTCCCTTCCTCGAGCACGATGACGCGAACCGCGCGCGGATGGGCGCCAACATGCAGCGTCAGGCTGTGCCCTGCCTGCGCCCCGAGAAGGCGCTGGTCGGTACCGGCATCGAGCGCACCGTCGCCGTCGACTCGGGTACCGCGGTGCAAGCCCTGCGCGGCGGCCTGGTGGACTATGTGGATGCCAACCGTGTCGTGGTCCGCGTCAATGACGCCGAGACCGTGCCGGGCGAAGTCGGCGTCGACATCTACAACCTGACCAAGTACACCCGCTCCAACCAGAACACCAACATCAACCAGCGTCCGGTGGTCAAGGTCGGCGACATCATCGCCAAGGGCGACGTGGTGGCCGACGGCGCTTCCACCGACCTGGGCGAACTGGCCCTCGGCCAGAACATGCTGGTCGCCTTCATGCCCTGGAACGGCTACAACTTCGAAGACTCGATCCTGATCTCCGAGCGCGTCGTCGCCGAAGACCGCTTCACCTCGGTGCACATCGAGGAACTGACCGTGGTAGCCCGCGACACCAAGCTGGGCTCCGAAGAAATCACCCGCGACATCGCCACCCTGGGCGAAGTCCAGCTTGGCCGTCTCGACGAGTCCGGCATCGTCTACATCGGCGCCGAAGTCGAAGCCGGCGACGTGCTGGTGGGCAAGGTGACGCCGAAGGGCGAAACCCAGCTCACCCCGGAAGAAAAGCTGCTGCGCGCGATCTTCGGCGAGAAGGCCTCCGACGTGAAGGACACTTCCCTGCGCGTCCCGTCCGGCATGACCGGCACGGTGATCGACGTTCAGGTGTTCACCCGCGAAGGCATCGAGCGCGACAAGCGCGCCCAGTCGATCATCGACGACATGCTGAAGGGCTACAAGCAGGACCTGGCCGACCAGTTGCGTATCGTCGAGCGCGACACCTTCGCCCGTATCGAACGCCTGCTGGTCAACAAGGTCGCCAACAAGGGCCCGAAGAAGCTGGCCAAGGGCAGCAAGATCGCCAAGTCCTACCTGGATACCGTCGAGCCCTTCGACTGGTTCGACATCTCCCTGGCCGACGAGGAAGCCCAGCAGCAACTGGAAAACCTGCGCGACAGTCTGGAGCAGACCCGCAAGGACTTCGACGTGGCTTTCGAAGCCAAGAAGAAGAAGCTCACCCAGGGCGACGAACTCGCTCCCGGCGTACAGAAGATGGTCAAGGTCTACCTGGCCGTCAAGCGTCGCCTGCAGC
Source organism: Rhodocyclaceae bacterium (assembly GCA_036518635.1). Classification (GTDB taxonomy): domain Bacteria; phylum Pseudomonadota; class Gammaproteobacteria; order Burkholderiales; family Rhodocyclaceae; genus AWTP1-18. The sequence goes on along the minus strand of DATDMT010000244.1, from coordinate 4,508 downwards.
CTGGCGACAAGATGGCCGGCCGCCACGGTAACAAGGGTGTGGTCTCCCGTATCGTCCCGGTGGAAGACATGCCGCACATGGCCGACGGCACCCCCGCCGACATCGTGCTGAATCCGCTCGGCGTGCCGTCGCGGATGAACATCGGCCAGATTCTGGAAACCCACCTGGGTTGGGCCGCCAAGGGCATCGGCCAGCGCATCGGCGACATGATGCGGCGCGAAGCCAGCGTTGCCGAGCTGCGCAAGTACCTCGACAAGGCCTACAACAGCGCCGGCCACCATGCCGACATCGCCAGCCTGACCGACGTCGAGATCGCCGAGATGTCGAGCAATCTGCGTGGCGGCCTGCCTTTCGCCACGCCGGTGTTCGACGGCGCCAAGGAAGAAGAAATCGCCGCGATGCTGGAGCTGGCCTATCCCGAGGACGTCGCCAAGCGCATGGGCCTGACTGCCGCCAAGACCCAGGCCATCCTCTACGACGGCCGCACCGGCGAAGCCTTCGAGCGTCCCGTCACCGTCGGCTACATGCACGTGCTGAAGCTGCACCACTTGGTGGACGACAAGATGCACGCCCGTTCCACCGGCCCCTACAGCCTGGTCACCCAGCAGCCGCTGGGCGGTAAGGCCCAGTTCGGCGGCCAGCGTTTCGGCGAAATGGAAGTGTGGGCGCTGGAAGCCTACGGCGCTTCCTACACGCTGCAGGAAATGCTGACGGTCAAGTCCGACGACGTGAACGGCCGTACCAAGGTCTACGAAAACATCGTCAAGGGCGAACACAAGATCGATGCCGGCATGCCGGAATCCTTCAATGTTCTGGTCAAGGAAATCCGTTCCCTTGCCATCGACATTGACCTGGAACGTTATTGATTGATCCTCGACCCGCGACAGGAGTGAAACCATGAAAGCACTGCTCGATCTATTCAAGCAAGTAACGCAGGAAGAGGAATTCGACGCGATCACCATCGGCCTGGCCTCACCGGAAAAAATCCGGTCCTGGTCCTATGGCGAGGTGAAAAAGCCGGAAACCATCAACTACCGTACCTTTAAGCCGGAGCGCGATGGCCTGTTCTGCGCCAAGATCTTCGGCCCGGTGAAGGACTACGAGTGCCTCTGCGGCAAGTACAAGCGTCTCAAGCATCGCGGCGTGATCTGCGAAAAGTGCGGCGTCGAAGTGACCCAGGCCAAGGTGCGCCGCGAGCGCATGGGCCATATCGAACTGGCCTCGCCGACCGCCCACATCTGGTTCCTGAAGAGCCTGCCGAGCCGTCTCGGCATGGTCCTCGACATGACCCTGCGCGACATCGAGCGGGTGCTCTACTTCGAAGCCTTCGTCGTGGTCGAGCCGGGCATGACCCCGCTGACCCGCAACCAGTTGCTGACCGAAGACGACTACCTGGCCAAGGTGGAAGAGTACGGCGACGAGTTCACCGCGCTGATGGGCGCCGAGGGCGTGCGCGAACTGCTGCGCTCGATCGACATCCCGAATGAAATCGAGACCCTGCGCAAGGAACTGGAAACCACCGGCTCCGAGGCCAAGATCAAGAAGATCGCCAAGCGCCTGAAGGTGCTCGAGGCCTTCACCCAGTCCGGCATCCGCCCCGAGTGGATGGTGCTGGAAGTGCTGCCGGTGCTGCCGCCCGATCTGCGCCCCCTGGTGCCCCTGGATGGCGGCCGTTTCGCCACCTCGGACCTGAACGATCTGTATCGTCGCGTCATCAACCGCAACAACCGTCTGAAGCGCCTGCTGGAGCTGAAGGCTCCGGACATCATCGTGCGCAACGAAAAGCGCATGCTGCAGGAAGCCGTGGACTCCCTGCTCGACAACGGCCGCCGTGGCAAGGCGATGACCGGCGCCAATAAGCGCCCGCTGAAGTCCCTGGCCGACATGATCAAGGGCAAGTCCGGCCGCTTCCGTCAGAATCTGCTGGGTAAGCGCGTCGACTACTCCGGCCGTTCCGTGATCGTCGTGGGCCCGCAGCTCAAGCTGCACCAGTGCGGCCTGCCGAAGAAGATGGCGCTGGAACTGTTCAAGCCTTTCATCTTCGAACGCCTGGAAAAGATGGGCATCGCCAGCACCATCAAGGCCGCCAAGAAGGAAGTGGAAGCCGAAACCGCCGTGGTCTGGGACATCCTCGAAGAGGTGATCCGCGAACATCCGGTGATGCTGAACCGTGCGCCGACGCTGCACCGTCTGGGTATCCAGGCCTTCGAGCCGACCCTGATCGAAGGCAAGGCGATCCAACTGCATCCCCTGGTGTGTACCGCCTTCAACGCCGACTTCGACGGCGACCAGATGGCCGTCCACGTCCCCCTGTCCCTGGAAGCCCAGATGGAAGCCCGCACCCTGATGCTGGCCTCCAACAACGTGCTGTCCCCCGCCAACGGCCAGCCGATCATCGTTCCGTCCCAGGACGTGGTGCTGGGCCTCTACTACGCCACCCGTGAAAACGCGGCGGCCCGCGGCTCCGGCATGATATTCACCGGCGTCTCCGAAGTGCTGCGCGCCGTGGAGTCGCGCCAGATCGACCTGCACGCCCGCATCTCGGTGCGCCTCAAGGAATACGAGCGCAACGGCGAAGGCTGGGAAGAGAAGATCGTGCGTTACTCGACCACCGCCGGTCGCGCCATCCTGTCCGAGATCCTGCCCAAGGGCCTGCCCTTCAAGGTGATCGACAAGCCTCTGAAGAAGAAGGAAATCTCCAAGCTGATCGACGAGAGCTTCCGTCGCTGCGGCCTGAAGGACACCGTGATCTTCGCCGACCAGCTGATGCAGGCCGGTTTCAAGCTGGCGACCCGCGGCGGCATTTCCATCGCCGTCGGCGACATGCTGGTGCCGACCCAGAAGACCGCCCTGATTGACGCTGCCGAAGCCGAAGTGAAGGAAATCGAAAAGCAATACACCTCCGGTCTGGTGACCGTCGGCGAGCGCTACAACAAGGTGGTGGACATCTGGGGTCGCGCCGGCGACCAGGTGGCCAAGGCGATGATGGACCAACTGGCCCATCAGCAAGTGGTCAACCACAAGGGCGAGACCGTCACCCAGGAGTCCTTCAACTCCATCTACATGATGGCCGACTCCGGCGCCCGGGGTTCCGCAGCGCAGATTCGTCAGTTGGCCGGTATGCGCGGCCTGATGGCCAAGCCTGACGGCTCCATCATCGAAACGCCTATCACCACCAACTTCCGCGAAGGCCTGAACGTTCTGCAGTACTTCATCTCCACCCACGGCGCCCGTAAGGGTCTGGCCGATACGGCCTTGAAGACGGCGAACTCCGGCTATCTGACCCGTCGTCTGGTGGACGTGACCCAGGATCTGGTGGTCATCGAGGACGATTGCGGTACCGAACTCGGCTTCGCCATGAAGGCCCTGGTCGAAGGCGGTGAAGTCATCGAGCCGCTGCGCGAACGCATCCTCGGCCGCGTGGTGGTCACCGACGTGCTGCATCCGGAAACCCAGGACGTGATCTACGAATCCGGCTTCCTGCTGGACGAAGACGCGGTGGACAACATCGAGGCCCTCGGCATCGACGAAGTCCGCGTCCGTACTCCGCTGTCCTGCGAAACCCGCTACGGCCTGTGCGCCAAGTGCTATGGCCGCGACCTCGGCCGCGGTTCCATCGTCAATGCCGGCGAAGCGGTGGGCGTGATCGCCGCCCAGTCGATCGGCGAACCGGGCACGCAGCTGACCATGCGTACCTTCCACGTCGGCGGCGCGGCATCCCGTGCCGCGGCGCAGAACCAGGTGGAAGCCAAGAGCTCCGGCGTGCTGCGTTTCTCCGCGACGATGCGTTACGTCACCAGCCCGAAGGGCGAGAAGGTGGTTATCGCCCGTTCCGGCGAAGTGCTGATCACCGACGACAACGGCCGCGAGCGCGAGCGCCACAAGGTGCCCTACGGCGCCGTGCTGGCCGCCGACGACGGTCAGAACGTCAAGGCTGGCGCACCCCTGGCAAACTGGGATCCCCACACCCGTCCGATCGTGACCGAATACGCCGGTACGGTGAAGTTCGAGCACGTCGAAGAGGGCGTCACCGTCGCCAAGCAGATCGACGACGTGACCGGCCTGTCCACCCTGGTGGTGATCGACTCCAAGCGCGGCGGCAAGAGCGCCTCGAAGGGCCTGCGTCCCCAGGTCAAGCTGCTGGACGAGAACGGCCAGGAAGTGAAGATCCACGGCACCGAGCACGTGGTGACCATCACCTTCCAGGTGGGCTCCCTGATCACCGTCAAGGACGGCCAGCCCGTCTCGGTCGGTGAAGTGCTGGCCCGTATCCCCCAGGAGTCGGTCAAGACCCGCGACATTACCGGCGGTCTGCCCCGCGTGGCGGAACTGTTCGAAGCCCGTTCGCCCAAGGACGCCGGCCTCTTGGCCGAAGTCACCGGCACGGTTTCCTTCGGCAAGGACACCAAGGGCAAGCAGCGCCTGGTCATTACCGAACCCGACGGCACCGCCCACGAATATCTGATCCCGAAGGACAAGCACGTCATGGCCCACGATGGCCAGGTCGT
>DATDMT010000243.1:0-15524 GCA_036518635.1 Rhodocyclaceae bacterium | reverse complement strand
CAGAAGGCGTCGGGTTGCTCGATGGAACGGCGGTGGAATGCTTGGTAGGTTTTCATGGCTCGGCTCCTCCATCAGTCGGTGGCTTGCCCCGCCGCATCCGCTCGGCGCGGCGGGGTCTGGTCAGACGGTGCGGGTGGTGATGCCTTCGCCGATCCGCGCCGCCAGCAGCAGATTGCCGGCGGCATAGCCCGGCGCGCTCACCCAGGGATTGACCCAGCCGCTACGGTCGAGCAACTCGCGGGTGTAGGCGATCAGGATGCCGGCCAGCACCTTCTCCGCCGATTCCGCGGCGTACTGGCCGGTGCCGTGGGGCATGTAAGCGTTCACGAAACCCGGCTGACGCAGGCCGGCGTAGTGCTGAGCGACGCGATTGAAGGCGTCGTCGCCGCTGGCTGCCAGAGCGCTGCCGGAAAAGATCGCCCCCGCCGTCAGGGCGATCGCCGCATATCGAGTGGTTGTGGCGTTCATGATGGGCTCCTCGGGATGGTTGCACTCGCACGGTAGGCCCGCTATTCCATGGGCAAGCCGACCGTGTGATTCCAAGGTAATGAAGGGAGCCCGGCGCCGACAGCAAATATTGGACAAAACCGGCGCCACTATTGGCGAGCAGCTACCAGGCGCGGGGCAGCGGACCCAAGATGACGTAGCGCCGACCGGCGCGGGCAATGTAGCCGCCGTCCAGCAGGTCGTTGATGATCCGGCTGACCATCTGGCGCGAGGCGCCGACCCGGTTGGCGATGTCCTGCTGGCTCAGGACCACGCCGCCGTCTGCCTGGCGCACCTCCAGCAGCAGTGCCGCCACCCGGCCGTAGACGTCCATCAGGGCGAGGCTCTTGACCCGCTCGGTCAGGGTCCGCACGCGGCGGCTGAGGTTGCGCATGATGGTCAGGGCCACCGCCGGATGGCGCTCGACGAAGAGCTGCATCTCGGCACCGGGGATCACGGCGCACTGGCAGGCCTCGACGGCGACCACCGAGGCGGAGCGCGGGCCGCCGTCGAGCATCATCTCGCCGAAATACTCGCCGGCCCCTGCCGTGCCGAGGACGAAACGGCGGCCGTCCTCGCCCTGCAGGATGAACTCCACGCTGCCCGCCAGGATCACGTACAGCGCATCGGCCCGGTCGCCCTCATGGACGATGACCGATTGCTTGGGAAATTTCCGCGTGCCGACGCGGGCGGCCAGCGCCGTCAGGTCCGCGGCCGGGATGGTCTCGAACAGGGCGCTGTCGTTCAGGCTAGGTCCGCTCATCGGTGCGCTCCGCGAAGATGTCAAACAGTTCCTATAATGACACCCAGAACTCCACAAGAACACCTGTCGCCAGCGGCGGCGGGGCAGCAAGCGCACGCCAGCCACCAACGGGAGAACGGCCATGAGCGGACTTGCAACACGCATGGCGCCAGATTTGGCGCAAAATCGGGCGCTGATTCGGCGCCCTCTCGGCCGCGCCGGCTTCGAAGTGACCGCCCTGACTCTGGGCGGCGCCGGCCTCGGCGGGCTGTACGGCCCGATCTCGGAAGAGGCGGCGGTGAACACGGTGCTGCGGGCCGTCGACCTGGGGATCAATTACATCGAAGGCGCGCCTTTCTACGGCAACTGCGAGCAGCGCTACGGCCAGGCTCTGGCGGCCCTGGGCGGACCGCCGCCGCACCTGCACCTATGCACCAAGGTGGGCATGCACCCGGCACGGCACGGCGACTATTCGGCCGCCACCGCCCGCTGGTCGGTGGAAGAGAGTTTCAAGATTCTCGGCGTCGAGCGGGTGGACCTGGTCCAGGTGCATGCCACCGAAGCCATCGACCTACCCTATGTGCTCGGCCCCGATGGTGCGGTGGCCGAATTGGAGCGGATGCGCGAAGAGGGTAGGATCGGCGCCATCGCCTTCGCCATCCGCGGCGCCGACTATCACCGCCAGGCCATCGCCTCGGGGCGCTTCGACGCGATCCTGATCCACGACGACTTTTCCCTGATTCGCCGCAGCGACGATTCGGTCATTGCCGCGGCGGCGGCGGCCGGCATGGGCGTGCTGGTCGGCCGGGCGCTGATGACCGGCCTACTGGCCGGGCCCAATCCGCTGGACAACCCGCGCCTGGCGAGCCATCCCGATGCGCCGGCGGCGCTCGATTGGTGGCGCTGGGCACGGGAGCGGGAGGTGCCGCTACAGGCCGTCGCACTGCAGTTCGCGATGCGCTACCCGGGGGTCAGCAGCGTGGTGGTCGGCGCCAGCGCGCCGCGGGAAATCGAGGAGAACGTCCGCGCCGCCACCTTCCCGCTGCCCGAGGACATCTGGGCCGAGGTGGATGAGCGCATGCGGCAGGCGGCCTGAAGCGGGAGCAGCATCCCATGCCTGCGCTGCCCGCCGGCACCGTCACCTTCCTGTTCACCGACATCGAGGGTTCGACGCGCCATCTCGAAAGCCACCCGGAGGCCTACCAAGCCGCCCTGGCGCAACACCACGAACTCCTCCGCGAGATCATCGAAGGCTGCGACGGGCAGGTGTTCGAGACCGTCGGCGACGCGGCCTGTGCCGTCTTCGCCCAGGCGGGCGACGGCGCCGCGGCGGCCCTGCTGGCCCAGCGCCGCCTGCAGGGGGCCGATTGGGGCGCCCTCGGCGCCCTCAAGGTGCGCATGGGCTTGCATACCGGGGCGGTGAAGTTCCTCGGCAACCACTACTTCGGCGCGCCGCTGCATCGCTGCGCCCGCCTCTCCAGCGCCGCCCACGGCGGCCAGGTCGTGCTCTCCGCGGCCACCGCCGGCCTGGTGCGGGACGGACTGCCGCCGGGCGTCGAACTGCGCTATCTGGGCGAGCACCGGCTGAAGGACCTGCAGCAGCCGGAGCAGGTATTCCAACTGGTGGCCCCCGGCCTCGCCGCCGAGTTCCCCGCCCTGCGCTCCCTCGGCGACCGGCGCCGCAATCTGCCGGCGCGGACCACCGCCTTCATCGGCCGGCAGCGGGAACTCACCCTGGCCGGCGAACTGCTGCGCCGGCCGGAAACTCGGCTGCTGACCCTGACCGGCCCCGGCGGCGTAGGCAAGACCCGGCTCGGCCTGAAACTGGCGGAGCAGCAGTTCGACGACTTCCGCGACGGCGTGCTGTTCGTCGAGCTGGCGCCGGTGCCCCTGGCGGAGCTGGTGCTGCCCACCCTGGCGAAACTGCTGGGGGTGGTAGACGCCCCCGACCGGCAACTGGCCGAGAGCCTGGCCGACCGCCTCCATGACAAAGAAATACTGCTTATATTGGACAACTTCGAGCATCTGCTTGCCGCCAGCCTCGACATCGGCCGGCTGATCGCGCGCTGCCCGCAACTGAAGGTGCTCGCCACCAGCCGCGAGCCGCTGCACCTGCGCGGCGAGCAACAGCTCGGTGTGCCGCCCCTGGCGCAGCCGGAGCGCACCGACTCGGCAGAGGGCGTGGCCGATTTCGACGCGATCCGCCTGTTCACCACCCGCGCCCGGGAGGCGAACCCGGCCTTCGCTTTGTCCCCGGCCAACGCGGCCACCGTCGCCGCGATTTGCCGCCGAGTGGACGGCCTGCCGCTGGCGATCGAGCTGGCGGCGGCGCGCCTGCAACTGTTCTCGCCGGAGGCGATCCTGAAGCGGATGGACCACTGCCTGTCCCTGCTCGCCGGCGGCCCGCGGGACCTGCCGGCGCGGCAACAGGCATTGCGCCAGGCCATCGCCTGGAGCCATGCGCTGCTCTCGGCCGAGGAGCAGCGCCTGTTCCGCCGCATGGCGGTGTTCGTCGGCGGCTGCACGCCGGAGGCACTGGCCGTCGTCGCCGAGGATGAGGCGGACATCCTGTCCGGCATGGCCTCGCTGGCGGACAAGAGCCTGCTGCTGCAGGACGACTGCTGCGCCGAAGCCGAGGTGCGCTTCGCCATGCTCGAGACCATTCGCGAATACGCCCTGGAGCGCCTGGCCGAGGCCGGCGAAGCGGAAGGCTGCCGCGCGCGCCATGCCGATGCCATGCTGGCGCTGGCGGAAGAGGCCGAGCCGGGCCTGGTCGGCGCCCAGCAGGCCAATTGGCTGCAGCGCCTGCAGCGGGAACAGGCCAACATCCGCGCCGCGCTGCACTGGTTCATCGAGCACGGCCCCAGCGAGCACGGCCTGCGTCTGGCCGCCGCCCTCTCCCGCTACTGGCGCGCCCACGGCTACATCAGCGAGGTGAGGCCGATCCTCGCCCGGCTGTTGCAGATGAGCTGGCAGCCGGTGGCTCGCCAGCACCGCGCCAAGGCCCTGCACGCCGCCGGTTGGCTGGCGCGGGAACAGGGCGACTACGCCGAGGCGCGGGTGCTGGTGCAGGAGAGCCTGGAAATCTACCGCGCCCTGGACGACGCCCGCGGCATCGGTTGGGCCCTGGTGGACCTGGCCTTCGTCACCCGCTACCAGACCGACTACGACACCACCCGCACGCTGCTCGAGGAAAGCCTGCCGCTGCTGCGCCGGGCCGCCGACGGCGAGGGCATCGCGGTGGCGCTGGGCAGCCTGGGCTTCATCGCCCGCGACCGGGGCGACCTGGAGACCGCCGAGGCGCGACTGGAGGAAAGCCTGGCGGTCTGGCGCGAGCTGGGCGATCCGATCGGCACCGGCTGGGCGCTGACCGCCCTCGGCATCGTCGCCCGCTGCGCCGGCCACCTCGATGCGGCACGCACCCATCTGGTGGTGGCGCTCGACGTCTGGCGCGGCCTCGGCGACCGGCAGAACACGGCCAACGTGCTGAACAGCCTGGCCGCCCTGGAACGCGACGCGGGGAAATACGCCCGGGCCGAGGAACTGCTGCGGGAAAGCCTGGGCTTGTTGAAGGAGGTCGGCGACCGGCGCGCTATCGCCTTCGTCCTCGAAGGCTTCGCCGGCCTGGCCGCCGCGCAAGGCCAGGCGCTCCGCGCCCTGACCGTCGCCGCCGCAGCCGAGGCCGTGCGCGACCGGATCGGTGCCCCGGCACCGCCCGGCTGGCGCGCAGAACTCGAGCAAGCCCTGAACCGGGCCAAGGCCGCCTTGACGCCGGAATCCGTGGCAGAAGCGGCGGCCCGCGGCAAGGCCATGGCCTTGTCAGACGCTATCGCCGCCGCGCTCGAACCTGACTAGCCCAGAGGTGTGCGACTTTCGCTGGCCGCTAGCTAGGCCAGCACCGCCGCCAGTTGCGCAGCAAGGACTTCGCCGCGAGCCTGCAGCATCCACCACTCGGGGCCGTAGTCGGTGGCGATGACTTCATTGGCGGAGAGCCGATCCAGCAACTGGGCAAAGCTGTAGCGGCTGCCGTTGATGAAGGCGAATCCATCCACATTGCTGCCCATGGCGCTGCAATAGGCCACCAGCTTGTGATGGCAATAGATCAGCAGGAACTGATGGTCAACGCTGGGCGTCAGGCTCAGGTCCGCCAAGGTGATGCCGGCGGAAAAGTGCAGGATGCCCGCGTCGACATAGGCCAGCACGGGCTCCTGGTTTTGGCTCATTCCCCTCGAGTTCTCCACTGCGTTCCCCTTCAGGTGGCCGACGCTTGGCGGCGCCTGTTTTTGCTGTCGGCGCAGTGTGCATACCCGTTCCGCATCGGTCAATATGACAAAAGCAATACGCAGGCAGCAATCGGCGTGGTTGAGCCATTTCGGCCGGGAAAAAAGTTGCCGGAGACACCTGGCGCGGTATCCCTGCGCGATGGCCGAATCGCCCCGCCAGCCGGCGCAGGGGCGGGCCGCCACGTATAATTCCCTGCCTCCCGCACGCACCCCCTCCCCCTTGCCGTGAAGCCCCTGTTGCACTTGCCGGCCGCGCCGAAACCCGGCCAGCGTCTGGATCTCCCCGCCCTGGTCGGTTCCGCCGACGCCCTGGCCGCCGCCCAGTTGGCGGTGCCGGGACGCCTGCTGACAGTGATCGCCGCCAGCCCCCTGGAAGCCCAGCGCCTGGCGGAGGAACTGCCCTGGTTCGCCCCGGACCTGAAGGTGCATCTGTTCCCCGACTGGGAAACCCTGCCCTACGACAACTTCTCGCCGCACCAGGACCTGATCTCCGAGCGCCTGGCGACGCTGCACGCGGTGGGCCAGGGCGAGTGCGATGTGCTGATCACCGCCGCCTCCACCGCCCTGACCCGGCTGGCGCCGCCCTCCTTCATGGCGGCCCACACCTTCTTTGTCAAAAAGGGCGAGCGCCTGCATCTCGACAAGCTGCGCGAGCAACTGACCCTGGCCGGCTACCAGCACGTGACGCAAGTGGTGGCGGCCGGCGAGTACAGCGTCCGCGGCGGCCTGGTGGACCTGTTCCCAATGGGCACCGTGCTGCCCTACCGCATCGAACTGTTCGACGACGAGGTGGAGACCCTGCGGGTGTTCGACGTGGACAGCCAGCGCACCCTCTACCCGGTGCCGGAAATCCGCCTGCTGCCGGCCCGCGAATTCCCCGCCAGCGACGGCGGCCGCACGACCTTCCGCCAGCGCTTCCGCGAGGCTTTCGAAGGCGATGCTTCGCGCATCCAGCTCTACAAGGACGTTTCCGCCGGCACCCTGCCGGCGGGCATCGAGTACTACCTGCCGCTGTTCTTCGAGAGCACCGCGACCCTCTTCGACTACCTGCCCAAGGACACCCTGCTGCTGCTGCACGGCGACGTGCCCGGGGCCATCGCCGAGTTCTGGAAGGACACCCAGAGCCGCTACAAGATGCTTGGCGGCGACCGCAGCCGGCCGGTGCTGCCGCCGGACGAGATCTTCCTCAGCGATGAAGCCTTCTTTACCGCGACCCACGCTTATTCGGCACTGCGCCTGACGGAGGGGCCTGGTAGGAGGCCCGCCCCCGGGCCGACAGCAGCAGTCGATGCGGAGTCCGGTCGGCCCGAGGGCGGGCCTCCTACAGGGGCAGCGTTGCCGTTGCCCGTGGTGGCGGTGGAGCGCAAGGCCGACGATCCGCTCTCCGCGCTGAAGACCTTCCTCTCCTCCGGCCAGCGCCGGGTGCTGCTGCTGGCCGAATCGCCGGGCCGGCGCGAGACCATCGCCGAATACCTGGCCGAGTACGGCCTGCATCCCGAGACCTGCGCCGACTTCGCCGCCTTCACCGCCAGCGAGGCCGGCTTCATGCTCGGCGTCGCGCCCCTCTCCGGCGGCTTCCTGCTGGCCGATGCGAAGCTGGCGCTGATCACCGAGAACGAGCTCTACGCCGCCACCGCCCGGCCGCGCCACAAGCGCGAAGCCGCCCGCCGCGCCAATCTGGAAGGCTGGCTGCGCGATCTGTCGGAACTGAAGATCGGCGACCCGGTGGTGCACGAATCCCACGGCATCGGCCGCTACCAGGGCCTGGTGCACATGGATTACGGCTCCGGCAGCGAAGAGTTCCTCCACCTCGAATACGCCGAGGGCGCCACCCTCTACGTGCCGGTGGCACAACTGCATGTGATCTCCCGCTACAGCGGCGTGGACCCGGAGGCCATCGAGCTGCACCGCCTCGGCTCCGGTCAGTGGGAAAAGGCCAAGAAGAAGGCGGCCGAGCAGGTGCGCGACACCGCCGCCGAACTGCTGCACCTCTACGCCCAGCGCGCCGCCCGCAAGGGCCACCAGTTCGACTTCAAGCAGCACGATCTGGAGGCCTTCGCCGACGGCTTCGGCTTCGAGGAAACCCCCGACCAGCACGCCGCGATCAACGCGGTGGTGGAGGACATGCGTTCCGGCAAGCCCATGGACCGCCTGGTCTGCGGCGACGTCGGCTTCGGCAAGACCGAGGTGGCCCTGCGCGCCGCCTTCGTCGCGGTGGCCGGCGGCAAGCAGGTGGCGGTGCTCTGCCCCACCACGCTGCTGGCCGAACAGCACTACCAGAACTTCGCCGACCGCTTCGCCGACTGGCCGGTGCGGGTCGCCGAAATCTCCCGCTTCCGTTCCGCCAAGGAGCAGACCGAGGCGATCAAGCTGCTGGGCGAAGGCAAGATCGACGTGCTGGTGGGCACCCACCGCCTGCTGCAGAAGGACGTGGAGTTCTCCCGCCTGGGCCTGGTGATCATCGACGAGGAGCACCGCTTCGGTGTGCGCCAGAAGGAGGCACTGAAGGCGCTGCGCGCCGAGGTGGACATCCTGACCCTGACCGCGACGCCGATCCCCCGCACCCTGGGCATGAGTCTGGAAGGCCTGCGCGATTTCTCGGTGATCGCCACCCCGCCGCAGAAGCGCCTGGCGATCAAGACCTTCGTCAGCCCCTGGAGCAAAGGCCAGATTCGCGAAGCCTGTTTGCGGGAGTTCAAGCGCGGCGGCCAGGTGTACTTCCTCCACAACGAGGTGGACACCATCGAGAACATGAAGCAACGGCTGAACGAGCTGATGCCCGAGGCGCGCATCGTCGTCGGCCACGGCCAGTTGCCGGAGCGGGAACTGGAGCGGGTGATGCGCGAATTCACCCAGCAGAAGCACAACCTGCTGCTCTGCTCGACCATCATCGAGACCGGCATCGACAACCCCCACGCCAATACCATTGTCATCAACCGGGCCGACAAATTCGGCCTGGCCCAGTTGCACCAGTTGCGCGGCCGCGTCGGCCGCAGTCACCACCAGGCCTACGCCTATCTGCTGACCGACGAGAACGCCAAGCCCACGCCCCAGGCCCAGCGCCGGCTGGAGGCGATCACGGCGATGGAGGAGCTGGGCTCCGGTTTCTTCCTGGCGATGCACGATCTGGAAATCCGCGGCGCCGGCGAGGTGCTGGGGGAGAACCAGAGCGGCGAGATGCAGGAAGTCGGCTTCGCCCTGTACACCAACATGCTCAACGCCGCGGTCAAGGCCCTGAAGGAAGGCAAGGCAATCCCCGACCTGACCCAGCCCCTGGGCGTCACCTCGGAGATCAACCTGCGCGCCCCAGCCCTGCTGCCCGACGCCTACTGCCCCGACGTGCACGAGCGGCTGACGCTGTACAAGCGCTTCGCCAACTGCGACCAGGAAGACGAGCTGCGCGCCTTGCAGGAAGAATTGATCGACCGCTTCGGCGAGCTGCCCGCCCAGGCCCTGTGCCTGATCGAGACCCACCGCCTGCGCCTGCAATGCAGCACCCTAGGCGTGATCAAACTGGACGCCGGCAGCAACAGCATCCAGTTGCAGTTCATGCCCAACCCGCCCATCGAACCGATCAAGATCATCAAATTGATCCAGAGCGACCGTAGCTTCAAGCTGGCGGGCCAGGACAAGCTAAGCTGGCAGAAGCCCACCAATGACCTGAAGGAACGGGTGGGCGCGGTGAAGGAACTGTTTCGCAAGCTCGCGGCCTGATCGGCCCCTTTAAAAGGAAAAATCATGGCAGTCGCTGCGCGCGGATGGATCAACCGGGCCCGGGGCACCCTGACCTGGCTGCCGGTGGTGGCGGCCTTCGGCCTGGCGACGGTGGCCCTCGGCCAGGATCTGCAGGCCCTGTTGTGGCGGGAGGCCCACCTGGTGCTGATTCCCCTCAGCCTGCTCGGTTGGTGGAGCGCCCGCAGCTTCGCCCGGGCCTTCGACGACACCCCCATCTGCCCCATCGGCCAGTTGGCGCCGGGCTATGTGGCGATCTCCGGCCGCGCCCGGGCCCTGCATAAGCGCCCCCTGGTGTCGCCCCGCAGCGGCAGCGATTGCGTCTGGTATCAGCATGTCGGCCACGACTTCAGCCCCCACGAAAGCGCCATGCCCTTCCGTATCGCCGACGGCAGTGGCGAGTGCCTGGTCAGCCCCGAGGGCGCGGAGATCAGCTACGGCAAGCAGAACGGCGAACACATGATTCGCCCCGGCGATGAAATCTATGTGATCGGCCAGTTACTGCCGGCCAGCGAAACCCCGGCGCAGTTCATCGACCGCAAGCGCGAAGCGGCGCGCAGTGCAGTGCACTCGACCAACGCCAAGGACTTTGCCGCTGCGACGGCAGCACCGCCGCCCACCGAATTCCCCGAAGGCCTGATCGTCGAGCTGCCGCGCCTGCCGATGCTGGTGCTGCCGAACGACGGCAGCCCCTATCTGATCGGTCGCGGCGACCCGGAACAGTCGGCGGTATGGAACCGCCTGCTGTCGGCTCTGAATCTGTCGGCGCTGCTGCTGTCCGTTTCGCTGCTGCCCTTCTCCCACTCCGCCCTGTTCCCCGGCTAGCCTGTTTGACGTCTTTCCAGTGAATGTATATAGTCCATGTATATCGCACTTCGAAAGACCGCAAATGTCCACCAGCACCGTATTCACCAACAATCGCACCCAGGCCGTGCGCCTGCCGGCGGAGACCCGTTTCCCCGATACGGTGAAAAAGGTGGATGTGCGCATCGTCGGCCAGGAACGCATCATCGCCCCCGCCGAAGCGGTGTGGGACAGCTTTTTCCTCGGCCAAAACCAGGCCACGGACGACTTCATGGCCGAGCGGGCCACGCAACAACAGGCGGAGCGGGAAGCCCTGTAAGCAATGCTGAAGTTCCTGCTCGACACCAATATCGCGATCTACGTCATCAAGCAGCGCCCGGTCCAGGCGCTGGCCTTGTTCAACCAGCATCACGGCCATATGGCGCTGTCTGCCATCACGGTGGCGGAACTGGTGCATGGCGCAGAAAAGAGCAGCCAGCCAGCGCGCAATCTGGGTGTGGTTGAGGATTTCTGCAGCCGCCTGGCGATCCTGGCCTACGGCGAGCGCGAGGCCTACCAGTACGGCAGCATCCGCGCCGCGCTGGAAAAGCAGGGCCAGCCCATCGGCGTGAACGACCTGCACATCGCCGCCCAGGCCCGTAGCAGCGGGCTGACCCTGGTCACCAACAACCTGCGGGAATTCGAGCGGGTACCCGGACTGCTACTGGAAAACTGGGTTTAATCTCTACCGCCGATATTCACGAACTCAATACTTCACCAAGCGAACCATCATGCAACAGACTGAAAACCTGAACATCGAAGCCTTCGACCCCATGCCCACCCCCGAGGAGGTGCATGCCCGCCTGCCGCTGTCCGAAGCCGCCGGCCAGACCGTGGTGGCGGGCCGCCGCGCCCTGCAGGCAATTCTCGACCGCAAAGACCCGCGCCTGTTCGTCGTGGTCGGCCCCTGCTCGATCCACGATCCGGTGGGCGGCATCGATTACGCCAAGCGGCTGAAGAAGCTGGCCGACGAACTTTCAGACCGGCTGCTGATCGTGATGCGGGTCTACTTCGAGAAGCCCCGCACTTCCACCGGCTGGAAGGGCTACATCAATGACCCGCGGATGGACGATTCCTTCCACATCGAGGAAGGCATCCACAAGGCCCGCGAATTCCTCCTGGCGGTGAATGAAATCGGCCTGCCCGCTGGCACCGAGGCCCTGGACCCGATCTCGCCCCAGTACCTGGGCGACCTGATCGCCTGGACCGCCATCGGCGCCCGCACTGCCGAATCCCAGACCCACCGCGAGATGTCCTCCGGCCTGTCGACGCCGGTGGGCTTCAAGAACGGCACCGACGGCTCGGTGGAAACCGGCATCAACGCCATCCTCTCCGCCGCCAGCCCCCACAGCTTCCTCGGCATCAACGGCCAAGGCCGCTCGGCGGTGATCCGCACCCGCGGCAACAAGTACGGCCACCTGGTGCTGCGCGGCGGCGGCGGCCGGCCCAACTACGATACGGTCAGCATCACCATCGCCGAACAGGGCCTGGCCAAGGCCAAGCTGCCGACCAACATCGTCGTGGACTGTTCCCACGCCAACAGCTACAAGAAGCCCGAGCTGCAGCCTCTGGTGATGACCGACGTGGTGAATCAGGTGCGCCTGGGCAACCGCTCGGTAGTCGGCCTGATGATCGAGAGCAATCTCGAAGCCGGCAACCAGCCGATCCCCGCCGACCTGTCGCAACTCAAGTACGGCTGCTCGGTGACCGACGCCTGCGTGGACTGGGCCACTACCGAGAAGATGCTGCGCGAAGCCCATGCCGCCCTCGGCGAGACGCTGAAGGCCCGCAGCGCGTGAACCTGATCCTGCAAGGGGCGGCGCCCCTCGGCGACGAGGCCGCCGCCCAGTTGGCGCGGCTGGCCCGCGCCCGCAGCAGCGAAGCCCTCTCCCCCAACGCCCTGCGCCTGCGCGGCGCCCAGCCCTTCGAGGAACTGGCCGATCTCTGCGGCCAACTGGGCCTGGACTACGCCTTCATGCCGGAGGGCCTCAAGCTCTCCGACATGCGGGTGTTCATCACCGACATGGACTCGACCCTGATCAACATCGAGTGCATCGACGAGATCGCCGACATGAACGGCTTCAAGGCCGAGGTGGCGATGATCACCGAGGCGGCGATGCGCGGCGAACTGGATTTTTCCGAGAGCCTGCGGGCCCGCGTCAAGCTGCTGCAGGGGCTGGAGGAGTCGGCCCTGGAGCGGGTCTACAGCGAACGCCTGCAACTCAACCCCGGTGCCGAAACCCTGATCGCCCGGCTCAAGGCGGCCGGTGTCACCACGGCCCTGGTCTCCGGCGGCTTCACCTTTTTCACCGAGCGGCTGAAGGCCCGGCTGGGCTTCGACCATGCCTGGGCCAATGTGCTGGAGATCGAGAATGGCCGCCTCACCGGCCAGGTACTCGGCGACATCGTGGACGCCCAGGCCAAGGCCCGCTACCTGGCCCAACTCTGCGCCCAGCGCCAGGCCAGCCGCGACCAGGCGATCGCCATCGGCGACGGCGCCAACGACATCGAGATGCTGATGAACGCCCGCATCGGCATCGCCTACCGGGCCAAGCCCATCGTCCGCGAACAGGCTAGCTGCGCCCTGAACCACGCCGGACTGGATGGCATCCTGAACCTGTTCGAGAACAATTAAGCGCGTTCTTGATCGCGGGCAATTTGCCTGTTGTCTCAGCCCGGATTGCGCCTAATATCGGACACCAGTGGCGGCGGTAGTGCCGACCATAAAAAGAATTGCCCATGAAGCAACCATGAGGCAACAAAGCGCCAGAGCCGGTATTCACCGGCCATCCGGCGGCGAGGCTTGAAATATCGGCGAGGCCTTCGTGGCCTGGCTGGGGTGCGCAGGCGCCTACTCGTCCGGAGTCGTCGTGTCAGAACAAGAAGAAATCATCGAGGCGCTCAGCGCCCGTCCGCCCTTTGACCAGGTGGGTGCCAGCGCGCTGGCCACCATCGCACCGCAGGTCACTCTCCAGCATTTCGCCGGCAAGGCGGTGATTCAGGGGCGTGCCGAAAACCTGCAGGGCCTGTTCATCCTGCGCGAAGGCCAGGTACGGATCGTCACCCCGGCCGGCACCGCGGCGACCCTGGTGCCGGGCGAAGCCTTCCCGATCGAGGCCCTGGAAGCGGACGGCAGCCCCAGCATCGATTGCGATTACATCGCCGACACCCCGGGCAGCGTACTGCTGATCCCGCTGCAGCAACTGGCGGAGCTGCGCCACATTAGCCCGGTGTTCCGTGATTTCTGCCGCAATCGCAGCGTCAGCTTCCACAGCCGCGAACGCCGCCTGATGGACCCGATGGCGCGCAGCGGCGGCCTCAACGCCCAGCTCAGCGAGATCACCCCGGCCAGCGGCACCGCTACCGTCGGCCCGAAGGCCAGCGTCCGCGAGGCCATAGACGTGCTCTACGGCTTTCGCACCGATGCCCTTACCGTCCTCGACGAGCAGACCCAGGCGCCACTCGGTATTTTCACCCTGGGCGACCTGCTGGCCCGGGTGCTGGTGCTGAACCGCGATCTGTCGATCACCGTCGAGTCGGTGATGACCCCCAAGCCCTTCCTGCTGCCGCACTTCAACCACGGCTTCGACGCCGCGGTCGAAATGGCTCGGCGCGGCATTCGCCACGTGGTGGTGACCCACGACAATCGCTTCGCCGGCCTGATCTCGGACCGGGACCTGTTCGCCGCCCATCAGAGCGGCGGCGATCTCAACAGCCTGATCCGCAAGGCCGAAAGCGACCAGGACCTGGAGCAGGCGGCGGAAGGCATCCGCCGTCTCGGCGGCCGCCTGGTGCTGGACGGCGTGGACGCCAGCCGGGTGACTCACCTGGTGTCCACCCTCAACGACCGGCTGGTGGAACGCATCGTCGAAATCCGCGCCGCAGAGGCGGATGTAGGCCTCGGCGAGTTCTGCTGGATCGCCCTCGGCAGCGAAGGCCGCCACGAACAGACCTTGTGCACCGACCAGGACAATGCCCTGATCTTCAAGCCGCGCCCCGGCGAGCCGCTGGAGGCCTCGCGGGAGCGCATGGTCGGCTTCGCCCGCGAGGTGAACTGGCAATTGCATCGCTGTGGCTTCCCGCTTTGCTCCGGCAACATCATGGCGAGCAATCCGCTCTGCTGCCTGACGGCGGAAGAATGGTCGCAGCGCTTCAGCACATGGCTGGCCATGCCTGACCCGGACGCCCTGCTGAATGCCACCATCTACTTCGACCTGCGTCCCCTCTGCGGCAATCGACAACTCTGCCTGGCGCTGCAAACCTGGCTGGCCGCCGAGATCAAGCACAACGCCCGCTTCCTCCATCTGATGACCGAGAACGCCAGCCGCCGACCGCCACCGATCGGCTTCTTCCGCGATTTCGTGGTGGACAAGAACGACGGCAAACTCGACCTCAAGCTGTTCGGCACCGCCATCTTCGTGGACGGCGCGCGCATCTTCGGCCTCGCCGCCAGCGCCGCATCCAGCGCCACCCTGGAGCGGATCGCCGCGGCCCGCGAATGCGGCCTGATCAGCACCGCCAATTGTGACGACTGGACCGCCGCCTTCGACATGATCCAGTCGATTCGCCTGCGCCACCATCACATGCAGATCGCCCGCAACGAGGTGGCCGACAACCGCATCAACCCCTATGCCCTGAACAACGTGGACCGCAAGGCCTTTCTCGAATCCCTGCGCCACGCCAGCGCCATCCAGAAGGCCGCGGAAACCCGCTTCGGACTCTCCCACCGGACATAAGTCACCGCCGGCGGCAGGAGCAAGCGGTAGGATAGGTGCTCCCGCCACAGGAGACCCGCCATGGAACGCCGTACCCTGCTCCGCGCCCTGGTCGCCGCCGGCCTCGCGCCGCAACTGATCCGCGTCGCCCTGGCGAAGGGCAACAACCCCGTGCCCGCGGGGCTGCACAAGGTCGAAGGCAAGGTCACGCTGAACGGCAGCCCGGCCCGCGAGGGCCAACTGGTGAAACCCGGCGATACGGTAAAGACCGGTGCCAACAGCAGCGCCATTTATGTAATCGGCCAGGATGCCTTCCTGCAGCGGGCCGACAGCGAAGTGCATTTCCCCATCGAATCCCTGGAAGCCTTCCTGCGGGTACTCAACGGCAAGCTGCTCTCGGTCTTTGGCCGCGGCCAGAAAAAACTGCAGGTTTCCACCGCCACCATCGGCATCCGCGGCACCGCCTGCTACATCGAGGCGGAAGCGAGCAAAACCTATTTCTGCCTGTGCTATGGCGAAGCCGAAGTGGTGCCCAGCGTGGCGCCGGCCCAGCGCGAGATCATCCACACCGAGCACCACGACCACCCGATCTACATCCACAACGATCCGAAAATGGCCACCAGCATGGTGCCGGCGGCGGTGATCAACCACAACGACGCCGAACTGACGCTGCTGGAAAACCTGGTGGGCCGCCGGCCGGCCTTCTACGGCAAGGATTACAAA
>DATDMT010000242.1:0-7209 GCA_036518635.1 Rhodocyclaceae bacterium | reverse complement strand
CACCGCATCTTCGAGGGCGTCGCGCGCGATCTGCTCCAGTTCCGAGTAGTTCTGGTTCAGCACCTTGATCTTTTCCAGGCAGGAGATCGGCGAGCCGTCCGGCTTCTCCCACACCCGCTTAGCGTCTGTCGCCATGGTTATACCGCCAGGTGCTCATAGAGTTTGGTGGAGAGATAGCGTTCGCCATAGGACGGAATCACTACCACGATCAGCTTGCCGGCGTTTTCCGGACGCTTGGCCACCTGCAGCGCCGCCCAGGTCGCGGCGCCGGAGGAAATGCCGACCAGCAGGCCCTCGTCGGTGGCCATAGCCCGAGCCACGGCCAGGGATTCGTCGTTGCCGACGCGGATCACCTCGTCGTAGATTTCGGTGTTGAGAATCTTTGGCACGAAGCCGGCGCCGATGCCCTGGATGATGTGCGGGCCCTTGGCGCCGCCGGACAGCACCGGGCTGGCATCGGGTTCGACGGCGATCATCTTGACCGAGGGCTTGCGCGACTTCAGCACTTCACCGACGCCGGTGATGGTGCCGCCGGTACCGATGCCCGACACGACGATATCCACCTTGCCGTCGGTGTCGCGCCAGATTTCCTCGGCAGTGGTCTTGCGATGCACCTCCGGATTGGCCGGGTTCTCGAACTGCTGCGGCATGAAGTAATCCGGTCCGGAGGCGGCAATCTCGCCGGCCTTGGCGATGGCGCCGCCCATGCCGTCGGCGGCCGGGGTCAGCACCAGATCGGCGCCGTAGGCCTTGAGCAGCAGGCGACGTTCCTTGCTCATGCTCTCGGGCATGGTCAGCACCAGCTTGTAGCCGCGGGCGGCGGCCACCATCGCCAGGCCGATGCCGGTGTTGCCGCTGGTGGGCTCGACCAGGGTGGTCTTGCCCGGGGCGATCTTGCCGGCGGCTTCGGCGGCTTCAATCATTGAAATCGCGATCCGATCCTTCACACTGTGGCCCGGGTTGAAATACTCGAGCTTGGCCACGACGGTGGCGGCGGCACCCGCGGTGAGCCGGTTGAGGCGAACCAGCGGGGTGTTGCCGATCAGGTCGGTGACGGAATTTGCGATATTCATTGCGAAGCGCTCCTGAGGTTGGGCTGACAGGGAGAATTTAGCCCATTTCGCCCCCAGGGCAAAAACAGTGCGCGCTAATTTTTGTCGATAAGCTTAGTGGCGCAGGTCTTCGCCTATCAAGGCAGCTCCGTTCGCACGCCGGCGTTCGACGAATACGCCATTGCCGCTGGTCTTCTTTTTCGCCTGCTTTTTTGCCGCCGACATGGCGGCGGAGATTTCGTGGTGGCTGTGAAACTCGCCGACCTCGACCACCACGCAGCCGATGGACAGCGCCGGCAGCGGATGGAACACCGGCTGGCCGCGCCGATCCTCGCCCCAGTAGCCGCCCTGGCCGATATGCACGCCGTCGAGGAAGGCGGGAATGCCGGCGCCGAAGCGGCGCATCGCCTCATCCACAACCTCGCGCCAGGATTCGCTCTGCAGCAGCATGACGAAATCGTCGCCGCCGACATGGCCGACGAAGTCCCGCCGCACATCGCAGACCTGGGCCAACACGCTGCCGAGGAACTGGATCACCTCGTCGCCCTTGCGGTAGCCGTAGCTATCGTTGTAGGGCTTGAAGTGGTCGAGGTCGCAATAGCAGGCAACGAAACTGCTGTCGCTTTCCAGCAGCCGGTCGATGTGTTCGTTGATCGGCACGTTGCCCGGCAACTGGGTCAGCGGGTTGGCGTAGCGTGCCGCATGAATCTGCAGATCGGTGATGCGCGCCACCACCACTTGGGCACTGACTAGGCCCGCATACACGCCGCCCTCGATCACCATGAAGCCGTCGAGCATGTGCTGGCGCTCGGCATGGGCGAGGATGCGGCTGGCCTCCTGGATCGAGGTGTCGATATCCACGATCAGCGGCGTATCCATCAGCAGGGTGCAGGCCTTGCGGCCGTAGACCTCGCGCTGGAAGGGGCGGGCGAAACGGTCGGTGACCGAGTAGCGGTTGATCAAGCCGAGGGGCTTGCCGGCGGCTTCCACCACCGGAATCACCATCAGCTCCGGGTCGGCCTCGAAACGGTCATAGACCTCGTCGTTGTGGGTTTCGGGCACAACCGGCCGGATTGGCTCGCACAGATTGCGTAGCGTATTGCCGATAGGCGACTGGACGAAAGGGAAGGTGATCGGGCCGCTGTCCTTGATCAACATGCGGGTGGCCTCGTCGGGTATCCGCCCCGGGTCGGCTGCCGGCCGGGCGATCAGAAAGCCCTGGCCGAAGTCGATGCCGAGATCGCGGATGGTCTCGAACTCCGCCTGAGTCTCGATGCCCTCGGCAATCAGCTTGGCCTGGCTGGCTTCGCCCAGGTCGCGCATGGCCTTGACCATGTGGAACTTCATGGTGTCGTCGGCGATGCCGCTGATGAAGTGGCGATCGATCTTGACGTATTCCGGGTGCACTTCGGACCAGATGCGCAGGTTGGAAAAGCCTTCGCCCAGATCGTCCACCGCGATGTGGTAGCCGGCGACGCGATAGGCGTTGAGTACGTCGCGCAGGGCGGAGAAATCGGAGACGTGCTGGTTTTCGGTCAGCTCGATGACGATCTGGCCGGGGTGCAGGCCGATCTCGTCGAGGATCTTGCGGGTTTCGCGGCTGAGAAAGAACGGGTCGCCCAGGCAGCTGATGCTGACATTGACGAACAGCTTGCCGGGCAGCGCCAGGCGGCGGAATTCGCGGAAGACGATTTCGCGGCACAGCCGCTCGAATTCCATAGTCATATCGCAGGCGCGCGCCAGGTTCAGCAGGGCCACCGGCGAATGCAGGCGGGTGCCCACGGGGCCGCGGATCAGGCCTTCGAAGCCCATATAGCTAGCGGCGCGGAAATCCAGCAGGGGTTGAAATACGGCGCTCAACTGGCGGCCGCCGACGATGCGGTGAAAGGCATCGCGGTCGGCCTGGCTGACCGGGGAGATCGGATCGGGAGTGGCCGTACTTGCCCGCAGGCGGTCCAACATTAGATTCATGCCATCGGGTCCATCGCTTCTTAAGAAGGAGGAGCCTAAACGGCCAATGTTAGGGATTTGTTACAGCGCCTTCACGCGCAGGCTTTTCCTTGAGCATCCGCCATCCATGAAGGCGTGTAAGGCATATAAACACCCGCCCCTCCCATCCTCCCCTCGCGGGGAGGCTACTAATCAGCTCGCTGCGCTCGATATCACCGGGCGCTTTGTTCAACCGTTGTCACGCTAAAACAGCGCCGCCCCTGCATGAGGGGCGGCGGAGTTCAGTGCGGCATAGCTTGCGGTATCAGGCTTTGTAGCCGATGCGGACGCAGCCCCAGTGGCGGCCCTTGATGAAGATCGGCGCCGAGATGTCGTGCATGATTTCGCCGGTGTCGCGGCGATAGGTCTGGATCAGGAAGGGCTGCTGGTGGGTGCCGCCGCGCTTGGCCACCACGTCGGTGAACAGGCGCTTGGTGCGGTTGCCGACCATGTCCTTCTTTTCGTCGCCGGTCAGCGGCTGGCAGAACTTCTTGTTGTGGGTCGGAATGTAGCCGTTGCGGTCGCCGCAGGTGATGAAGGCGGCGTCCTTGGTGCGGTCCAGCCAGGGTTCGGTGATCGGCGGCAGGATGCTGTCGGTCAGAGCGTCGAACTTGGTGTGGAACTTCTGTGGCTTGGTGTTCGGAATCGGCGTGTAGTTTTCGTCGAAGAAGTCTTCGAGCTTGATCGCACCGCGATCCACCGCGTCGTTGAAGGCCTTGGTCACGTCGGCGCAGACCTGCTGCACCACGCTCGGCATGCGCTCGTGGATGGCGCGGGATTCCTCGCCGCTGGCGCCGAGCTTGAACACGGTGCCGATCTCATCGAGGTTGGTGGCGAGATAGTTGAGCTGGCTGGCCTCCGACAGGGTGCTGCGGGCGCCCAGCGTGTTGCGCTCGGCCATCTCGATGATGCCGCGGGCCTGATCGGCGATATGGTTGGCCTGCTGGGTCTGCTCGGCCATGGTGTCGGCGATCAGGCGAACCTTGGTCAGGGTCTCCTCGGCACCGCGATTGATGTCGGTCAGCGCCTCGGCCGCCTGGTTGGCCAGGTTGGCGCCGGTGCGGGCCTGGCTGGAGCCCTCGCGGATGGCCGAGATGGCGCTCTGGATTTCGTTCTGGATGGCGGAAATCAGCGTGCCGATTTCCGACGTCGCCGCCGTGGTGCGCTCGGCCAGCTTGCGCACCTCGTCGGCCACCACGGCGAAGCCGCGGCCCTGTTCGCCGGCCCGGGCAGCCTCGATGGCGGCATTCAGCGCCAGCAGATTGGTCTGGTCGGCGATTTCATGAATGGTGTTGACGATGGCGGAAATGGCGTCGGAGCGTTCGCCCAGGGCCGAGACGACGACGGCGGAGTTTTCCACCGACTGGGCCAGGCGGACGATCTCGGTCGAGGCCTCGCGGACGATACGCGCGCCCCGGGCCGAGTTTTCCAGCGCGGCTTCGGCGATTTGGGAAGTCTGGTCGGTATTCGCCTTGATCGCCGAAATGCCGTCGGCCATGGCCGATGCGGCGGCGGCGGCGGAGGTGGCGGAGGAGTGTTGCTGTTCGGAGCCGGTGACCATGTTGGTGGAGTTGGCGATCAGCTTCTTGGCCGAAGCGTCCACCTGCTTGGCGTTGAAGATCACCCGGCTGATGATGCCGAGGAAGCTGGCCATCAGCGCGTTGTAGTCGTCGGCCAGCGGCTTCAGCGGGCCGCGGCTGATGGCGCGGCGCGACAGGTCGCCATCGGCCACGGTGGTGCGGATGACGCTGCGCAATTCTTCGCGCGGGGTGGAAATGGCCGTGCGGTGGTGAATCTCGACGGCAGCCGAGGCGAGCAGGGCGACCACCACCGAGGCGACGATCAGCGTCGTCCCCATTTGCGCACCGGCCAGTAATGCCACCCCCATGACGATGGCGCCCTTCACCAAGCCGATCATGATTGGATAGACAAGTCGTGTGCGGGCTACAACTTCATTGCTGGCACTCATCTGCGTGACCACTCCCCATATATTTTTTATGCGCTACGAACACATAATCGTACTACCAAACCCGTCGATTAAATAGGCGAAAAAGGCTGAATTGGCGCGGGATAAGAGCGACTTATCGGCATGGCTGTATCGTTTTAATGCGCTTGCCGAGGGCTTCCTTCGGCGGCGTTTTTCCCGTTTC
This sequence comes from Rhodocyclaceae bacterium, assembly GCA_036518635.1. Taxonomy (GTDB): domain Bacteria; phylum Pseudomonadota; class Gammaproteobacteria; order Burkholderiales; family Rhodocyclaceae; genus AWTP1-18. The sequence continues at coordinate 2,018 of DATDMT010000242.1, read as the reverse complement.
AGGGCAGAGCTATTCCGGTCTGGGCGGCGATGAAGCGGGCAATCCCCTCGATGTCGTCCAGGTCCAGTACCGGCAGGGGCGCATCCACCGGCTCGTCGCTGGCAATCGCGACCACGGCGGAATTCCCCGGCCAGACCGGCGGATTGTCCAGGCTGGGGCGAAACACCTCGAGCTTGGGCAGCGGGTCGCGTTTGAAGCCTTCCACCAGCACCAGATCGCAGGGGCTCATGCGCTGCAGCAATTCCGCCACCGTGGGTTCCGGGCTGTCGCGAAATTCGCTCATCAGCACCGCCCGTTGATTGCTCACCAGATACACCTCGCCGGCGCCGGCTTCGCGCATGCGCCAGGAATCCTTGCCCGGTTGTTCCAGGTCGAAGCCATGGTGGGTGTGCTTGATGGCGGAGACCTTGACTCCATGCTGGCAGAACCAGTCGATCAACTGGGTCATCAGGGTGGTCTTGCCGCTGCCGGAGAGGCCGGTGAGGCCGAAGGCGGTTGTCGTCATGGCGCCGGGAGGGGGAGGAAAAGGGGCGGGCGCTATGGTACCCCCGAAAAAAAGGCGCACGCGGAAATCCGCGTGCGCCAACCGTCGCATCACGAAATCTTGCCGGCGATCTACATCATGCCCATCGCCCGCGGTAGCCAGAGCGACAGCTCGGGCCAGTAGGTGACGATCACCAGGAACACCAGCAGGGTCAGCAGCCAGGGCATTACCGCCTTGGTCATCTCGGTGATGCCGAGCTTGGAGATGCCCGAGGCGACATAGAGGTTCAGGCCCACCGGCGGGTGGCAGAGGCCGACTTCCATATTGGCGTCGATCAGGATGCCGAGGTGCACCGGGTTGATGCCCAGGGTCACCGCCGCCGGATAGAGGATCGGGGCGAAGATCAGGATGATCGACGAGGGCTCCATGAAGTTGCCGGCCAGCAGCAACAGCACGTTGGCGATCAAGAGGAAGGTGACCCAGTTCAGGTCCTTGGCCAACATCCAGTCCGCCAGCGCCTGGGGGATGTTCTCGTTGGTCATGATGAAGGAGAACAACACGGCATTGGTGATGATGTAGAGCAGCATCGCCGACATGTTGGCCGAGTTGATCAGCACCTTGGGTACATCCTTGAAGCCCATGTCCTTGTAGACGAACAGGGAGACGAAGAAGGCATACACGGCGCTGACCGCAGCGGCTTCGGTGGCGGTGAACACCCCCGAGTAGATGCCGCCGATGATGATCACCACGATCATCAGGCCCCAGACGCTGTTGCGGAAGGACTTCAGGCGTTCAGCCCAACCCCGGCGCGGCAGGCGCGGGTAGTTGTTCTTCTTGGCGATGTACCAGGTGACGCCGCACAACATCAGGGTCAGCAGGATCCCGGGGAACAGGCCGGCAACGAACAGGGCGCCGATCGAGGTGTTGGTGGCGATGGCGTAAATCACCTTGGGGATCGAGGGCAGCATCAGGATGCCCAGGGAGCCGGCGACGGTGATCACCCCGGCGCCGAAGCGCATCGGATAGCCGGCCTGGACCATGGCCGGCAGGATGATCGAGCCGATCGCCACCACGGTCGCCACGCTGGAGCCGCAGACCAGGGCGAACATGGCGCAGGCCATGATCCCGGCCAGGGCCAGGCCGCCGTAGAAGTGGCCGATCAGCGACGAGGCGAAGTCGATCATGCGTCGCGCCACCCCGCCGTGGGTGAGGAAGTTGCCGGCCAGGATGAAGAAGGGCACCGCCATGATTTCGAACTTCTCGATGCCGGTAAACAGCTTCAGCGCCACCGATTCCAGCGGCACGTGGGTCATCGTGAACAGGAAGGTCAGGACCGTCAGACCCAGGGAGATGGAAATCGGCATGCCCGTCAGCATCAGGGCGATGAGCAGACCAAACAGGACGGCGGAGCTCATTTCCGATCCTCCTTGTCTTCGCTGCCGACCATCTTGTGCTTGAGGTCGTGCATGTGCAGGTTGTCGTCCATCTGGTAGAGATTGATGTCCGGCTGCAGCTTGCCCTCTTCCAGACCCTC
>DATDMT010000241.1:0-11496 GCA_036518635.1 Rhodocyclaceae bacterium | reverse complement strand
ATCCAGAAATCATGAATACACAAGCCGCACAAAGTCGAACTTCAGACATCCTCAAAGCTCTTGGCATATAAAAGCTGTATTGGATTGATGACAACTTTCATGAGGAAGCATCGCTAGATGCTCTAGCCATGACAGCGGCCCACGCGTTTGCTAGTAACGTGCAACAGGGCATTTCGATTTCCCACCTTACACCTGAACTTGACTATCTTTCCAATGGTGGGTTAAGCCAAGATGAGATTGTTGCCCAGGTAAGGCAACATTTCGACAACAAGCAATTCGATGTTGGTGACATCCGCGCTCTATTGAGCAGCCTCAACGCCCTGCCAGAAGAAAAGGACGAGAACGACTTACGGGGGAATCAATTCTCCAGGCTGGAAGAGCTTCTTAAAGCTGGCCCAGCCGAGGTAATTAAAATGTCATTTGGCGCATGGAATGCAGCCAAAAGTCAGCTAGAGGCTGACCATCAAGTGCTATACCTGATTGACTTCGAAAATAAAAAAGAAGGCAATGGCATCGGAGGGGACAAGGTTCTAGAGCACCTCGCCACGCTCGACTCTTCTCCATTTAGTGTTGTATTCACACATGTATGTTCGCCGGATCAAGAACAGAGTAAAGCGACTGACTTCTATACCGAGCTACAGCAACAGAAAGCTAACAGTTATAGGCGCTTCTCAGTAATGTCGAAGAAGCGTCTAAGTAGTAATGACGAGCTTAACGCCCTTGATAGCGCCATTGCCCCTCCGTTAAAGAGGCTGGCTATCGGCCATACCTATAGGCGAATTGCTGACGTCTGTCTAGCAGGATTCCACAAGGGTACAGCACATGCACTTGACCAACTCGATGCGATGCCAGTAAGCGAGATGTATCGTGCAATTTTTGAACGCACATGGACAGAAGGTGCGAGCGAAGTAGACGTAATTTGCCGAGTAATGAACGTTGCGCAAAGAAAAGGAATGTTCGACGAGATTGTTCAATCCACGCGAACAAAATCGACAAATTTCTTTCCTACGCTTAAAGCTCTAAGATGTGTAGCAGACCTCCCTATTAGCGAGGAACACTCACCTGAAACCGCCCCTTACATTTTTGAGTTACATGACGCAGAGATATTCGATTCCGAGATCATAAACTCCATGCATCTTCCACTTTCTTGTGGAGATATATTTCAGAAGTCGAATAACGGCCCGAAATTTATTTTACTTGCCCCACCCTGCGACCTCATGGTTCGGACGGACACAGGAGAGCGTAACGCAACCGAAGGTGTATTCGTCCTTCTGAAGACACGCAGTGCCGGTGAGGCTAAAGAGGAAAACGCACAGGCGCAGAGACAGGCTGATAAAAATGCTCCACCCAAGAAGTTGAATATCGGCAAGAATCAAAACGGAGAGGTTTTGTTTGCCGATTTCTACGAACCATTCTCTGTCAGCTTGAACACCTTGGACTATTGCGTTTGGAATGCGGATGGCGCGGTGAAGTTCAATAAGACCACCCCTCCTCGCGAGTCCGGAATGCTTCTAGAGGCATTGGCAAAGCGGCTGAAGATAGCTAAAGCTAAATGCGAGAATACGTTCCCGCTGGAATACCGAGCAGTTTGCTTTGTCGGCGGGCCGTCCGATTTGCAGCCACGAGAGCAGCCGCCGAACGGTGAAATGGTATTTCCTTTGAAACGTATTGGGCGCCTTCGCTCCCCATATGCGGAGGCAGTTCTCAATGAGTATTTGGCCTCCCTCGGGCGACCAGCATTTGAGCATTCTTTGTTTTGAAGCCCGATCTCGTCTGCCCTTCGTCCGACCTTCAATAATCAGTAGGTACCGCCGCACAGCCTGCGCACCTGATCTCCACAAAACAAGCTTGTCGTTGACGTACGTTACCGGTCCCCGTTGCGTAAATGCGGCGCTTTGTGCAACAGCTACCACATAGCGTTGACTGTCGAATCCGCTTACTTGAACGGATGCCGCAGCACGATGGTCTCTTCCCGATCCGGACCAGTCGAGATCATGTCCACCGGCACCGCGCAGACTTCCTCGATGCGCTTGATGTAGGCGCGGGCGGTAGCCGGCAGGCCGTCCAGCGTCTTGACGCCGACAGTGCTCTCCTTCCAGCCGGGCATGGATTCGTAGATCGGCTCGCAGCAGGCCAGGTCGTCTGCGCCCACCGGCAGGATGTCGGAGACGCTGCCGTTGATCCTGTAACCGGTGCAAATCTTCAGTTCCTCGACACCGTCGAGGACGTCGAGCTTGGTCAGGCACAGGCCGGAAACGCCGTTGATCTGGATCGAGCGCTTCAGCGCGGCGGCGTCGAACCAGCCGCAGCGGCGGGCGCGACCGGTGGTGGCGCCGAATTCGTGGCCCTTGGTGGCCATGTGTTTGCCCACCGGGTCCTGCTTGTCCACGGCGTCGTAGAGCTCGGTCGGGAAGGGGCCGCTGCCGACACGCGTGGTGTAGGCCTTGGTGATGCCCAGCACGTAATGCAGCATGCCCGGGCCGACCCCGGCGCCAGCGGCGGCAGCACCAGCCACACAGTTGCTGGAGGTGACGAAGGGATAGGTGCCGTGGTCGATGTCGAGCAGGGTGCCCTGGGCGCCTTCGAACAGCAGGTTGGCGCCGCCCTTGTTGGCGTCATAGAGGGCGCGCGGCACGTCGGCGATCATGCCGCACAGGCGCGGCGCGATCGCCATGGCGCTGTCGTAAGTCTTCTGGAAATCCACTGCCTCGGCACCGTGATACTTGGTCAGCATGAAGTTGTGGTATTCGAGGATTTCGGCCAGCTTGTCGGCAAAGCGCTTGGGCGCGGTCAGGTCCTGCAGGCGGATGGCGCGGCGGGCGACCTTGTCTTCATAGGCCGGGCCGATGCCGCGGCCGGTGGTGCCGATCTTGTTGCTGCCGCGAGCGATTTCGCGCGCGACGTCGATGGCCTGGTGATAGGGCAGGATCAGCGGACAGGCTTCGGAAATCTTGATGCGCGATTCGGCATCGATGCCGGCGGCCTTGAGTTCGTCCAGTTCCTTGATCAGCGCTTCGGGCGAGAGCACCACGCCGTTGCCGATGTAGCAGGTGACACCGTCGCGCAGGATGCCGGAGGGCACCAGATGCAGCACGGTCTTCTTGCCGCCGATGACCAGCGTATGGCCGGCGTTGTGGCCGCCCTGGAAGCGCACCACGCCTTGCGAGTGGTCGGTCAGCCAGTCGACGATCTTGCCTTTGCCTTCATCACCCCACTGGGTGCCGATGACGACGACATTACGGGCGGTGTTCTTGCTCATGCTCGTTCCTTAATCTTGGAGTGCTTCGATAATCCATTGTCCGTCGCGCTGCACCAGGCGACGGTCGGCGCCGGCTTCGCGCCAACTGCCTTCATGGCCCGGCAGGGCCATCAATACGGTCTCACCGGCATCGCGCAGGCGCGCGACTTCGGCGTGGAGTTGGTCGTCCTCGGGCCAGGGGGCGAGGATGCCGCCGGGCGCTGCCGCTTGGGGCGCCAGGCGGGCCAGCTCGCGCAGGTCGAGGGAGAAGCCGGTAGCGGCGCGGTCGCGGCCCCAGGCCTGGGCGACCTTGTCGTAGCGGCCGCCGAGGGCGACGGCGCTGGCGCTGCCGCGGCAATAGGCGGCGAAGACGATGCCATTGTGATAGTGATAGCCGCGCAAGTCGGCCAGGTCGAAACTGATCGGCAAGCCGGCCAGGGAGTCGGCCAGGCGACGCAGTTCGTCGAGACAAGGCTTGACGCTGGCGGGCAGCAGCAGCGCGGCGCGGTCGAGCACCTCACGGCCGCCGTAGAGGCCCGGCAAGGCCAGCAGGGCATCGCGCTGCGGCTGTGGCGCCTGGGCCACCAGGTCGCGCAGGGTGGGCACATCCTTAGTCTGCAGGGCGGCGAACAGGGCTTCTTCGGCATCGCCAGCAAAACCGGCGGCACTGCTGAGGGTGCGGAACAGGCCGAGGTGGCCGAGGTCGATACGCAGCGCGGAAACGCCGGCGACCTTCAGCGATTCGCCAAGCAGGCGGACGATTTCGATGTCGGCTTCGATGCCGGCGTGGCCGTAGAGCTCGGCGCCGAGCTGTACCGGCTCGCGGGTGGCGTTGAAGCCGGCCGGCAGGGTGTGCAGCACGCTGCCGCAGTAGCACAGGCGGGTAACGCCCTTGCGGTTCAGCAAATGGGCATCGATCCGCGCCACCTGGGGCGTGATGTCGGCACGGACGCCCATGGTGCGGCCGGACAATTGATCGACCAGTTTGAAGGTGCGTAGGTCCAGGTCGCGACCGCTGCCGGTAAGCAGGGACTCGACGTATTCGAGCAGCGGCGGCACGACGAACTGGTAGCCGTGACGTTCATAGGAATCCAGCAAGCGGCGACGCAGCGCCTCCATGCCGCGGGCCTCGGCGGGCAGCATGTCTTCAATGGATTCCGGCAACAACCAACGCATCATCTACTCACCCACAACAGGATCAGACCAAGCAGCATGGAAGCCATGCCGAGGAAGCGCAACTGGCCGTCCTTGAAGGCCGTCACGCGGATAAAGGTCTCGCGCCACACCTTGGGCGCGATGAACGGCAGGATGCCTTCCACCACCAGCATCAGGCCCAAGGCCAGCAGCAAGGACGTGCCCATCGAAGCCTCGATCACTTGCCGGACTTGCCGGCGCTCTTCAGGTACTTGAAGAAATCGGAGGAAGGGTCCATCACCATCACGTCGGCCTTGTTCTTGAAGGTGCCACGGTAGGCTTCCATGCTGCGATAGAAGGCGTAGAACTCGGGGTTCTTGCCCATCGCCTGGCCGTAGATGGCAGCGGCCTTGGCATCGCCCTGGCCGCGGATTTTCTGCGCGTCGCGATAGGCTTCGGCGACGATCACCTGGCGCTGCCGGTCGGCATCGGCCTTGATTTTTTCGGCATCGGCGCCGCCCTGGGAGCGCAGTTCGTTGGCGACGCGCTTGCGCTCGGTCTCCATCCGGCGATAGACCGACTCGGAAACCTCCGGCGGAAAGTCCACCCGCTTCAGGCGCACGTCGACGATCTGCACGCCCATGGTGCGGGCGTCGGCGTCGGCCTTCTTCAGCACTTCGGCCATGATCTTTTCGCGCTCGCCGGAGACCACATCGTGCACGGTGCGCTTGCCGAATTCCTCGCGCAGACCGGAGTTCACGGTTTGCGCCAGGCGGGTGCGAGCCAGTTGCTCGTCGCCGCTGACGGAAACGTAGAACTGCTTGACGTCATGGATGCGCCACTTGACGAAGGAATCCACCAGCACCGGCTTTTTCTCGGCGGTCAGGAAGCGCTCCGGCTCAGCGGTATCCAGGGTCAGGATGCGCTTGTCGAAAAAGCGCACGTTCTGGATCAGCGGAAACTTCAGCGCCAGGCCGGGTTCGGTGATCACCTGGCGCACTTCGCCGAGCTGAAAGATGATCGCGTACTGGCGTTGGTCGACGGTGAACACCGAAGTCAGCAGCAGGATCAGCAGCCCGAGGATCGCGGGAATAACGAGGGACAGGGAGCGCGGCATTATCGTTCTCCCCGTTCGCGGGAGCGCAGGGATTCGCGGGCGCGGTAGTCGCTGCCGCTACCGCCGATGGCGGGGGTCTTTTCCAATTGCGGCGGTACCTCGTTGGAGCCGGCCGGTGCGGCCGGGCGAGCCGGCACGGCGGCGGCGGGTTCCGTGACGGGCGACGGCGCGACGGCGCCGGCAGCCTGCATCAGCTTGTCCAGCGGCAGGTAGAGCAGATTGCCCTGGCCCTTGGCGTCGATGAACACCTTGCTGGTGTTGGCGTAGATCTGTTGCAGGGTTTCCAGATACAAGCGGTTGCGCGTGACTTCGGGGGCCTTGGCGTATTCCGGCAGCAGTTGCGAGAAGCGCGAGGCGTCGCCTTCGGCGGTGGCGATCATGCTGGAACGATAGCCGTTGGCTTCTTCGATCAGCCGCGCCGCAGTGCCCTTGGCGCTGGGGATCACGTCGTTGGCGTAGGCCTGGCCTTCGTTCTTTTTCCGCTCGCGATCCTGGCCGGCCTTGACCGCGTCGTCGAAGGCGGCCTGCACCTGCTCGGGCGGCTGGGTGCTCTGCATGGTTACCGAGCGCACCTGGATGCCGGTGTTGTAACGGTCGAGGATGTCCTGGATCAGCTTGGCGGTGCTGGCAGCGATCACGTCGCGGCCTTCGTAAAGCACGAAGTCCATCTTGCTCTTGCCGACCACTTCGCGAATCGCGGTTTCCGCCGCCTGGATCACGGCCTCGTCCGGATTGCGGGTGCTGAAGACGTATTTGACCGGGTCCTTGAGCAGGTACTGGACGGCGAACTGGACGCTGACGATGTTCTCGTCGTCGGTCAGCATCAGGGCCTCTTTCAGCACCTTGCTCTTTTCCGAGCCGCGGTAGCCCACTTCGACGGTACGCACGCCGGAGAGATTCACCACTTCATGGCTTTCGATAGGCCAGGGCATACGCCAGCGCAAGCCGGGCTCGGTGGTTTGGCTATAGCTGCCGAAACGCAGCACGATGCCGCGCTGGCTGGCATCGACGATATAGAAGCCGGTGGCCAGCCAGATGCTGAGCACCAGTACGACAAGAATGCCGGCACCACCGCCCCATTGGCGCGGACTCATGGCAGGCGGCATGTCGGAACCGCCGCCCTTGCCACCGAAAATACCGGTCAGGCGCCGATTGAAATCGCGCCAGATTTCTTCCAGATCGGGGGGGCCGTCGTTACTGCCTTTGGGGTCAGGCTTGTTGCCCCAACCGTGATCGTTGAGGGACATCAGGATTCCGGCAATCATTGGGTTTCCGGCTGGTAGGTGGTGGCAGGCATCAATGGTTGGTCCGGGGGTGCCCGGAATTCCAGGGCGAAATCGGCCAATGTTTCGCGCAACAGATCGAGCCCGGCACCGGATTTGGCGCTCAAGCGAACCCGGCAGATTTTACCATGGCCGTCTTCGCCCTCCCGCTCAATGGCCGGGTCGGCAGCCGTTACATCGATCTTGTTCCAGACAAGGATTTGCGGCACCTCGCCGGCGCCGATTTCATGCAGCACCGAATTTACCGCGTGCATCTGCTGCTGCCGATCCGGGCTGGCCGAATCGACCACGTGCAGCAGCAAGTCGGCGCGGGCGGTTTCTTCCAGAGTAGCGTGGAATGCGGCCACCAGGGAGTGGGGCAGGTTGCGAATGAATCCGACGGTATCGGACAGGACGATCTGGCCAGCGCCTTCGACGAACAGCCGGCGGGAGGTGGTGTCCAGGGTGGCGAACAACTGGTCGGCGGCGTAGGCGCCGGCCTTGGTCATGGCATTGAATAGGGTGCTCTTGCCGGCATTGGTGTAGCCGACCAGGGAGACCGATAGCACCTGGTTGCGGTCCCGGGCGCGGCGCTGCACGGCACGTTGGCGCTCCATCTGCTTGAGGCGATCCTTCAGCATCGCGACCCGGTTGCCGAGCAGGCGGCGGTCGGTTTCGAGCTGGGTTTCACCGGGGCCGCGCAGGCCGATACCGCCTTTTTGCCGTTCCAAGTGAGTCCAGCCGCGCACCAGGCGGGTGGCGAGGTGCTGCAACTGCGCCAGTTCGACCTGCAGCTTGCCTTCGTGGCTGCGGGCGCGCAGGGCGAAGATGTCGAGAATCAGGCTGGTGCGGTCCACCACCCGGCGTTCCAGGGCGCGTTCCAGATTGCGCTGCTGGCCGGGCGAGAGTTCGTGATTGAAGAGGACGACATCGGCCTCGTGCAGGCGGGCAGCCTCGGCGATTTCCTGCACCTTGCCCTTGCCGGCGAACAGCGCCGGATCGGGACGGGGGCGCTTGCCGCTGACGATGCCGCCGACTTGTGCGCCGGCACTGCTGACCAGCAGTTTGAATTCTTCCAGACGTTCGGTGAAGTCACCTTCACCGAAGTCGAGCTGAACCAATAGGGCGGCCGTACCGGTCGCTGGGCGATCAAACACGGAGCGGCAGACTCTCCGCCCCGAGGAGGCTGAATGGCATTACTCGGTCGGCGGTGCGTCGTGGCTGAAGTTGACCGGGCGGGCCGGAACCACGGTGGAAATGGCGTGCTTGTACACCATCTGGGTAACCGTGTTCTTGAGCAGCACCACGTACTGGTCGAAAGACTCCACCTGCCCCTGCAGCTTGATGCCGTTCACCAGATAGATCGACACCGGGATGTGTTCCCGGCGCAGCGTGTTGAGGAACGGGTCTTGTAGCATTTGCCCTTTATTGCTCATGGGATACCCCTGTTTTTGTTTTGAAGTAGAACTCTAATGCATTTTTCCGGGGGCCGCCAGAATCGCGCCTGGCCCTCGAAGCTTATTTGTCGGCGTACGGATTGCGTGAGGATTTGTACTGAATACGCAATGGAGTGCCCTGCAGGCGGAAAGTTTCCATGAAGCAGCGTTCCAGGTAGCGGGTGTAGGAAGCCGGAACGTGATCCAGGGCATTGCCGTGAACCACGATGATCGGCGGATTGCTGCCGCCCTGGTGGGCGTAGCGCATCTTCGGCCGGAACACGCCGTGGCGCGGCGGCGCCTGCTTTTCCACCGCCGACAGCAAGGCGCGGGTCAGCTTGGGCGTCGGCAGCTTGGCCATGGCGGCGGCGTAGGCCTTGTCCACCGAGCCCAGCACGGCGCCGATGCCCTGCCCTTCCTTGGCCGAGATGTAATGCACCCGGGCGAAGCCGAGGAAGTTCAGCTTGCGGGCGATATCCACCTTAACCCGCTCGCGGCGGTAGTCGTCGATCGCATCCCATTTGTTGACTGCCAGCACCAGGGCGCGCCCGGCTTCGATGCAAAAGCCGGCGATATGGGCATCCTGATCGGAAATGTCCTGGCTGGCATCCACCATCAGCACCACCACGTTGGCTTCTTCCACCGCCTGTAGCGTCTTGATCACCGAAAACTTTTCGATCGCTTCGAAGACCCGGCCCTTGCGGCGCAAGCCGGCGGTGTCGATCAGCGTGTAACGCCGGCCGTTGCGCTCGAAGGCGATCTCGATGGCGTCGCGGGTGGTGCCCGGCATGTCGAAGGCGATCACCCGCTCTTCGCCGAGCAGGGTGTTGATCAGGGTGCTCTTGCCGACGTTGGGGCGGCCGGCGATGGCGACCCGCGGCACCTTCTCGCCCTCGCCCTCATCTGCATCGTTGGGGAAGGGCGCCAGCGCCAGCTCGATCAGCTCACGCACGCCGTCGCCGTGGGCGGCGGAGATCACCAACGGATCGCCGCAACCGAGTTCATGGAATTCAGCGGCCACCATGGCGCGCTGCATTCCCTCGGCCTTGTTGACCACCAGATGCATGGGGCGACCGGTGCGCCGCAGGCGGTCGGCGATGGCCTTGTCCTGGGGGGTCAGGCCGGCGCGGCCGTCCACCACAAACAACAGAGCGTCGGCTTCGGCGATGGCCGCCTCGGCCTGGCGCGCCATTTCCTGGACGATGCCTTCCTTGGCGAGGGGCTCGAAGCCGCCGGTATCCACCACCAGATAGGGCTTGTCGGCACCGCGGCCATGGCCGTAGTGGCGGTCGCGGGTGAGACCCGGCATGTCCGCCACCAGCGCATCGCGACTGCGGGTGAGGCGGTTGAACAACGTGCTTTTGCCGACATTGGGACGGCCGACAATGACCAGAGTAGGTTTCATCAGTCGATGGCGAGCGCGTAGAGGTTGCCGTTCTTGGTCTGGATCAGCACATGATCGCCGATGCGACGCGGCGCGGCAACGATGGGGCTACCGTCGGTGGCAAAGCGGCCGACGAAGGAGCCGTCGTCACGATTGAGCAAATGCACCTGGCCCTGGAAGTCGCCGACGACCACATAGGCGCTGATCAGCAAGGGGCGCGACAGGCCGCGGTTGGCCAACTTGTCCTGCTTCCACAGGCTGGCGCCGGCCTTGCGGTCGAAGGCCTGGACGGCGCCCTTATCGTCGCTGACGTAAGCGCTGCGGCTATCGAGATCGAGACCGGCGGAGGAGGAAATATCCCGTGCCCAGGCAAGTTGCAGGCTGATCGAGTCGTAGCAGGCGACGCGGCCCTGGAAGGCGGCGGCGCAGACTTCGCGGCCGCTGGTGATGGGTGCGCTGGTGACATCGGCGACCCGTTCCAGTTCGGTCGAGCCCTTGGGCAGGGCGACGGTCACTTCCCAGATGGCGGCGCCATTGGCGGCCGAAATCGCCGCCACCTTGCCGCCGGGGAAACCGGCCAGCACACCGCCGGGCACCGCGGTCATCTCCGCCGCGGCGCGCAGGCTCAAGGCCGGCGTGGCGCGCTGATAGACCCAGCGGCGCTTGCCGTCGGCGACGTTGAAGGCATAGATACGGGCATCGCCGGAGCGAACGAACACCGTGCCCTCGGAAATCAGCGGCGGCGCCAGCACATCGGAGCCGATCTTGGCGGTCCACAGGGGCTTGCCGTCGGCGGCATCGAAGGCCAGCACATCGCCTTTGGGCGTGCCGACCACCACCAGTTTGCCGTCGCTGCCGACGCCGCCGGAAAGGCTCTTGGCGGCGCTGATGCGCCAGACTTGGCGACCCTCGTCCAAGCGCGCCAGGGCGCCATCGGTGCCCGCCGCATAGACCGAGGTATTAACCACCGCCGGCGAGAACAGGTAATCGCCAGCGGTACCGACCGAAGCGGTCCACGCCGCCTTGATGCTGGCGATCTTGCCGCTCAGGGGCGGCAAGGGCGCCGGCAAGGTGCGCGGATCTGGGCTGGAGCTGAAAGGATTGACCGTATCGATGACGGAGCAGCCGCCCAGCATCACGGCGACGCACAGCAGGCAGGTGCGCAGGGCGGCGGAGCTCACTTGGCGGCCCCCAGAGTATCCAGCTTGGCCTGGACGATTTCGCGATAGGCGCGGGCCTGGCCGGCGGCATCGTCCTTGGTCTGCTTGTCCAACTGCTGCAACGCGGCCTCGTAGGCGGCGCGGGCTTCGACCGTCTTGCCTTGGGCCACCAGGATGTCGCCCTTGACCTCGCCGAAGCGCGCGGCGAAGGGGCTGGCAGTATCGGCGGGAATCTGCTTCAGGGCTTCGTCGTAGGCCTTGTCGTCGAGCAACAGGGCGGCCAGGCGCAGCTTGGCCAGAGAACGCAGGGCGTCGTCAGTTGCATTGTCGGCCGCCCATTGCAACTGGCTGCGGGCGTTCTTGGCGTCGCCGCCCTCCACCTGGACCTTGGCCGAGAGCAGCGCGCCCATGGCGGCCTGGGCCGTGCGCGGGTATTTGTCGATCAACTCGCCGGCGAAATCGCGGGCCTGCTTGACGTTGCGCACCGAGGCAGCCTTTTCGATGCCGCCATAGAGTGCGGCGGCTTGGGCGGCCTGGTTGCGCTGCCACCAGTTCCAGCCCTGCCAACCCACCGCCACCACGGCCAGCGCAGTGACCAGGGAGGTCACCAGATTGCCGTATTGCTTCCACCAGGTTTTCAGCTCGTCGAGCTGTTCCTGTTCTTCCAGGTCATAGACTGCCATTGGGGTCTCCCGATTACTCTTCTGATCCGATGATCCATTCGGCCGCAGCTTCGGCCAGTTGATCCAGGGCCACGCGGCGCTG
>DATDMT010000240.1:0-8933 GCA_036518635.1 Rhodocyclaceae bacterium | reverse complement strand
ATCCTCTCCGACCTGGCGGAGCATCTCGGGTTGCGCAGCCGCGAGGAATTGCTGGCCTGGATTGCGGCGGGTGGATTGCGGGTGATCGCGCGGATTGATGTACGGCCGAAACATCCCAAGGCCAGCGATGCCAATGATCCGCTGCATGCGGCGCGCAAGGCGGAGGTGACTTCGCTGTGGCGGCTGGGGCTGGCGGGGGCAACGGGCTGAACCCCCTGGTGGCACCACGCCTTTCGACAAGCTCAGGGCGACCGGAGGTTTATTCCGGCATCTGCTCCGAAAATTGCGGCAAGCGCGCCATGGATCACGGCGGGAACTTGTCGGCCCCGGCGGCCTTCCTATACTGGTAAGCCATCGCGGCGCACTGGAGAACAAGCATGGGACCGACCCCCGCCCTGGGTTTGAACAGCAACCTCGCCACCTCGCAAGCCAAGCTGCTTTCCGACCTGCAAAAACTCAGCACGGCCAAGGCCATCAATTCCGCCGCCGACAACGCCGCGGGCCTGGCGCAACTCACCTCGTTCAACGTCCAACTGTCCAGCCAGGCCCAGGCGGCCAACGGCATTCAGAACGGTATCTCGCTGCTGGAGACGGCGGGCGGCGCCATCGGCAGCGTCAGCGACGGCTTGCAGCAGTTGAGCGAGCTAGCGGTGCAGGCCGGCAACGGCGCCCTCAATGCCGGCGACAAGCAGGCGCTGCAGGACCAGGCCAACCAGATTCTGCAGGGGCTGGACCAGGTGGCCGGCAGTACCCAGTTCAACGGCAATGCGCTACTCAACGGCAGCTTCAACCAGACGTTGCAGGCCGGCGCCAATCCGGGCGAAACCCTGCCGGTGTCGCTGGGCAATCTTTCCTCTTCGGGCCTCGGCCTGCAGGGCCTCGACCTGACCACGGCGACAGGCCAGGCCAGCGCCATCGACGCCATCGGCAATGCGCTGCAGACGGTAAGCCAGCAGCAGTCCACGGTCGGTGCGGCGCAGGCCGGGCTGCAGACCGGGCTATCGAACCTGGGGGCGTCGAGCGAAAGCCTGGCTGCGGCGAGCAGTCGCTTGGGCGACACGGACTTCGCTCAGGTGACTTCGGGTCGAGCCCAAGCCACGGTGCAGCAGGAGGCCTCGATCAAGGCCCTGGCGGCTTATAACGAGATTCAGAAGGGGACCTTGAAGCTGTTGCCGTGAAACACCGTAGGCCGTGGTATTTCACGCCCCCTTCGTCCCGGCTCAGGACAGGCTTCGACAGACTCAGGACGAACGGAGATGGTTGTTAGGCTTTCCCCTGCAAAGGGTCCGCAGCCAAGGCTTGCAGGGATTCTCGCACTTCCACGATCACAGACTCCCAGCCGCCGCCCGGCGGCTGGCGGAACAGGCGCATCACGCCCGGATACCAGGGCGTATCGCTGCGCTCCTTGAGCCAGCGCCAGTCGGTCTGGTAGTCGGGTAGCAGCAGCCAGCAGGGCTTGGCGAGGGCGCCGGCCAGATGCGCGACGGCGGTGTCCACGCTGATCAGCAGATCGAGATTGGCGATGATCGCGGCGGTGTCGGCGAAGTCGTGAATCTCCGCGGCCAGGTTGCGCAGGGCGAAGCCCGCTGGCGGCGCGGCGGCCTCATCTTCGCCCGCCCCCTTTTGCAGGCTGTAGAAAACCACGCCGGGTACCGTGCTCAAGGGCAGCAGGGTTGCAAGGCTCGGCAGGGAGCGGTCGGCATCGTTTTCGAAACGCGGGTTGCCGCGCCACACCAGACCAACGCGCAGGCCGACCTGCAGCGCCGGGCCGGCCAGGCGCTGTGCCCAGTGCGCGGCAGCTTCCGGTTCGGGGTGGAGATAGGGCAGCGCTGCTGGGATCGATTCCAGGTCCGTACCGCAATGGCCGGGCAGGCTCAGCGGCGGGCACCAGTAGTCCCAGGCGTCGCGGGGAAACGCGGCGTCGATGGCGTAGGCCTGAGCTATGCCGTCGCAGCGGCTGAGCAAGCGCGTCAGCGCCGGATGGCAGACGACGTCGACGCACGTCGCACCCTGGGCCTTGAGCAGCGTGGCGTAGCGGCAGAACTGGATCATGTCGCCGTGGCCGGCCTCGAAACCGATCAGCAGGGACTTACCGGCCAGGGGTTCGCCCTGCCAGCGCGGGCATTGCAGATGGCTCTCCAGCGGCGCATACCAGTCGCGCGCTTCCAGGCATGGCCAGCCTTCTTCGAAGCGGCCCTGGCGCAGCAGCAGGTAGGCCAGGTTGAAGCGGGCGCGGGAGTGGCCGGGCGTCAGTTCGAGGGCATAGCGGTGACAGCGTTCCGCCTCCGCCTCACGCTTGCAACTGGCGAGCAACACGCCGAGATTGGTCCACGCCGCGGCGGAATCCGGCGCCAGGCGCACGGCATTGCGAAAGGCGGTCTCGGCATCGTCGAAGCGCTTCTGCCCCAGCAGCAGGGCGCCGTAGTTGAGATGCACCTGGATCAGGCCCGGCTTCAGCCGCAGCGCGCGGCCGTAGCTCTGCTCGGCGGCGGCGGTCTCGCCGCGCCGCTCCAGCAACAGGCCGAGATTGCCGTGGGCCTCGGCCAGTTCCGGCGTGGCCGCGACCGCCTGGCGGAAGCTCTCCTCCGCCGCGGCATCGTCGCCTTCCTGCATCTGGCGATTGCCGGCGGCGAACCAGTCGGCGGCGCTGGGCGGTTCCTGGTTCATCGCCTGGCCCCGGGTCGGTTGAGCCACCAGGGCACGATGCCGACGGCGATGCCGCCGATGCCGACGATGTTGGTGGTCAGGTCGAAAGTCGGGATGCTGTAGAGCGCGATGAAGAACAGAAAGGCGGCGCTGGCCGCCGGCCACAGCACCAGGAACAGCAGGTCATGGGCCGAATGCAGCGCGCGGCGGCGGAAATGCCAGGCGCAGGCGAGGCCGGCCAGGCCGTAATAGAACGCCACCTGAAAACCGATCGCATTCACCGAGGCCCTGATGATCTGGGCCACACTGGGAAAGTAGGAAGAGAGGAACAGCAGCAGCAGGCCGAAGCCGGCGATCACCAGGGTCGCCACCCAGGGCGTGCGCCAACTGCGGTGGAGGATCGCGTAGCGCGGATGGAGCACGCCGTCGCGGCCCTTGGCGTACATGGTGCGGGTGAATTGCAGGATCGAGGTTTCCAGGGTGCCGACGGTGCTGAGCATCACCGCGATCACCGCCATATAGCTCCACGGTTTGGGGAACAGCTTTTCGGCGATGGCCAGCACGACGTTGGTGCTGGAGCGTTCGATCTCCTCGTCGCTCAGCACCAGCAGGGTCACCGCGGCGAAGGCCATGAACAGCAGCAGCACGATCGCCATCGCCCAGACCGCGCCCCGCCCCGGCGCGTGGGCCGCGTCGCGGGTCTCCTCGTTGAGATTGACGGTGACGTCCCAGCCCCAGAAGAAGAACAACGCGGTCAGCGCGCCGGTGGCGAACAATTGCGGCGTGAACTCGCCGGCGGCGAACCAGGACAGGCTGAAGGGATGCAGCGGCGTCGCGGCGAACTGGATCAGGGCGGCGATCACGATCAGCAGCAGGATCACCACCTCGGCCACGGTCATCGCCACCTGGGTGTAGCTGGTGGGTTTGATGCCCTTGACGATCACCGCGCTGACCGCCAGCAGCCAGCCGGCGGCGACGAAGGTGACCCAGCCCGGGTCGGCCGCCAGTTCGGGCTTGAGCAGGCTGAGGGTGGCGGTGGCCGCGGGGATGGTGCCCGACACCATGAACACCGCCGAGGCCACCAGCAGCGCCCAGCCGGCGAAAAAGCCGAGCACCGGCCGGAACACGGTGCCAACCCAGGCATAGGAGGCGCCGGCATTCGGGATCAGGCGGTTGAGGTGGAGATAGGCGAAGGTCACGCCGAACATGATCAGGCCACAGTAGAGCAGTGATGCCGGCGCCAGGGTGCCGACCGCCGCGGTCAGGGTCGCCGTGGTCGCGGCGATGCTGAAGGCCGGCGCGGTGCCGGCCACCCCCATGACGATGGACTCGCCGATGCCCAGCGCATCTTCCTGCAGGCTGACGTGTTCGGCCATGGCTTCTCCCTGATGAGGTGGGCCATTCTGCGCATTCCGCAGCGCCACGGCAAGCGCTCAGCCCATGCTGTGGCGCCGGTCGAACTGGACCTCGGCCAGGGGCTGCACCGCACCGTCCTCGTCCTGTTCCTCGATGCGCACCGGGAAGCCCCACAGCGCGGCGACGTGGCGCAGCACCTCGTCGCGGCTGTCGCCGAGGGGCCGGCGCTTGTGCTGGAAGTGGCGCAAGGTCAGCGAGCGGTCGCCCTGCAGGTCCACGTCCCAGACCTGGATGTTGGGCTCGCGGCTGCCGAGGTTGTACTGGTCGGAGAGCATCCGCCGCAACGCCCGGTAGCCCTGCTCGTCGTGGATCGCCTCGATGTTCAGCTTGTCCTTGCGGTCGTCGTCGAGCACGGCGAACAGGCGGAAGTCGCGCATCAGCTTGGGCGACAGGTATTGGGCGATGAAGCTCTCGTCCTTGAAGTTGCGCATGGCGAAGTCGAACACCTGGCGCCAGTCGCTGCCGGCGATCTCGGGGAACCAGGCGCGGTCCTCCTCGCTCGGCGTCTCGCAGATGCGCCGCAGGTCGCGCCACATGGCGAAGCCCAGGGCGTAGGGATTGATGCCGCTGTAGTGCGGGCTGTTGTAGGGCGGCTGGTAGACCACATTGGTATGGGCCTGGAGAAACTCGATCATGAAGCCGTCGGCCAAGAGGCCTTCGTCGTAGAGATGGTTGAGCAGGGTGTAGTGCCAGAAACAGGCCCAGCCCTCGTTCATCACCTGGGTCTGGCGCTGCGGATAGAAGTACTGGCCGATCTTGCGGACGATGCGCACCACCTCGCGCTGCCAGGGCTCCAGCAACGGCGCGTTCTTCTCGATGAAGTAGAGCAGATTCTCCTCCGGCTCCTCAGGAAAGCGCCGGCGGCCCTCGGCCTCCTTCGGCCCCGGGCGCTGCGGCAAGGTGCGCCACAGCTCGTTCACCTGGGATTGCAGATAGGCCTCGCGTTCCTGCTGGCGCTCGCGCTCCTTGACCAGGGACAGCTTGGGCGGGCGCTTGTAGCGGTCCACGCCGATGTTGAGCAGGGCGTGGCAGGAATCCAGCAAGCGCTCCACTTCCAGTTCGCCGTAACGCTCCTCGCAGTCGGCGATGTAGTTGCGGGCGAACACCAGGTAGTCGACGATGGCGTCGGCCGCGGTCCAGGTGCGGAACAGGTAGTTGCCCTTGAAGAAGGAGTTGTGGCCGTAGGCGGCATGGGCGATCACCAGGGCCTGCATGGTCATGGTGTTCTCTTCCATCAGGTAGGCGACGCAGGGATCGGAATTGATCACGATCTCGTAGGCCAGGCCCATGTGGCCGCGCCGGTAGCCGCGCTCGGTGGCGAGAAAGTGCTTGCCGAAGGACCAGTGGTGGTAATAGACCGGCATGCCAATCGAGGCATAGGCGTCCATCATCTGCTCGGCAGTGATGATCTCGAGCAGGTGCGGATAGGTGTCCAGGCCGTAATGGCGCGCCACCCGGGCAATCTCGTCGGCGTACTGGACCAGCAGCTCCGGGCTCCACTCGGATGGTGCCGGCAGGACTTTTTTCTTTCTTGCCATCCCTGCTCCCTTCGATGCCTCAGGCCAGGCGCTTCTTGAACAGCTCGCGGAACACCGGGTAGATGTCGGGCAGGCCCTCGATGTGCTGCATGGCGAAGCGCTTCGGGTGCTCTTCGCTGACCTTCTCGTATTCGCGCCAGAGGTTCTGCGGCTCGCCGCTGGTGATCTCGATATAGGCGTAGTACTGCACCAGGGGCACGATCTGCTCGGAGAGCAGGGCGCGGCAGCGCGGCGAATCGTCTTCCCAGTTGTCGCCGTCGGAGGCCTGGGCGCCGTAAATGTTCCAGGCGCTCGACGAATAGCGCTCGGCGATGATCTGCTGCATCAGCTCCAGGGCGCTGGAGACGATGGTGCCGCCGGTCTCGCGGGCCTGGAAAAAGTCTTCCTCGTTGACCTCGTTGGCGCGGGTGTGATGACGGATGAACACCATGTCGATGTGTTCGTAGGTGCGCGTCAGGAACAGGTACAACAGGATGAAAAAGCGCTTGGCGATCTGCTTTTTTTCCTCGTCCATCGAACCGGAGACGTCCATCAGGCAGAACATCACCGCCTGGGTGGACGGCGTCGGGATGCGGATGCGGTTGTTGTAGCGCAGGTCGAAAGCGTCGATGAAAGGCACCCGCTCGATCTTGCGCAGCAGGCGCTGGATGCGCTGGCGCAGCTCGGCCGCCTCCTCCGATTCGCCCTGGCCGCAGGCTTCCAGCGCCGCCAGGGCTTCCTGCAGTTGGCGCAAGTCCTTGCGATAGGGCGAGCCGACGGCGATGCGGCGGCCGGCGGCGCCGCGCAGGGAACGGACGACGTTGATGTTGGCCGGCACCCCGGAATGGGTGTAGCCGGCGCGCACCCGCCGGTACTCGTCCACCCGGCCGAGCTGGGTCTTCACCAGATTGGGCAGGGCCAGATCGTCGAAGAAGATGTCGAGGAACTCGTCGCGGGTCAGGGTGAAGGCGAACTCGTCGGTGCCCTCGCCCTCCGGGCTACCGGCGCTGCCGCCACCGCCCCCCCCCGGCGGCGGCCGCTCGGCCTGGTCGCCGGCGTGGAAGCGGTCGTTGCCCGGCAGCACGTCCACCCGGGTGCCGCCGGGGCCGTGGTGGAAATGCGGTTCGGCGATGTCGCGGGCGGGGATGCCGATCTTCTCGCCGTTGTCGATGTCGGCAATGCCGCGCCGGGTGATCGCCTCGCCGACGGCACGGCGAATCTGCCCCTGGAAGCGGCGGATGAAACGCCCGCGATTGACAGCGCTTTTGTTCTTGCTGTCGAAGCGACGATCGATGATGCGCACGCCGACCATTACCTCTCCTTTGCCAACCTCCCGCTGGCCCTAACGCCGGGCCGCGTCAGGACGACTTGCGTACCCGCAGATACCACTCGGCCAGCAGGCGCACCTGCTTTTCCGTGTAGCCCTTGGCCATCATCCGGTTCACGAAGTCCTTGTGCTTGCGCTGATCGTCGGCGCTGGCCTTGGCGTTGAAGGAGATCACCGGCAGCAGTTCCTCGGTGTTGGAGAACATTTTCTTCTCGATCACCGCCCGCAGTTTCTCGTAGGAGGTCCAGGCCGCGTTCTTGCCGTCGTGCTTGGCGCGGGCGCGCAGCACGAAGTTCACCACCTCGTTGCGGAAGTCCTTCGGGTTGCTGATGCCGGCCGGCTTTTCGATCTTTTCCAGCTCGTCGTTGAGGGCGCTGCGGTCGAGAATCTCGCCGGTGTTGGGATCGCGGAATTCCTGGTCCTGAATCCAGAAGTCGGCATAAGTGACGTAGCGGTCGAAGATGTTCTGGCCGTATTCGGAGTAGGACTCCAGGTAGGCGGTCTGGATTTCCTTGCCGATGAACTCTGTGTAGCGCGGCGCCAGGTATTCCTTGATGAAGCCGAGATAGCGCTGCTCCACCTCGGGAGTGAATTGCTCCTGGGCGATCTGCTGCTCCAGCACATACATCAGGTGCACCGGATTGGCCGCCACCTCGCGGTGGTCGAAGTTGAACACCCGCGACAGAATCTTGAAGGCGAAGCGGGTGGACAGCCCAGTCATGCCCTCGTCCACCCCGGCGAAGTCGCGGTACTCCTGGAAGGACTTGGCCTTGGGGTCGGTGTCCTTGAGGTTCTCGCCATCGTAGACCCGCATCTTGGAATAGATCGAAGAGTTCTCCGGCTCCTTCATTCGCGACAGTACCGAGAACTGGGCCAGCATCCGCAAGGTATCGGGGGCGCAGGGCGCCTGATCCAGCGAGGAGCTGGCGAGCAGCTTGTCGTAAATCCGGATTTCGTCGGAGACCCGCAGGCAGTAGGGCACTTTGACGATGTAGATGCGGTCGAGGAAGGCCTCGTTGTTGCGGTTGTTCTTGAAGGCCTGCCATTCCGCCTCATTGGAGTGCGCCAGGATCATGCCGTCGAAGGGAATTGCGCCGAAACCTTCAGTGCCCTTGTAGTTGAATTCCTGGGTCGCCGTCAGCAGCGGGTGCAGCACCTTGATCGGCGCCTTGAACATCTCGACGAATTCCAACAGGCCGCGATTGGCCAGGCACAGGCCGCCGGAATAGCTGTAGGCGTCCGGGTCGTTCTGCGAGTATTCCTCTAGCTTGCGGATGTCGATCTTACCCACCAGGGAGGAGATGTCCTGGTTGTTCTCGTCCCCCGGCTCGGTCTTCGACACGGCGATCTGGCGCAGCACCGAGGGCCGCAGCTTGACCACGCGGAACTTGGAAATGTCGCCGTTGAACTCGTGCAGGCGCTTGACCGCCCAAGGCGACATGATGGTGTTGAGGTAGCGCTGCGGGATGCCGTAATCCTCTTCCAGCACGACGCCGTCTTCCTCGACCTTGAACAGGCCGAGGGGCGACTCATGCACCGGCGAACCCTTGATCGCGTAGAAGGGCATCTTCTCCATCAGCGCCTTCAGCTTTTCGGCCAGAGACGACTTGCCGCCGCCCACCGGGCCCAGCAGGTAGAGCACCTGCTTCTTTTCCTCGAGGCCCTGGGCCGCATGGCGAATGTAGGAAACGATGTGCTCGATCACGTCCTCCATGCCGTAGAAGTCGCGGAAGGCCGGATAGATGCGCATCATCTTGTTGGCGAAGAGTCGCGATAGTCGCGGATCGAGGCGGGTATCCACCAGCTCCGGCTCGCCGATCGCCATCAACATTCGTTCGGCGACGCTGGCGTAAGCCGTCGGATCGCTGCGGCACAGTTCGAGATATTCCTGTACCGACATTTCCTCTTCTGAGGCCGCTTCGTAGCGGCTCTGGTAGCGGGCGAAAATGGTCATTGCATCTCTCCTTTTTCGTGGGGCTACGGGCCATGCATGGAAAACATGATGCGGCCTGCACTTCATCTTAGGT
>DATDMT010000239.1:0-10215 GCA_036518635.1 Rhodocyclaceae bacterium | reverse complement strand
GAGGGCAGGGTGACCTGGCGCGAGTAGGCCGATTCGATCTGATGTTCGATCTGGAAGCGCGAGAACAGCGGCACGTCGTCGTGGTAGCGCTTGACCCGGTTCACGTTGCCCGGCATCACGTGGGCCATGAACTGCTGGGCTTGTTCGTAAATCTCGTCGGTGTCGATCAGGATCTCGCCGATGTCCGGCTGGAAGTAGTCGCGGATGGCGCGGATCACCAGGCTGGATTCCTGATAGATCAGGAAGGCGCCGGTCTGGCCGGTGGCGGCGCCGTCGATGGCACCCCACAGTTGCAGCAGGTAGTTCAGGTCCCACTGCAGTTCTTCGGCGCTGCGGCCGATGCCGGCGGTGCGGGCGATCAGGCTCATGCCGTGGGGCACTTCGAGCTGATCCATGACTTCGCGCAGTTCCTGGCGGTCCTCACCCTCGATGCGACGGGAGACGCCGCCGCCACGGGGGTTGTTGGGCATCAGCACCAGATAGCGGCCGGCCAGGGAGATGAAGGTGGTCAGGGCAGCGCCCTTGTTGCCGCGCTCGTCCTTCTCAACCTGGACGATAAGTTCCTGGCCGACCTTGAGGGCATCCTGAATCTTGGCGCGGCCGGGTTCCAGATCGGGCTGGAAGTAGGCCCGGGCGACTTCCTTGAAGGGCAGGAAACCGTGGCGCTCGGCGCCGTAATCGACGAAGGCGGCCTCGAGGCTGGGCTCGAGGCGGGTGATGACTGCCTTGTAGATGTTGCTCTTGCGTTGTTCCTTGGCGGCCGATTCGATGTCGAGGTCAATCAGTTTCTGACCATCGACGATCGCGACGCGGAGTTCCTCGGCCTGCGTCGCATTGAAAAGCATGCGTTTCATCTGTGTGCTCCCACGCGCAGGCAGGGCACGACGAGCCATCCAATACCGGGGTATCGGATGGGTGCGACTTTAGTTTGCGATGTTATCGGGGTGGGTCATTCTTGTGATGCAAACGGTTGTCGAATTTTCTTTGTGTGGTGCGGGTTTAAAGCCGGTGAATGGGGGCTTTCGGGTCCGCACCGCGCAATCGTCGTGGCCTGTGTAGCGCGTAATTTCAAGTAGTATCGCTGCTTCGGGTGAGCGAAATACCCCGTGGTCGCTGGAACGGGAAACTGGGCGGGGGCCGCGGAAATATCTTGCGGACGAGCCCGGGGTCAGATTCCTGATGATCCAATGTTGTCACCGGCTGCCGAGGTGCTGATTTCAAGCGAGGCAGGGGGTGGAAACAACGCTCCGGGATCGACGCCACCGATGCCACTTCGGGCCATCGGGCACGCCGTCGCGGGACGGCAAACCGAGGCACATTGTATTTCACATGAATGGTTTAAGCAAAGATTCGGCGATCCTGCTGGAAGTTGGGGAAGAGTCGGCCGGGCAGCGGATCGACAATTTTCTGCTGCGTCTGGCCAAGGGGGTGCCCAAGAGCCACGTCTATCGCATCCTCCGTAGCGGCGAAGTGCGGGTGAACAAGGGCCGGGTCCAGGCCGAATACCGCCTGGAATTGGGCGATATGGTGCGCGTGCCGCCGATCCGGATTGCCGAGAAAACCAGCCAAGCCGCTGTTCCGGCAAGGGAATTCGCCATCGTCCATGAGGACGAGGGCCTGATCGTGCTCGACAAGCCGGCCGGGGTGGCAGTGCACGGCGGCAGTGGGGTGAGCTTCGGCGTCATCGAGCAACTGCGCCGGGCACGGCCCCAGGCCAAGTTCCTCGAACTGGCCCATCGCCTCGATCGGGAGACCTCGGGCCTGCTGGTAGTGGGCAAGAAGCGCTCGTGCCTGACCAAGCTGCATGACCTGTTCCGCGATGGGGGAATTTCCAAGCGTTATTTCGCCCTGGTCAAGGGCCGCTGGATGAACCCGACCCAGCATGTCCGCCTTGCCCTGAACAAATACCTGACCGCGGAAGGCGAGCGCCGGGTGGCGGTGGCGGCCGACGGCAAGGAGGCCCATTCCATCGTCCGCCTGGTGGCCCGTTGGCAGAACTTCAGCCTGGTGGAGGTGGAATTGAAGACCGGGCGTACCCATCAGATCCGCGTCCATCTGTCGCATCTGGGCTTCCCCCTGGCCGGCGACGACAAGTACGGCGATTTCACCCTCAACAAGGACTTGCAAAAGGCCGGCCTGAAACGCATGTTCCTGCATGCGGCGAAGTTGAGTTTCACCCATCCGCTGAGCGGCGAACGGCTGGAACTGGCGGCACCCCTGCCGCCGGAACTGCAGGAATTCGTCAAACTGCTGGATCGCAACGAGAAACGTGAGTATGGCCAGACGCTTTGAACTGATCGTCTTCGATTGGGACGGCACGCTGATGGATTCGGCGGCGATGATCGTCAGCTCGATCCAATTGGCGGCGGTGGATATGGGCCTGAAGTCGCCGGCCGAGTCGCGGGCGCGCTATGTGATTGGCCTGGGGCTGGAGGAGGCGCTGCGCCACGTGCTGCCGGAGTTGGCCGAGCATCGCTATGGCGAACTGGTGGACCGCTACCGTCACCACTACCTGACCCGCGACCACCAATTAACCCTGTTCGACGGCGCCGAGGCGCTGGTGCGCGAGCTTCATGGCGAAGGCCGGATGCTGGCGGTGGCTACCGGTAAGAGCCGTATCGGCCTGGAGCGGGCGCTGGAAGCCAGCGGCCTGGGGCCCTTGTTCCACGCTACGCGTTGTGCCGATGAGTGCCATTCCAAGCCCCACCCGCAGATGTTGGAAGAGTTGATGGACGAGTTTGGCGTGCTGCCGGAAACCACCCTGATGATCGGCGACACCAGCCACGATTTGCAGATGGCGACCAACGCCGGGGTTGCCGCGGTGGGGGTGAGCTACGGCGCCCATGATCGCGACGGCCTCGATGCCCATGGCGCTCTGTACTGCGCCGACACCGTGGAGGATCTGCGCCAGTGGCTGAAGTCGAACGCCTGATCTGCGCCAGCGCTGACCTGGTGGATGGCGGCATGGGGGTGCGCTTCCGCGTGATGCACCGAGGCCGCGACGAGCCGGCCTTCGTCGTTCGTTATCAGGGCGTGGCGCGGGCCTACGTCAATCGCTGTGGCCACGTGCCGGTGGAAATCGACTGGCAGGAAGGAAAGTTCTTCGACTACAGCGGGCTATACTTGATCTGCACCACCCACGGTGCTTTGTACGACCCGGCTTCCGGGGCCTGTCTCGGCGGCCGTTGCAATGGTCGCGGTCTGGCGCCCCTGCCTCTGACTGAACATGACGGTCAGATTTTTCTGATTGAAAGCGAACCATGTCCGACCCCAATCACCAGCAGCCCGGCTGGGAACGCAGCATCCTAGAAAAAATCGCCCTGGAGGGCCTCGCCGAGCAGCGCCGTCGCCGCCGTTGGGGGATTTTTTTCAAGTCCCTGGGTTTCCTCTACCTGACCGTGGTGCTGGCCGCTGCCTTCGAATGGGGCGGCAATGGCGACAAGCTGGCAGACGGGCAGAAGCACACGGCGCTGGTGCAGTTGAACGGCGTGATCCAGGCCAAGGGTGACGCCAGTTCGGAGAATGTGCTTAACGCGCTGCAATCCGCCTTCGAGAGCAAGAGCACCGCCGGCGTGGTGCTGGCCATCAACAGCCCGGGTGGCAGCCCGGTACAGGCCGGCATCATCAACGACGAGATGCGCCGCCTGCGCAAGAAGTACCCGGAGATTCCGCTCTACGTGGTGGTCGAGGACATCTGCGCCTCGGGTGGCTATTACGTCGCCGCTGCTGCCGACAAGATTTATGTGGACAAGGCCAGCATCGTCGGCTCCATAGGCGTGTTGATGGACGGCTTCGGTTTCACCGGCGCCATGGACAAGCTCGGCGTCGAGCGCCGGCTGCTGACCGCCGGCGCCAACAAGGGCTTCCTTGATCCCTTCTCGCCGCAGAACCCCGAGCACAAGGCCCATGCCCAGACCATGCTGAACGAAATTCACCAGCAGTTCGTCGAGGTGGTGCGCAATGGCCGCGGCAAGCGCTTGAAGGAAACCCCGGACATGTTTTCCGGCCTGATGTGGAGCGGCGCCAAGAGTGTGGAACTGGGTTTGGCCGATGGCTTCGGCACCGTCGAGTCGGTGGCCCGCGACGTGATCAAGGCTGAGGAAATCCGCGACTACTCGGTGAAGCCGAATCTGGCTGAGAAGTTCGCCCAGAAGTTTGGCGCCGAAATGGCTTCCGGCGCCATGGGCATGCTGAGTCGCTTCAGCCTGCGCTGAGCAGCAGGAATACGGTCGGCCGCCGTTCCAGATCGGGCGGCGGCTGGCGTTTCCAGTCGGCGATCCGCTGGGATCGAATCGATTCGTCGGGCAGGGTCAGATTGCTCGCCACGCACAGCCGGGTTTCCGCATGGCAGGCCGCCAGCAGTGCCTGGAACAGGGCGGCGTTGCGGTAGGGCGTTTCGATGAAGAGCTGGGTCTGGTCCTGGCGGCGGGATTCCTTTTCCAGTTCGACGATGCGCTTGCTGCGCTCCGGCTCCCGGGCCGGCAGATAGCCGTGGAAGGCAAAACGCTGGCCCTCCAGGCCCGAGGCCATCAGCCCCAGCAATAGCGAGGACGGCCCCACCAGTGGCCTGACCGGAATCCCCTTCTCGTGGGCGCGGCGCACCAACAGGGCACCGGGATCGGCAACCCCGGGGCAACCGGCTTCCGACATCACTCCCAGGTCGTGGCCCGCCAGGGCAGGTGCCAGCAGGCGGTCGAGATCGGCACCGCTGGGTTTTTCCGGCAGTTGCTCGATGGCGATGTCGCGCATCGGCGTCGGATGTTCCAGGCGCTTCAGTTCGGCGCGGGCGGTCTTGGCGTTTTCAACCACGAAGTGCTGCAGGCGACAGGCCGCGGCGCGGGTTTGTTCCGGCAGGAATTGCTGCCAGGCGCTATCGCCCAGGGCCACCGGGATCAGGTAGAGGCTGCCGCTCATGTCAGGGGACGGCAATGCCTTCGGCGCGCAGCATCTCGCTTAGGGCGATCAGCGGCAGGCCCACCAGGGCGTTGGGGTCGTCGCCGCGCATGTATTCCAGCAGGGAGATGCCGAGGCCCTCGGATTTGGCGCTGCCGGCGCAGTTGAGGGCATCTTCCTTGTCCAGATAGCGCAGGATTTCGCCATCGGAAAGCTCGCGGAAGCGTACTTCGGTGGGGATGGTGCGCAGATGGACACGGCCGCTGGCGGCATTCAACAGGCAAAGACCAGTGGCGAAAACCACGGCTTTTCCACTCATTGCCCGCAACTGGGCGATGGCATTCTCCCGCGTCCCCGGTTTGCCGAAGGTGTGCTCGCCGTGGAAGGCCACCTGATCGGAACCGATGATCAGGGCGTTCGGAAACTGTGCGGCGACCGCCCGGGCCTTGGCTTCGGCGAGGCGTTCGGCGGTATCGGCGGGGCTTTCCCCCGGCAACGGCGTCTCGTCGGTATGCGGGGCGGCGGTTTCGAAGGGAATCTGGAGTCGGGTCAGCAGCTCCCGGCGAAAGAGGGAGGTGGAGGCCAGGACGAGATGCATGCTTTTGTTTTGACTCGAAAAGGCCGGGCATGATAGCATTCGCGCCCCTTATGTCGCGCCAGCACCTTCAGGATCTCGCCGGGACGGTTTTCGACGGCATGGCTTTCGCCCGCGATAGCGGCCGGATGACCGGTCACGTCGCCTTGGCCAAGCTGACGCGGGTGATGGATCAGTTGCTGGATTCCAGCGGCGATCTGTCCTGCGAATTGAGTGGTGAGCGTGATGGGGAGGGAAGTTTTCTGCTGCTGGAAGCATCGGGCGAGGTTGTCCTGCGCTGCCAGCGTTGCCTGAACGCGATGCGTTTGCCGCTACAGATCAGCGCGCGCTTGCGTTTGATTGCCCCGCGCCGGGACGGAACATTGGACTGGCCGGAAGACGAGTTGGAAGACGATAGCGCCGACGCTATCGTCGCCGGCCCCGAGATGTCGGTGCTGGCCTTGGTTGAAGATGAAGTGTTGCTGGCGCTGCCCATCGCGCCGATGCACAAGGAACAGGATGCGGCCTGCAAGCCTTTGACGGATGCAGACCTCAATCGGGAGGCTTCGCCTTTTGCGGTTTTGGCGAAGCTGAAGAAGCAATAGATTTTGAAGTAAGGAGTCTGAAATGGCCGTTCAACAGAACAAGAAGTCCCCGTCCAAGCGTGGTATGCATCGCTCCCACGACTTTCTGACCACCCCGCCGCTGGCTGTCGAAGCCACCACGGGTGAGACCCACCTGCGTCATCACATCTCCCCGTCCGGCGTGTATCGCGGCAAGAAGATCCTGAAGACCAAGGGCGAGTAATTTTCTCGAACGAATCGGCCGGATGCGGCTTCGCATCCGGCCTTTTTGTTGCTCCCCTTAAATAGCTAACGAACGTCAATGGCGATCACCATCGCGGTGGATTGCATGGGCGGTGACCACGGTCCGTCGGTCACGCTGCCCGCGACATTCGAGTTTCTTCAGCGCGATCCCGATGTAACCGCCATCCTGGTGGGCCGGGAGGATGTGTTGCGTCCGCTGCTGGGCGATGCCCAGCGCAGCTTCGGCGATCGCCTGCGTCTGCACCACGCCTCGGAAGTGGTGGAGATGCACGACCCGGTGGCGGTGGCCCTGCGCAACAAGAAGGATTCCTCGATGCGCGTCGCCGCCGAGCTGGTCAAGGCCGGCACGGCGACCGCCGCGGTTTCCGCCGGCAACACCGGCGCGCTGATGGCGGTATCCCGTTTCGTGCTGAAAACCCTGCCGGGCATCGACCGCCCGGCCATCGTTGCCGTGATGCCCACCGCCAAGGGCCACGCCTATGTGCTGGACATGGGCGCCAATGTCGATTGCGGCCCCGAGCATCTGCTGCAATTTGGCATCATGGGAGCCATGCTGGCCTCGGCCTTGGACCACAGCGAGCGCCCCAGCGTCGGCCTGCTGAACATCGGCGAGGAAGACATCAAGGGCAATGACGTGGTCAAGCGCGCCGCAGAGTTGCTGCGCAACAGCGGCCTGAACTTCTACGGCAACGTTGAAGGCAACGACATTTTCAAGGGCACCACCGAGGTGGTGGTCTGCGACGGCTTTGTCGGCAACGTCGTGCTGAAGGCCTCCGAAGGCCTGGCGACGATGATCGGCAACAGCCTCAAGCAGGAATTCTCCCGCAACTTCTTTACCAAGCTGGCGGCCCTGATGGCCATGCCGGTGATCAAGGCCTTCCGGCGCCGTTTCGATCACCGCCGCTATAACGGCGCCGCCTTCGTCGGTCTGCGTGGCGTGGTGTTCAAGAGCCACGGCTCCGCCGACGCCCTGGCCTTCCGCTGCGCCCTGGAACGGGCGGCCGAAGCCGCCCGCCACAACCTGCCGGAGAAGATCGCCGCCCGCATGGCGTCGATGGCGCCGCCGGCCGAACCGGAATCCGTCCACGCCGTATGATCTACGCCCGCATCGCCGGTACCGGCAGCTACCTGCCTGGGAACCCGGTCAGCAATGACGAACTGATCGCCCGCTACGGCCTCGAATCCAACAACGACTGGATCGTCGAGCGCACCGGCATCCGTGCCCGCCACCTCGCCGCCCCGGAGGTCAGCGCCAGCGACCTGGCCCTGATCGCCAGCCAGCGCGCCATCGAGGCGGCCGGCTGCACTGCGAACGACATCGATCTGATCATCGTCGCTACTTCGACCCCCGATTACATCTTCCCCAGCACCGCGGCCCTGCTGCAGTCCAAGCTCGGTATTCGCAATGGCGGTGCCGCCTTTGACCTGCAGGCGGTATGCAGCGGCTTTGCCTATGCGCTGTCGGTCGCCGACAAGTTCATTCGCGCCGGCGCCAACAAGCGCGCCCTGGTGGTGGGTGCCGAAGTGTTCTCGCGCATTCTCGACTGGCAGGATCGCGGCACCTGTGTGCTGTTCGGCGACGGCGCCGGCGCGGTGGTGCTGGAAGCCTCCGAGCAGCCCGGTATCCTCGCCACTGCGATCCATGCCGATGGCTCCCATCACGGCATTCTTTCGGTTCCCGGCCAGATGTCCGGCGGCAAACCGATCGGCGATCCGCTGCTGCGGATGGACGGCCAGGCGGTGTTCAAGTTCGCCGTGCGGGTGCTGGCCGAGGTGGCGCAGGAAGTCATGACTATGGCGGGCAAGACCGTCGCCGACGTCGATTGGCTGATCCCGCACCAGGCCAACGTCCGCATCATGCAGGCCACCTGCAAGAAGCTGGGTCTGCCGATGGAGCGCTGCATCGTCACGGTGGATCACCAGGGCAACACCTCCGCGGCTTCGATCCCTCTGGCCTTCGACGAGGCCGTGCGCGCCGGCACCATCCGCCGCGGCGACACCCTGCTGCTGGAAGGCGTCGGTGGTGGTTTCACCTGGGGTGCAGCGCTGCTCACCTATTGATTGCGAGGAAAGACCCGATGACATTCGCACTCGTGTTTCCCGGCCAGGGCTCCCAGTCCGTTGGCATGATGAACGCCTACGGCGACAGCGCCGTGGTGAAGAAGACTTTTGACGAGGCCTCCGCCGCCCTCGGCCGCGACCTCTGGCAACTGGCTGCCGACGGCCCTGCCGAGGCCCTCAGCCAGACCGTGAATACCCAGCCACTGATGCTGACCGCCGGCATTGCCGTGTATCGCCTGTGGCTGGAAAAGGGTGGCCCCACGCCGGCCATGGTGGCCGGCCACAGCCTGGGCGAATACTCTGCCTTGGTGGCCGCCGGTGTGCTGTCCCTGGCCGATGCGGTGCCCCTGGTGGAACTGCGCGCCAAGGCCATGCAGGAGGCGGTGCCGGCCGGCGAGGGCGCCATGGCGGCGATCCTCGGCATGGATGCCGAACTGATCAAGGCCATCTGTGCGGAATCCGCCCAGGGCCAGTGCGTCGAGGCGGTGAATTTCAATGCCCCGGAGCAGACCGTGATCGCCGGCAACGCTGCCGCCGTGCAGCGTGCCGCCGATGCTTGCAAGGCCAAGGGCGCCAAGCGCGCAGTGCTGCTGCCGGTATCCGCCCCCTTCCACTGTAGCCTGATGCAACCCGCCGCCGAGCGGCTGAAGGCGCGCCTGGCGGAAATGACCCTGAACAAGCCGACCATCGCGGTGTTGAACAACGTCGATGTCGCTGTGGAAAACGATCCGGCCCGGATCAAGGAAGCCCTCGGTCGTCAGGCCGCCGCCCCGGTGCGCTGGGTCGAGACCATGCAGGCGATGCAGACCATCGGCATCGGCCATGTGCTCGAATGCGGCCCGGGCAAGGTGCTGTCCGGTGTCGCCAAGCGCTGCGCCGACGGTATCGTCGGCCTCGCTATGGCCGACCTGGCCGGACTGGAAGCCGCCCTGGCGGTCGTGAAGCAATAAGGAGCTGAACATGCAGGACAAGATTGCCCTCGTCACCGGAGCTTCCCGCGGCATCGGCCGCGCCATCGCCCTCGAGCTCGGCGCCGCAGGCGCCACGGTGATCGGTACCGCCACCAGCGAAGCCGGCGCCGCGGAAATCCAGAAGTATCTGGACGAAGCCCAGGTCAAGGGCTGGGGCGCGGTGCTCAACGTCACCGAAGCCGCCGGCTGCGAAGCCCTGATCGGCGAGATCGAGCAGAAGTTCGGCCCGGTCACGATCCTGATCAACAACGCCGGCATTACCCGCGACAACCTGTCGATGCGGATGAAGGACGACGAGTGGGATGCGGTGGCCGACACCAATCTGAAGTCCGTGTTCCGCATGTGCCGCTTGGTCATGCGCGGCATGATGAAGGCCCGCTGGGGCCGCATCGTCAGCATCACTTCGGTGGTGGGCGCCGCCGGCAATGCCGGCCAAGCCAACTACGCCGCGGCCAAGGCCGGCGTCGCCGGCATGACCCGCGCATTGGCTCAGGAACTGGGCAGCCGCAACATCACGGTGAATTGCGTTGCGCCGGGCTTCATTGACACCGACATGACCAAGGCCCTGCCCGATGCCCAGAAGGAAGCGCTGCTCGGCAAGATTCCCCTGAACCGCCTGGGGCAGGCCGAAGAGGTGGCTGCCGCGGTGGCTTTCCTCGCCGGACCCAAGGCCGGTTACATCACCGGTACCGAACTGCATGTAAACGGCGGCATGTACATGTCGTGAGGCAGGATTTTCCCGCCCTGTTCTGTAACAGGGCGGACCAAAAGTTTTTGTTAAAATAGCCAGGTTTTTCTCACCATACCCGACTGGGACAAGGAGTCATAAATGGAGAATATCGAACAGCGCGTCAAGAAGATCGTCGCCGAGCAACTGGGCGTGAACGAA
>DATDMT010000238.1:0-20743 GCA_036518635.1 Rhodocyclaceae bacterium | reverse complement strand
CGATGCAGAGGATCGCCGTCTTGCCTTCGCCGGCCAGGGCGATCAGCCGATGATTGATGCGCTTGATGACGTGGAAGGCCTCGCCCGGGCCATCGGCCACACCCAATTCCTCGGCCACAGTCAGCAGCAGGGTGCGCGGATCGAGTTGCGGATTGGGCAAATAGGCGGTGATCGTGTCCTCGCCGAAGGTGCGCAACAGGCGACGGCACAGCAGGGTCTTGCCGGTACCCACCTCGCCGCTGATCTTGACGAAGCCCTCGCCGCTCTGCAGCGCCAGCAGCACCGTGTTGAGCGCCTCCTGGTGGGCCGTGGCGGAATAGATGTACTGGGTGTCCGGCGTGATGCCGAAGGGCAGTTCCGTCAGGCCGTAATGGGACAGGTACATCGGCGTCGGCGATCAGGGACGAAGGTTAGGTAGGTCGCGCGGGTCCATATTGCGCAGGCGCTCGCTGGTTTGTTCCAAATCCTTGACCCAGGCCGTATCGTCGGAAATCACGGTGGCCTTGAGCAGAATCACCAGTTCCTGCTTGTTCATCGACGCCGACTTGGTGCCGGTCAAGTTGGAACTGGTGCCCGGCAGGCCGCTGCGGTCGAGGGATTGGTCCTGCTTCATCAGGCCGCCAATGGCGACGATGTTGCCGCCCTGGACGCGGACGATGCTGTCGGTTTCGTTCACCGTGCTGGAAGCCAGCGGCAACTTGTAGGTGCCCAGCACCGTGCCAAGGTCGATGACTTTCTGCACCTCGGTGACATTGCTGATCGCCGGATGTACATGCAGGATGATGTTGTTGTCGTCATCCACCTGCGGCGTCACGTCCAGCGAGATGCCGGAGAAGTAGGGCTGCAGGGTCAGGCTCGGCGTACTCACCGAACCGGTGGTGGTGCTGGTAGTGTTGGTAGTCACGTTGGTGACGAAGAGCTGGTCGGTGCCGACCTTGAGCACCGCCTTCTGGTTGTTGATGGTGGCGATGCGCGGGCTGGACAAGACCGAGACCGAGCCTTGGGTTTCGAGGAAGTTCAGCAGGGCGGCGAAATTGGCGGTCTGCAGCGCCAGACCGAAGAAGCCCTTACCCAGCGAAGTTGCCAGCATGCCGGCGGCACCAGGAATCGCGGTGACGTTGTTGCCGAACAGCTCTTCATTCTTGCTCGCGGAACTCACTACGCCCGTCGGCGTGTTGGTCAGCGCACCGGTATTCTGGGTACGCAGCACTGTGCTCGATTCCATCGAGCCGGCTGAAATGCGGTTGCTGCTGCCGTTGAAGCTGCCCCAGTTGATCCCCGACTGGAAGCCCTGGCTGAGGGAGACTTCGATGATCTTCGCCTCCAGCATCACCTGGCGCTCCACCACCGCCTGGGTGGCCTTCAGATAGGCCTCCACCGAGCGCAATTCGCGCGGTAGGGCGCGGATCACAATCACGCCGGAAAGCGGATTGATCACCACGCTGCGGCCATCGGCGCTGCCGACGATGGTGGCCAGTGCCGTCTGCATGTCGTGCCAGAAGTCGGCATCGGTATTGGTGCGCACTTGGCTGGTCAGGTTCGATCCCGTGCCGCTGCTGGTGCCAGTGCCCTGCGGCGTCGGCGTCGCGCCGCTGGAAGGGGTCGAGGTGCTGCCCGAAGACGCGCCGGAGCCGACGATGGAGCCGCTGGTAACGCGCAACTCGGTGGCGCCCTGGCGCCGCGACGCCAGGTAGTTCACCTGGAACATCCGTGTCTGCAGGGTGTTCGGCTGGATGACGATGCGATTGCCCTTGATCTGATATTCGTAGCCGTAGAGCTCGCGGATAGACTCCAGAGCTTCCTTGACCGTCACATCCTTCAGGTTGATGGTCAGGTTGCCGGCCACTTCCTGGCCGATCAGCATGTTGTAGCGGGTGCCGTTGACCAGAGCCATGAACACCTGGGTGGCCGGCGCGTTGACCACCGAGAGGTCGAAGCGCGGCTCCACCGCCTCGACGCCCCCAGGCAGTTCCATCGCCAGCGGCGGCATCAGCGATTTTTCGGCGCTGCTCTCGCGGACCTTGCGTTCGGTCGCGGCCTGTCGCACTTCATCGCCGATGCGGTCGTTGATCGCCCCGGGCTTGATGGTCGGCGACGAGCAACCGCAGAGCAACGTCAGCAGCCCGCAACAGAGCAGGATTGGCGACCTCATTGTCTTTTTCCTTTGGTTTTTTTCTCGGGTGCCGGCACGTCCATCGGTTGCACCGCCCTGCCGGTACCACCCGCCGCACGCACGTCCACCCCCGGCGTCAGGCGCAGCACTTCCTTGCCGCCCGGCCCTTTCAGCACCACGAAGTTCTCGCCCACCTTGAGCAGCACGCTCTCGCCCACTCGGCCGCCCTGCTCGACGTATTCGCCGTTGATCAGCGCACCGGACTTACCACCCTTGCGGATGAACACGCTTTGCAGACCCGCTGTGGCGGCGGCGGGATCCTGGGTGGCGGCGGCTTCAGCGGCCCCGGCGCCGATCGCCGGCCGGGTCGGGTCAGCGGCCCCCTGCGCGGCGGCCAACGTCGCCGCAGCCGCCAGGGCAGCGCCCAGCAACAGCAGGCCGACGCGGATCGAGGGGGTCAAAGTACCAGCCATGTGGAATCCAGGCTCAGGGTATAGACGCGCAGGGTCAGCACGCTGCGCGGATAGGTTTGCGCGGCCAGGTTCATCTGGCCCCAGATCAGTTTCTGTGGCCCCTGCTCCAACTCACCCAGCCAGGCCAGCAGGTCGTTGAAGCTGCCGGCGACACGGATGTCGATGCCGTGCTTGTAGATGTTGCCGCCCGGGCTGGCCGGGCGCGCGGCCTTGGGCGCGGCGGCGGCCTTGGCGTCGCCCTTAGGTTCGTCGGCCTTCTCCACCGGCGCCACCAGCGATGTGGGCGGCAGGGTTTCCAGGCTCACCAGTTCCAGGCCGCGATGGCGCGCCAACAGGGATTGCAGCAGGCGGGCCGCCTGGTCCGGCGGTACCAGCATGCCCTGGTAAGACTTGACCTCCTGGTCCAGCACCAGCAGCTTGTCGCGGGCCTCCTGCAGGGCCTTACGGTTGGCGGCATCCGGGTCCGTCGCACGCACGCGCAGTTCCTGGGTCTGTGTGGCGGCGGTAGCCAGATCGGCCTGATACTGGGCGATCTGTTTGGTCAGCAGGTCGCGGCTGCGCAAAGCCGGCTCCACCCACAAGGAGTAGCCGCCAAGACCACTGCCGAGAACGATGGCACCGGCCACCAACCATTTCTCGCGCGGCGCCAGGGCCGCGAACTTGGCGGACAGCACAAGCCATTGGGCGGGCATTTTCATGGCGTCTTGCCCTTTGCCGACGGCTCGGCCTGGGCTACCACCTGGCTGTGCAGGTTATCCACCGCCTTGGGCACTTCGACCAGCTTGTCCGCGGCCGGCTTGTCCGCCGCCGATTTTTCGCCGCCCGCCTGTTTCTGCGGCACCAGGGCGAACTCATGGAACAGCGGCGCGGCGGCCTTTGTCTTGCCGGCGGCGTCGGTTGCGGTCTTGTCGGTTTCCGGCCGGGCCATGCGCAAGGCGGCGAAGGACTGGCCGCGAAAGACCGGCTCCTCGTTAAGGCGCTGGATATATTCGGGGATCAGCGCCGGGTCGGTCATGCGGCCGCGAATCTCCAGGCCGTCGCCCTCGTTGGCGGTAAAGCCGGTCAACCAGACGCCCTTGGGAATGCGCCGCGCCAGGCCGCGCAGATATTCGGCAAAGCTCGGCGCGCCAGGGCCGGCGCTGCGGCTCAGGGCATCGCGGGCGCGGGCGCGCAGCGACAGGATTTCCTCGGCCTCGGCCAACTGCCGCTGCAGCGCCGGATCCGGCTTGCGCTCGCCAAGGCTCTTGGCCAGGATGGTCATCTGCTCCTGGGCGGCCTTGGCCTGCGGAGCCAAAGCGGCAGCTTCAGCCTGGCGTGCGCCGAGGCCGGCACGCACCGCGCTGCCCCAGGCAAACACCACCGTGCTGAGCAGCAGCGCCGTCACGGCCACGCTGGCGGCGCTGAGCAGCTCGCGCTGGCGCCGCAGGGCCGGGTTGTAGAGATTGATCTGCTGGCTCATGCCGCCTCCTGGCGCAGGGCGGCGCCGATGGCCAGCAGGGCCTCGCTCTGGCG
Source organism: Rhodocyclaceae bacterium (assembly GCA_036518635.1). Classification (GTDB taxonomy): domain Bacteria; phylum Pseudomonadota; class Gammaproteobacteria; order Burkholderiales; family Rhodocyclaceae; genus AWTP1-18. The sequence continues at coordinate 16,645 of DATDMT010000238.1, read as the reverse complement.
GGCGGTTTCGGCCAGCAACGGCACGGCGCTGAGATCCATGGCCGTTGCCAAATCCAGCACCTCGACGGGCAGGTAGAGGTTCTCGCGCAGGTAGGCGACAAAGGCCTCTGCCTCAGGAAGCGGCGCCACCAGCAGATGGGGCAGGGAGATGTGGCTGAAGTTGCGGTCGAAGTTGTCCAGGGAACGCTGCACGTCGAGCAGCACCCGCTCGTGGATCGCCGCCATCGCTTCGCCGCTGCCGGCCAGTTGCGCCGCCGCGACCTCGATGTGGCGCAGCGCGTAAAGCTCGCCCTGGAAGGTGAACACCAGGGTGCCGCCATCGGCGTTGAAACTCAGGAAGGCCAGGCCGCGGTTCTCCTCCTCCAGCAGCGCCGCGACATTGCGCAGGGCCAGTTCGGGGACGTCAATCACCGCCAAGTCCACCTTGGCGTCCTGGAACAGGCGCACCTGCTGGCCGATCACGTCGTTGCGCGCGGCGACGGCGAAGGCCTGCGCCGGCCGGCCCGGTGCGGCGGCGGGGACGCGCAACACGTCCACGCCAGCCTGGTCCACCGGGAAGTCCACCATCTCCTTGATGCGCCAGCGCACCGCTTCGCGCAGCTCCTCGGCGGGAACCGACGGCGGTTCGATCTGCAGCATCTGGTACTGGCCGTGGTGCAGCAGGGTAGTGCAGCGGCCGCCCAGTTGCCGCGCGCCGCGCAGGCGCTTCAGGCCCTCCAGCTCACCGCCATCGAGGGCATAGCTGTCCCAGTTCAACAGAGCCGGCCGCTCGCCGGTGCGCAGGCGCACGCGGGCGACCTCCACCCGTCCCCGGGAGAAGACCACCGCTGTCGTACCATCCGAAACCTCTGCGCGCCGCTTAGACCACATGGTCGCCCTGAAAACACTTTTTCACACACGCGATTATTCCCGGCGCGGCCATAGGGAAAAACTGATAGCTGGGCAGTAAATCCCCCTCAATCCTGCGCAGGGGGAATCCACTGCCGTGCCCGTGACAGGCCGGCGACAGAAACGGCAGACAAGCCCGTTCAGTAGCGTTCGCGCAGGTAGATGAAGGGCTGCTTGGCGGCGCCGAACTTGACCCGGGCATTGGGGTCGCTCTTGCCGGCACACCAGGCGTACTGCAACCAGGGCAGGTTGGCGCCGCTACCGCCGTGGCTACCGTTGCAACTGGCGTCGTTGCCGGATGCACCGAGGGACAGCGCAATGTCGGCAAGGCCCGTGACGCCGGGCGCATTGAACTTGATCGAGGAGGTGCCACCGCTCAGAGCAGGGAAGCTGCTGACGGTCAGGGCCACCCCCGAACCGGCGACGGCAGCAGTGCCGGGGTTGCTGCAATTGTCGAGGGTGTTCTGCGACCAGCCGCTGCCGTTGAAGTACTCGGCCCGCACCGGCACCAGGAGCGGCAACAGTTCCGAGCCGTAGGCGTTCATCAGGCGCAGGCGGCCGTAGCGGAGCTTGGTGCTGGCCGAGGTGATGGTCGACGTGTGCCCAGAATTGACCGCCCCTCCCGGGCTGGTGATGCGAACATCGTTGCTATCGGTAACGATCGTCTTCAAGGCGAAACTGTCGTAGAGCACCGGGGTCGTTTTGAGGAAAGTGTAAGGCGCGGTACCGGTCAAGGTGAAGGGCGAACTCGTACCGGTATCGGCTGCGGGCCAGCCACAGACTGGCGCTGTCGGCGTGGCCGACGAATCGACCACCTGCGGCGAACCGGTGCTGAGAGAAGGCGTGCAACTGCTGAGGTTGCCCACCAGCACCTGGGTACCCGCATTGTCGCCAACCACGTCGATAGTCGGGAGGCCTGGCGCGCCGGCCAAGGTGCGGCGCATTCGATCACCGGCACTGTTCACGGCGTAGAGGCTATAGCTGATGCCGAGCAGAGGCTGGCCCATATAGGTGAAGCCGTTGCAGGCAGCGGTGAAGCTGGCGGCCACTTCATAGTGATCGGGGTGAAAGCGGCCCATCGGTCCTAGCTGGGCGCTGCCGATATAGCAGCCATAGCGGCCGTTGGCCAAGGTGTTTGAGGTGCTATTGCTACTACCGTTATTGCAGTCCAGAGCAGTGCGAGTGATGCCATTGGCGGAGATGTTCTGGTCCACCGAAGTAAAACTGCTGTCGGTGACAGCATCGGGGGTGAAAGTGATGGTACCGAAATCGCTGTAATAGAAGTTACCGCTGGCGGAACTGCCGGCTGCGGCGCCGAAGCTGCCGGTCAGGCTGCCGGCATTTATCGCCACCGACGACACTTGCCAGTCGGCCACCAGGCCGGTATTGACGCTGGCGGCGCCGGCGATGGTGACGTAGCCTGCAGCGACCCCGGCATTGGCGGTGATGGCGATGACGCTGGCGCCGGTGGCCTGGGTGCCGGCCAGCAGCGCGTTGCCCGAACCGGTGGGAGAGGCTGTCAGGGCGAACTGCTGGGGCCGGATGGTGAAGTTATCCTTGGAGCAAGAGGTGTTGATACCGTCACTCATCCGCACATAGACGTTTGCAGCGGCCTTGGCGTAGCTGAAGGTCACCGACTTGCGCCCGGCATCGCTGGCAACGAAGGTGTAGGGGGAGGCGGGAGTGATCGTCACCGGCGTCAATGCGGCCATGCTGCCGCAAACCCCGCCACCGGTGCCGCCGTCCACCAGTTGCATGGTCACCGCGCCGGTATAGCCGGTCGCTACCGCGCTACCGCCGCCACTGGTGGCAAGTACGTCGATGGCGAAGCTGGTGCCAGCGAGCTTCGTGTACAGCGGCGTCGACGGGTTCGCGCCGCTTTCCACCGCATCGAAGCCGCTGCCGCAGCCGCTGAAGGTAATGCTGCAACTGGTCGAGCCGGCCGCGGTGTTGTAACAGGTCGAGCCAGTGGCGGGTGCGGGAGTGGAGGTGACCGTGCCACCCAAGGTATAGGTCGCCGCAGCGGACTCGGTTAGCGTGACGGTCGTCGAGCCGCCGCTGAAGGTCACCGGGTCGACGGACCAAGTGCCGATGTTGCTCAAATCCACCGTCACGCTGCCGAGATACAGCGCGTCGCAGGCAGTATTGGCGCAGGCTTTGATGGTGATGGATTCCGGCGTGCAGGTCTGTGCCGAGCCATCATGCTCGATGCGGATGTGATCCAGGCTGATGGTCTGCAGCGTGGTCGAGCAAACCTTCAGGTTGTCGATCTCGTGGATGTTGGTGACGGCGCCGGTGGAGCCGGTAAAGGACAGATACCAGTTGGTCGGCACCGCCGCCTGGCCGGACACCGCCTTGGCGTCGAAGGGGCCGAGCAACGTCGTGTAGGTAGTGCCGGCGCCGCTGGTGTCGCGCTCCACGGTGGTCCAGGCGTTGACGCCGTTGCTGTGGTCCACGGTCACCCGGTAGCGATGATTGGTGGCGCTGCCCGCGTCGATGCCCGGCGACAGGGTGCCGGTGCCGGTCATGTAGGCGTAGCCGGTCATGCAGCTCGCAGTGGGCGACGCCGAGCAGCCCCAGGAGCCGCGCAGGGAAACGGAATCGATGGTACGGCCCGGTGCCGAACCGCCGCTGCGGCCCTCGCTGTTGAAGGAAAAGTTGCCGTACTCGTCGATCGCCACCCCCAGCCAGCCGCCGCGGAAGCCGGGACAGCCGCCGCTGGTGGTGCAGTCGGAGATGGGGCTCTGGCCCTTCTGCGCATAGCCCATGGAGCCGCCGAAGGCGCCGGCCACCGGCGGCTGTGAGGCGTCGGAGAGGATCAGCGCGATGCCATCGGCCCCGCTGCTGTTGTTGTAGGCATAGTGGTCGAACTCCACCACGATCTTGTTGCCCGCCGCCGGGAACAGGCGCATCAGGGCCGCATGGGTGGCCGCCGAGGCGGTGGCATCGGTCAGGCGTAGCCGGCCGCTGACGATGGCCGGATCGCCGAAGCTGCCGGTGACGTGGCCCACCGACCAGTTGCTGGACAGCGGCGGCGTGCCGCTGAAGTCGTCGCTCCAGCAGGTCAACGCCCGCTCGCCGGCGGCGAATTCGATGGTGGCAGCGAGGCCGCCGGTGACGCCGGAAATACTGACCGAGGTGCTGGAAGTGCTGGACGGCGTGCTTAGGGTCCAGGCGCCACCGGTCTTGCTGCCCAGCTTGAAGTTGCTCACCGTGGCGCTGGCGTCCAGATCGCCGGCAGCGAAGTTGAAGGTGGCGCCATAGCTGCTGACGCTGGCAATCGTGTCGCCGCTGGCCCACAGCGTCCAGTAGCGGTTCACGCTCTTGGTGCCGTCAATGTTCGAGGTGCCGGCCGCCGTGTCGGGATGGTCGCCGGCGGTGGTGCTGCCGGTCAGCGTGCCGCCGCTGGAAACCAGCGTCAGGCCGATGGGGGCGTAAGTGCTGCCGGTGCCGACGTGATAGGTACAGGTCTGCGTCCCCGAGGGAAAGGTCAGCCGCAAATTGCCGGCGACGAAGCCGCTACCGCGGCTGATGGCGGGGACCGTACAGTTGGCGGTGGTAATCAGAATATTGCTGCCGGTGGTGAGCACACCATTGGTCAGGGTCAGCAAGGTGGCAATGGTGACGTTACCGCTGGCCAGGGTCACACCGTTGGCGTTGTTGATCGCCAGATTGTTGAAGGTCGTCGCGCCGGTGAGTGTCTGTGCGCTGCTACCGACCAAAGTCCAAGTGCCGCTGCCGGAACTGAAACCGCCACTGTTGCTGAAATTACCGACCAAGCTCACCGTCGGGTTGTTGCTGCCGGAGAAGGTGGCGCCGCTGGAGACAGTGAAGTTGCCGCGCACATCCAGGGTGCCACTGGCCGAGGTCTTGGTCGCGGCGCCGGACAGAGTCAGGTTGGGATAGACCACGCCGGCAGTGGGCACGGTCTGCGCCGAAGCGCCGGAGAAATTCAGGGTCGCCGAGGTGTTGGCACCGCCGGAATTGATGCTGCCCGAACCCACCGTCACCGAGCCGTTGATGCTGATGGCGGCGCTGCCGCTGAAGCTCAGGGCCTTGTTGCCCAGGTCCAGATTGTTCAGGGTCCAGGCGGTCGGCGCGCCCGACCACTGGGAAGCGGCCGTCAGGGTAACGCTGCCGGAAGTCCCCAGGGTGATGCTGCCGTTGTTCACCAGATTGCCGGCCAGGGTCAGCGTATTAGCAGCGCTGGCAGTCAACACACCACCACTGTTCACGGTCAGGCTGGCAATCGCCGGCGTCGTGACATTGAGCGTTACGGTGTGGCCGTTATTGATGGTTGCTGTATCGCCGGCCAAGGGCACGCCGCCGCGGCAACTGGTCCAGGTTCCGGCGGTATTCCAATTGCCGGTCGCCGTCGAAGAACAATTGGCCCGGCCTTCACCGACGGCGAAGACGCCAACGGCGGTCAGGCCGGTGGCCTGGGTCGAAGTGCCGGTCTTGGTGCCCACGGTGGGCAGGCTCCAGGTTCCGCCGGACTTCAGGCCGACGACGAAGTTGGATGTAGTCGCCCCGGCATCGATATCGCCGGCAACGAAGTTGAGAATGGTCGAGTAAGGGGTGCTGGCGGACAAGGTGCCGCTGGTCAAGGTCCAGGTACGGTTCACACTCAAGCCAGCATTGATGCCGTTGGTCCCAGCCGTGGTGTCGGCATGGTCGCCGGCCGCCGTGGTGCCGCTCAGGGTGCCGCTGTTGCTGCCGGTCTTGGTGATGCTGAGCGGCGTATAGGCAGTGGCATCGCCGACGTGGAAGGTGCAGGTCACCGGGTTGGTGGAGGGGATGGTCAGCTTCAGGTTGCCGATCACGTAGGCGCTGCTGCTGCCCGTAATGCCCCCCGGGCAACTGGCGGAAGCCACCAGGGAATTCGCCCCGGTCGCCACCTTGCCGCTGCTCATGGTCAGCAAAGTGCTGGCGGTGATGTCGTTGCCCAGGCTGAAGCCGCTGCTGTTGTTGAGGGTCAGGTTCTGGAAGGTGACGGCGCCGCTGAAACTCTGGCTGCTGCCGCTGCCATTGAAGGTCCAGGTGCCGCTGCCCGAGGTAAACGTGCCGCTGTTGCTGAAATTGCCGCCGACGCTGGCTGCGCCGCCGTTGCCGATCAGGGTGCCGCTGTTGCTCAGGGCACCGCTGACGATGAAGGCGTTTGAATTGCTGAGACTGGTGGTGCCGACGTTGCTGAAGGAACCGCTGATCGTGGTCACCGGGTCGTTGTTGTTCAAGTCCAGGGTGACGCCGCTATTGACGGTCAGCGAGCCCTTGACCACCAGGGTGCCGTTGGTCGGCGTCTTGGTGCCCGAGCCGCTCAGCACTAGATTGGGGAAGGTGACGAAGTCGTTGGTGACGGTCTGGTTCCCGGCCCGGTTCATCTCCAGCGTCGCCGTCGCATTGTTGCCGGCGTTGAAGGTGGCAGTCGCGCTATTGCCGGAGAACAGGCTGGAGTTGATGAACTTGAGGTAAGGGCTGCCCGATAGCTCGATCTTGCAGGTGCCCGAACAGGAGCTGCCGCAGGTGCCGTTGCTGCCGTTGATGTCGGCGTTGTCCAGCAGCCAACTGCCGCCGCCGGACCAGGTGGAGGTGACACTGCTGCCGGCCAGGAAGATGGTGTTGGTGCCGCTGGACGCCTGGAAATCGATGGTGCCGTTGTTGATCAGGTTGCCGCCGAGGCAGACGTCAAAACCGCTGGTGCCGGACTGGGTCAGAGTGCCACTTATCGTCAGCGACGAGAGAATATGGGTCGTTGCATTCTGGGTAATGGTGTGGCCGCTCTGGATGGTGACCGAATCGCCATCTACCGGCACATGACCGCAGTTCCAGGTAGCGGCGGTATTCCAGTTGCCGGTGGCGTTGCTGGTGCAACTGGCCGCGACGGCCAACTGCGGTACCAGAGCCGCCAGGCAAAGGGCCGCCACGCGCCAGAACCCGTCGATTGTCATCTCCGCTCCGAATCCCCCGATCCGCCGGGTTGATCAGTTAAATCTTAGGAGAGGTAGGTCTTCCCTGATGACAGCAAGCGACAGGCGGCCGGTTCTACCAGACGAACGGTAGCCAGCCAGAGGGAGAGGGTCTGCAGCCGCCGGGCCCAGGCCCGATCAGTAGCGTTCCCGGTAGTACAGATAGGGCGCTTTGGCGGCCCCGAATTTGACGCGCGCGGACGGCGCCTTATCGTAGGTACCGCCGCACCAGTTGCCGGCGAGATGGGTGAGTGTGTTGGTCGGTGCGCTGCCGCCGGTCGGGCCGGAGGCCCAGGCGGTGCCCATGCAAGCCGTGCTCGCTGCCACGCCGCTGCCGAGATTGATCGCCAGATCCACCTTGCCAGCGCCGGAGGGTTTGTCCAGCGTGATCGTGCCAACGCCGTTGCTGAGCGTCGGGCCGGCGGTGACGCTGGTGGTCAGGCTGTTATCGCCGAGGGCGACGGCGGTTGCGGGAATCGTGGTGCAGGAGTCGGTGGTGTTGATCGCCCAGGAGGAGGTAGCGCTGTCGTAGTACTCGGCGCGCACCGGCACCTGCAGGGGAAGCAGCTCGGAACCGTAGGCGCTGAGCAGACGGAGGCGGCCGAAACGAACGTCCAGCGTCCCCAGCTTCACCGCGGTACAGGTGCCGTCGGAATGCCCATTGGTGTCTTTTGTGCAATCGGTGGTCAACTCGTTCATATCGCGGGTAACCACGTAGGGGCGCGATGCGCTGGGCAAGCCGGTTTCATCGCTGACCGACACGCCGATGTCCAGGCTGCTGTAGGGTCCGTCCGGGGTGCTTAGGCGGGCAAACTTGGTGGCGCTGAATGTATAGCTGCCCGCCGACCAGTTGGCTGCGCCCAGCGTAAGGCGGCTGTGCGTTACGGCACTACCCGAATGGGCGTTTTCCATTTCCAGGCCCACCGTTCCCGTGGCGTAGCTGCCGGTGTAGTTGGTAACGATGACGCCCGAGGCATTAAGGGCTTCGATCGTTGCCACAAGTGAAAACGCCTGGTCCATGTACACATTCGTCGTGCCGGATGCACAGGGGCTGGCCGAAAAGGAGTGGCTGACCACATCGAAGTAATCGGGAATGAAGCGGCCGAAGCCGGTGTGGGCGGTGGCGTCGTAAGTAACTGCGGCGCTGCCGATATAGCAGCCATTCACATTGCCGAAACCGGAGCCATTGACGAAGCTGCCGGCAATACATTCCCCCTTGGCAATATCAACCTCCGCAAAACTCGTACCCTGCACTGCATTTGCCAACAAGCCGAAATACCCGACCTCGTCATAAGTGAAGGAATTTGACGCAGATGAAGTGCTGGCGGTAGCGGAGCCAAAGCTGCCGCCACCCGAGAGATTCAGCGCTGAGCCGGCGGTGGCGGTACCAACCACGAAGCCGTCTGTCGCCTTACCATTCAGCGCCGGAGCGCCATCGTAGCCGACGGCCGTCGAGCTACCGTCCAACTGCACGCCACGCGCGGTCAGGGTGAAGCTTCGGCCCGCCTTGATGGCCGGCCAAGCGGAACCGCTGTAGGCGGCATCGCTGGAGGTGACCACAAACTTGGCCGGCCGAATGGCAAAGTTGTCGTAGGAGCAAGTCGTCGTCGTACCGTCGCTGACGCGGACGTAGGCGTTTCTTGCAGCCCCAGAGGCCGTGATTGTGAAGGTCTTTCGCCCTGCATCTCCTGCGACGAAAGTATAGGGGGAGGCCGGAGACAGGGTCACCGAGGACAGCGGCGTCATGCTTGCGCAAGCACCTCCTCCGGTGGTGCCATCCACCAGGGTCACGCTCACGGTGCCGGTGTAACCGGTGGCCACCGTGGTGCCGCTGTTGCTGGTTGCCAGCACGTCCACGGTGAAGGCACTACCCGACACCTTGGTATAAAGCGGCGTCTGCGGCGCGGTCGCGGTTCCACTGCTGTGCTCCACGACGTCAAACCCCGAGCTGGCGCCGCTGAACACTAGGTCGCAGGCCGTCGTCGAGTTGAAGGTGCCGGCCGACGTGTTCTTGCACTGCACGGTGGTATTCGAGGCGTTGGCCGAGGTGCCCGCCAGCCGGTCGGTACGCGCCGTAGTGTCCTTCAGGTATAGGACGGTGCCGTTGGACGCAGTGATAGTGCCACTGATGACGTTGGCGCATGCCGCATCCGAGCACCAGCTTGCTCCCGAAATTGCCGTCAGGGTGACGACAAAGCTGCCGCCGGTGTACTGATTGGCGCTGCTGGCCTGGCAGGATGCCGTGCCGGTGCAAGCATAGATGGTCACGGGTTCGGCGGCAATCGTGGTGGCGGCGCCGTCGTGGCTGAATTCCACATGATCGAACAGGGTGCAGTTTGCCCCGTAAATGATGCTGCTGAACAAGCCCGACATGGTGACGCCGGAGGATGCATAGGTCACGGCATCGGTGGCGGTCACATCGATGGTCTCTACCGTGCTGTCGGTGAGATAAAAGCTCGCCACCCCCTTGTCCGCCGCCACGAAGGTATAGGTCTTGTTGGTGGCGCTGAAGGTTCCGCTCCCGGACAGCAAGGCCCAGGTTCCCTTGCCGGATGAGGTTCCTAGGTAGGCCGTCCCGGTATAGGTCTTCGCCGGAGAGCTGGCGTCGAGCGTTGAACCGGTGCCGTTGAGGGAATCCTTGGCGGTAACGGTCACCACGGGCCGCAGGGAGCCGCTGGCGGAGGTACAACTGGCGCTGGGCGCGGCCGAAATGAGGAAGCTCGGGGTGGTGGCGGACACCACCGTCACCGCCGCGCTATCGGTCTGTTGGACCGTCAAGGCTAGGCCGCCGGTGGTTGCATTGTTGGTGTACACCGTGCCCACCGTTGCCGCCGCAGGCACGGTCATCTTGATCTTCAATACCGTCGAGCTGCCGCCCGCCACATTGGCCGGGGTCCATTTGACGTAGGCAACGGAAGCCGGAACGGTAGAGCCGTAGGTAATGCCATCGGTGCTGTACTGCAGCGTGTCTGCGCTATTGCTGGACGTGGCGGAAACGAAGGTCATTCCCGGCGGCAACGTGTCGACCACATAGATGCTGCCGACAATGGCCCCGCTGTTGGGATTGCTGAAGGTCAGGCTGAAGGTGGCCGTGCCGCTTACCGGCAACTGTGGGTAATCCACCGACTTGGTGAAGTTCGCATTGTTGCTGGTACAGGTCGTATAGGTCGTGCCGGCGCCGGTCTGGCTGGTGATGTACCAGCTATTGCCGTTGGCGCCGCTGTTGCCGCTGGAGTAATTGCCGGAACCGCCATCGGGCACCCGGGAATAGTCCTTGTTGCCCTGGGACGACCAGATCATCATGTTCGGCTGATTGGGCTTGGTGCCGGACTGGGTCGCCTGATAATTCAGCCAGGTGGTCAAGTAGGAACAGCCATTGGTGGCATTCGCCAGGATCGTGTCGTAATTGCTGGTGCTGTTCTTCCAGGAATTCGGCGGGGACGAATTGTCGAAGGCATAGGCATCGACAAACTTTCCGGAAGAATCTTTCAGAACTGCCAGGCCGGCATTGCCGCTGAATTGGTTGTCCGTAATGTCCTTGGTAACCCAGGTCTTGTTGCCGGACTTGGTACAGGCGAAGGCCCCGCTGGCATTGCTCAGGGTGATCGTCGGGATCATCAGGCCGTGGCTGTCGTAGACCTCGATGGTCCAGTTCTGCCACGAGGCAGGGAAGGACGCATCCTTCGAATAGATTTCGACGAAGGGATTGGTGCCGAAGTTGTATTCGTTCAGCCAGACCTTGCCGAGCCAGGTGGACGAACACTTGTCGGCGGCAATGGCCGGGGCCACGCCCAGCAACAGGATCAGGGCAAGGCCGCGCAAGAAATGGCTGATCCAACGGAGGGCGCTCATAACTTCACCTCTAACTTACGCTCGACGTAAGTCAAGCTGCTGGCCGTGCCAGGGCACTTTCCTGTTCCATCCGGTTGATTGCAGGCCGTGACCGTGATTTCGTACACCGTCGGCGCACCGCTTGCGTCTGTCTTGGCATTGCAACTCACTGTCACGGTGAAATCCGAAAGGCGGGGAGCCGGCGGCACGAAGCTGACGCCTAAGCTGCCGCCAGCGTTGTTGCAATCGCGGGTATTCGGGTCCGAGCTAGCCTGGCCGAAATTGTAGGCGGGCGTGGCCTGCAACTGATAGACGCTCCATTCGATCCCCGCCCGGGCAGCCTGATAGGCTTGAGTGCCCTGCACGTCGAGGGCCGAGCTGACGCCGCTGGAGGTGGCAACGGAAACGATGGCGGCACCCAGCGACACCAGCACCACCAGGATGAAGATGGCCGAGACCAGGGTAAATCCACGTTGCGCAGTCGTAACGCGTGGATGCTGGAGGGGCGGGCTACAAAATCGGCTCATGGCGTGTTGTCGATCCGTATCTGCTGGAAGACGCTGACGGTCTCGCTACTGGCGGCAGGATCGCTCACGGTGAGCTTGATGTACAGCAAGGCATTACGTTGCAGAGCGTTGGGCAGATAGTCCACCGTGCAGACGATGTTGCCAATTGCCACCGCCGAGCTACCGCCTGGCGGCACGATCTGGTTGGCGTTCAACCCGTATCCCCAATAGCGGGTAAAGCTACCGCTGGTCGACGTCGGGCAGGCGTAGGTGATTGCGCGTGTCGCGTAAGGCACGACGAAAAAGCGGCTGTTGGGGGACGGCAAGGGCGGTTTCTGCGAAGCGAAGGAATTGCTCGCCAGGGTTACCGTGTTGCCCGCTACCGACTGCACCTGGGCGATGTTGCAGCCCGGGCTCGAACCGCAGTTGGACAACTGGTAGGCATCCGCCGGCGCATAGTTAGTGCCGAGATTGTAAATGACGATGTAATCACCATTGCCATTGACGGCATTGCTATTCAAGACCGGCATCGTGCCCAGCACATCGAAACTCTTGATGGTGCTGTCGGTAAAGGACAGGGCGTTGCCGCCGGTCGATCCGTCCCCAGAATCCCGGTAACGCCCGCCGCCGCTGGTGGTGAGGAACTCGATATAGCAGGTGTACGGCACGGCGCAGCTACCGACGTTGCCATTGCTATCCTTGATACGCACACTGTTCGGTACCGCCAGCTTGAGCTCGCGGGCAAAGCGGCGCAGGCTGACGTCGGCGGCATCGGCCAATTGGGCGCGGCGTGCAGTATCGGTATAGCTGTCGATCGCGGTCTTGATGAACACAGCCACCATGGCGGAAACAATGCCGGTGACCACGATCACCACGATGGCCTCCATCAGCGTGAACCCCGCCTGCCGGGTGTGATGGGCGAGCCGTGTCATGGCTGATTCGGCGCGCTGCGGGCGCGGTAGCCCTCGAGCGTCAGGCTGTCGCTGCCGTGCGTCACCTTGACGCTGATACGCAGCACCGCGGATGAAGCGGGCTGCAATCCGGCGGGGCCCAGCGCCCCGTCGTTGCTGACGGTGACCGTGGCTGAATAGCCCGCGTAGCTATGCGTGCCGGTGATATCGGTCACCGGATTGACGCTAAAGCCCGCGTAGTCGATCACGTTATCGTAGGGAAAACTCGCGCCGCCGCGGGATTCGTTGGCATTGTAGGGCTCGGCCAAGGCGGCGCAGCCGCCGGCGCCGACGGCGCTGGAGGTGGCCGTGGTCACGTTGGCGTCATCCGGGTCGCAGTAGGTGAAAGGCATGGCCTCCACTTCTTCCAGCAAAGATTCGGCAAGCGCCAGCATCTGCTTTCGGTCCATCGGATCGGCGCTGTGGAAAACCGCAAGATTCAGGATCGACATGACGCCAGCCAATGCGATGCTGACGATCATGATGAACATGATCAGTTCGATCAGGGTGAATCCACTTTGGCGGCAGCGCCCCTCAATGGACATAGCCGGTCCCAGATGTGACTTTGACGGTGGTGGTGCCGACACTGATGGTGACATCGGCGGCACCGCCGTAGTTGCCCTGAGGGTCGAACACGATGCTGGCCACACTGGATGCCAGGGTGACGCCGGAGGGCGGCGCCAGGGTGCTGCCGCCGCTGGGCAAGGTCAGCGCTGTGGCACCGCAGGCGCCCGTAGCCGATTCCGGTTGCGTGGTGTCGAGCGTGAAGCTGGCGCTGGCGCCGCTGATTGACACGCAGGTGTAGCGGCGTTTCGCCACAGCGCTGTTACGGGAAAACTCGATCGTGGCCTTTAGTTTGTCGGCAAAAGCCCGCTCATCGAAAACGCTGGTGGCCGTCATGCGCGGCAACGCGACCATCGCCAGGATGCCCAAGACCACGAAGGTCATCACAAGCTCGATCAGGGTAAATCCAGAATGCCGCAGTGTTTGCATTGCACTCAACTAAAGCTGAAGCAAAAAGGGCGGCCGAAGCCGCCCTATATTGGCCGAATCCGAGAGCACCGTCCTCCTGGAATTATCCAGTGCAAATTGAGGTGACTGCGGTATTCGGCGTACCCCCGCTGGTGCCCTTCGTATGCTGCAATTTGCAGGCAGTGCCGGTCCCCCCCGAACCGGAGCAGCCGGTCGCTGCAGTATCACTCACCCAGGTCACGCCGGTGGGCAACGCCCCTCCCTGCATCAAAGCATTCAGAGCCACGCAGGTCGTAGTGGAGGTCACCGAAAGTGTCGCGACTCCGCTGGCCTTGGCCTTGGCATAGTTCATTGCGCCCCCCGAAGTAACCGCAGCGGCAGCGCCTGCCGCTGCAGCGTCGCCCGCATCGGCGGACACGTCGATGAACTTTGGCAGCGCCGTAGCCGCCAGGATGCCCAGAATCACGATCACCACGATCAGCTCAATGAGGGTGAAGCCTTTTTGCATGTTTTTCATTTCTTACTCCTTCGGGGATTTGAATGTTCCGTATGCGCCTTGGCTAAGCCAATGAATGCCTAGTGAATTTTCGCGTCTGCCAGGATTGCGCCTGAACAAAACAATAAGGTAAACCCTAGCATATCTGCCACTCCTTGGCAGCGACCCGATTCACGCCGCTGCCCAATGAAATACCGCCCAAGTCCAAAGATTGACCGGTGACCGCACGATTGGTTGCAACCTGCAAGCCTATATCCAAAGCCATATGCGCCATTAGAGTCCGCTTCAAGGTTCAGCAACCGCTGGTCACCGGCGGGTTGAAGGGCGGGCCGATGATCACCGAGCCGGAAAGGCGAGCCTCTTCATAGGTCACGCGACAGAACGGCACGGTGCCGCCAGCAACATCGTAAAAACGCGCCGGCGCGCCAGAGGGGCCGGTGCCGCTGGTGGCAGTTAACCCGTCAGCAGTCAGATTTAGCTGCGCCGCGACATCGATGCCGGCGGCAGTGGCTTTGGGGTAGCGATTGACGATCTCCACCGAGTAGCCGTCCATATTCACCACCGGATTAGTCGAGGCGCAGTTGCTGGTCGTGGTGCTGGTGGCCACATTGGCAAGGTCAAGCTCACAACGGGAACGGGCCAGGGCGGCGGCCGAACGCATAGCGCCGAAGAGCGAGTTGGCCTTGGCCACTCGCGCATCGCGTTGGGCGTCGATCAGGCGCGGCAGGGCCACGGCAGCCAGGATGCCGATGATGGTGATGACGATCACCAGCTCGATCAGGGTGAAGCCCCGATGCGCGCTGCGAGCGGATTGATTCAGTTTTGGCGCCATACGCCCTCCTATATCGAACGTAACACGGCTTTCTGTAGGGGAAATCTGAGGTTTGGCGCAAATTTGTCCGCCACTTCGCGGCTCAGCGCGGCTCATCGTCTTCCAGCGGCACCAGGCGCAGGCCCGCTGGGCGACCGCGAGTGGCCACGAATGCCTGAATCTGCCAGCGCAACTCGGCCTTGCCGGCAAAGGCCTCGGGGCGGATCGTCTGGTAGCTCAGCACTCTGGTTCTGGCGTCGAAAGCCCAGCGGCCCGGGGTGCCCGGCGGCGTGCCGTAGCCCCGTGGCCGGTGGTCGAGAAAGTCGACCGGGTTGCGCTCCAGCAGTTCCGCCAGACGCTCCTCCTGTCCACGCATGATCCGCTCGCTCACCGCCAGCTTCAGGCCGACGCCGATGTTGCGCACCGTCAGCGCGACTTCCAGGCGTTCGGCCTCGCGCTCGGTTTCCAGCAGACGACTGAGCAGCGCCAAAGCCAGCACACCGACCAGAGATACGATCAGGGCGAACTCCAGCCGGCTGATGCCGCGCAGCCTCCCGGGCGCCTTGGCCGCCATCACTTTTTCATCGCCACCTTGCCGAGGTCCCACAGCGGCAGGAAGATACCCAGGGCGAGGATCAGCACTAGGATCGCCAGCATCACAATCAGGATCGGCTCGATCTGCTGCGACAGGGTCTTCAGCTCGTACTCGACCTCGTTCTGGTACATGCCGGCGATCTCTTCCATCATCTCGTCGAGGGAGCCGGACTCTTCGCCCACTGCGATCATCTGCAGCACCACCGGGGTGAAGGCTTGGGTCGCAATCGCAGAGCGCAGCACCGACTCGCCACGTTCGACGCTGTTGCGCATTTGCTCCAGCTTGTCGGCCAAATAGGCGTTGTCCACCGTCTGGGCCACGGTCGTCAGTGCCTGAATGATCGGCACCCCGGAGCGCGACGCCAGGGCAAAACTACGGGCGAAGCGGGCCAGGGTGGCCTTGTGCACGATCTTGCCGGCGATGGGAATGTGCAGTTTGATGGTGTCCCAGCGATAGCGCCCGGCAGGCGTGGCGATCCAGGAACGAAAGGCGAAAGCCAAACCGACCACACCGCCAATGATGGCGTGCCACCAGTTCACGGTGAAGTCGGAAAAGCCGATCAGGATTCGGGTCATCAGCGGCAATTCGGCGCCGAAGCCTTTGAACACCTTGGCGAAGGCCGGGATCACCCAGATGTTCACGACGAACAGGGCCACCGCCATCGCCATTACAACGAAGCTCGGGTAGCGCAGCGCCGACTTGACCTGCTCGCGCATGAAGCGCTCGAACTCCATGTGGTCGAACAGGCGCAGGAAGATTTCCTCCAGGCGCCCGGTAAGCTCGCCGACTCGGACCATCGACAGGTAAAAGGGCGTGAACACCTTCGGGTGGCGCGCCAGGGACATGGAGAGTTCGCGGCCGGTGTCGAGGCTTTCACGGATCTGGCCGAGGACCGACCTCATCGCCGAGTTCTGGGTAGACTCCTGCAAGCCAGTCAGCGCCCGCATGATCGGCACACCGGCCTTCAGCAGCGTGTATATCTGACGGGTAAAAATCAGGATGTCCACGTGCACGATCTTGTCGCCGAACAAGCCGCCGGCACCAGCCGCATCCGGCTTCTTCAGCGCCGACTCGGAAGTCTGCTTGATCTCCAGCGGCGTCACGCCGCTGCCGAACAGCAGGTCGGCGACGGCGGAGGTATTCGCGCCTTCAAGTACGCCAGTAACGACTTCCCCGGCGCTGTTGCGGCCCTTGTAGGCGAAAGCTGGCATCGCTATTCGTCGAGCTGGGTGGAGATGCGCATGGCTTCTTCGATGGTGGTGCGGCCGTTTACCACCAGGCGCACGGCGTCGCGGCGCAGGGAGTTACCGCCCATCTGCTCGCGGCCGATGCGGATGAAGTCATTGGGGTCGCCGTGGTTCACCGACTCCACCAGGGCATTGGACATTTCGATGAACTCGTACACCGCCTGCCGCCCCTGGTAGCCGGTGCTGGCGCAGTGGGCGCAGCCTTGGCCGTGCTTGTACTTGAAGTTATCCACCCGGTCACCCAGTTCGTTGCGCAGCCATTCGCGCTCGTGGGGTTCGGGCGGCACCTCGACGGCGCAGTTGGGGCAGATCACCCGCAACAGACGCTGGGCCAGCACCAACTGGATCGACAGCGCCACCATGTAGCGCGGCACGCCCATGTC
>DATDMT010000237.1:0-16280 GCA_036518635.1 Rhodocyclaceae bacterium | reverse complement strand
TCGCCCGTTTGTTGGCAGCAACGGCGCGGCAACTGGCAGACAATTCCATCTGGACTGTCACCCGTGCGGTCAATTCGCGTGTCACAAAATTTGTCCGCAGCCTTGTTGATAAAGGCCGAGGAGACAAGGTGTTGTTTGATGTCTTGCCGCCTCAGCGGCGTGCATTGGCAGAGCAGGGTTTGCTTGGTTCCAGTCGCCGTGCCGTGGTGGTAAGCCTGCCGACATCCAGCGGCAAAACATTGATTGCCCAGTTCCGTATTCTTCAAGCGTTGAACCAGTTCGATCTTGAACGTGGCTGGGTAGCTTATCTTGCACCCACACGCACCTTGGTTCGTCAGATTGCACGAAGGCTCCGGCGTGATTTTGAACCCCTCGGGGTGGCGGTAGAGCAAGTTAGTCCGGCGCTTGAGGTTGATGGGGTGGAGTCAGAATTGCTTTGCGAAAGGGATGCAACTCGCGAGTTTCGTATTCTCGTGACTACGCCGGAAAAGCTTGACCTCATGTTGCGTCAGGGCTGGGAAGCAAAGATAGGCCGTCCGCTGACGCTCGTGGTGGTCGATGAGGCTCATAACATTCAGGAAGGGGCGCGAGGTCTCAAGCTGGAACTGTTATTGGCAACTATCAATGTCGAGTGTCGGATAGCCCAGTTTCTGTTATTGACCCCGTTCATTCGCAACGCCCGCGAAGTGGCTCGCTGGCTTGGAGATACCAATTCAGACGACATCAGCCTCACCATGGATTGGCAGCCAAATGATCGAGTCATTGGTGTTGTGAAACCTGAAAAAGGTGCTCTCCGTAAAGGGAAAAGCTACGACTATCGGCTCAACCTGGAGACGGTGCATACCACTCGTGCCACATTGGCGATTGATGAGTTGATACCGTTAGACAAAGACCCGAATTGCAAAAAAACTTTCAGTCAAATTTCAAACCAGACTGAAGTGGCGGTAGCTGCCGCACATCAACTCAAAAAGCGTGGCCCGGTAATTGTTATGCACTCCCGGCCTGACTGGGTGTGGTCGTTGGCTATAGCCATGAAGAACGGTGCAAACCGTCGTCCAGCACCTTCAGAACAGGTGAAATTGGTGCAGGAGTTTCTTGCGCTGGAAATGGGGCAAGACTTCCCGTTGGTTGATTTGCTCAACCATGGCATAGGTGTACACCATGCTGGTTTGTCTGACGACACGCGCGCGTTGATGGAATGGTTATTTGAGCATGAGGAACTGGATTATCTGGTAGCAACGACGACGATTGCCCAAGGCGTCAACTTCCCTGTATCAGGGGTTGTCATGGCGTCGCACCAGTATCCATACGGGCAAGATATGCCTCCGGCAGATTTTTGGAACATTGCTGGTCGTGCAGGTCGTGTTGATCAAGGCAGCCTAGGGGTGGTTGCTCTGGCAGCGGAGGATGATGCCAAAGCCGCCAAACTTAAAGACTTCATTCACAAACAAACCGGCGATCTTAATTCGGCGTTGATTCAACTTGTGGCTGAAGCCGGAGACTTTCTTGATGACCTTGGCCTCATCGTTTATCACAAGCCTGAATGGTCTGCGTTCGTACAATATCTGGCTCATACCTACCAACAAATGGGTTGCCCCCAATCTTTCCCCGATCAAATGGAGCAGATTCTGCGTGGTACGTTAGGCTTCGGTAAATTGAGGACCGTCAATGCAAATCAGGCCACGCGCTTACTTAACAGCATCCGCACCTATGCAGATTATTTGAGCCAGCCTCGACAGCCCTTGAAGTTGGTGGACAGTACCGGTTTTTCACTGCAGAGCATTAAGACGGCAATGATCGCTGCTGGGCAAGAGGGCATTGGTAAAGATGCCTGGAACCCCCAAACATTGTTTGGTAGCGAGAGCGATACTCTAAAAAAGATGATGGGTGTATTACTAAAAGTTCCAGAGCTAAGGGATAACCTTGGAGAAGTAACTGGCAGCGCAGGGCCGAATGGAGACAAGCTGGCTTTGATTCTCAAGGACTGGGTAGGCGGTTTTACGTTACCAGATATTGCTCAGCGACATTTCTCCAAAGATGGGCGAGACGAGATCGAAGCGCTAACCAAATGTGGGCAGAATCTGTTTGGCAAGCTTACGCAAACCGCAGCATGGGGATTGGGTGCGCTACTGTCTATCACTGGTGGTGACATACCCGAAGATGAGCGGCAACTATTGAACAACCTAGCTTCACGAGTTTATTACGGAGTGTCTGACGAGGATGCCATCGCATTGCGATTACTGGGCATCCCACGCATGGCAGCGGAACCCTTGGCTTTTCAGATGAGAGCTAACGGTCATCACCCACTGACTGAAGTTCGTAGCGTACTCCGCAGTTCTGATGTGTCCTTCTGGACTAGTGCCCTTGGCTCAGACAAGGGGCAAGTCTATCGAAAGGTATGGCGCATTCTGGAAGGCCTAGATTAACAAGTAGGGGCGCTGAATTGGTTCCGATTCGCTAAACATCTACATCCTGATTGTCCGGAATTTTGTGTAAAGCGGCCACGATTAGCTGCATCTTGGAAAGTCTGCTTAGGCCGACTAGCAGACGGCTAAGCCGCTTGCAGTATCCGTTCCTCAATCCCGCACAATCGTCCGCTTGCCATCCACCATCTGGATCGACGCGGCCACGTCGAAGAAGCGGTGCATGGAGTGGTCCATGCACTTGACGCAGAACTCGTTGTCGTAGCGTTCCTTCAGCAGGTCGTCGAGGGAGACGTCGAGGTAGCTCTTGGCCAGGGTGGGGAAGGTCAGATTGCTGCAATGGACCACGGCCGTGTCCCAGCGCACCACCGGGAACACCTTCATCATGAAGCAGTTGCGGCTGGTGTTCTGCTTGGCGTAGGCGAGCTGGTCGGCGATGGGGAAGTAGAGCAGCTTGTCGGCCCGCTGCATTTCTTCCGGCAGGGTCTCGCCGAACATTTCCTGGCGTAGCACGTACTCGGGGAAGATCTGCGCCAGGATCGGCAGGAACATGAAGTTGAGTTCCTTGGCGAGAGCCTCGACCTCGTCGAAGTCTTCTTCCAGGTTGTCGCGGTACATGTGGTAGTGAATGCGCACCACGGTTTCGGAGTTGTGCTTGTCGAGCAGTTCGCGCAGCAGGTAGAGGTGCTTCTTGAACACATCCCACTTGCCGCCGGTGCGGGCCACTTCATATTTCTCGCCGACGCCGGCGCAGGGCACCACCAGCACTTCGGGTTCGGCCAGGATGACGTTTTCCAGGTGGCGGGCGTCGTTCAGGTTGGTGGAGACTTCGCAGGCCACGCCCAGCTCGGCGTTGATCTTCAGGATCTCGGCGATCTCGGGGTTGATTAGCGGCTCGCCCCAGAGATAGAGGTAGATCGAGTTCATGAAGGGAATCTCGGCCTGCATCTTCTGCACCACCTTGCGGTAGTTCTCGGCGGTCATCAGGCCGCCGGCCTTGTTCACGCCGGGGATACCCATATTGCATGAAATGCACTTGAGGTTGCAGAGGCCGGCCACCTCGATGGTGGGGAACAGGTCGCAGAGGTCGGTGGTGATGTAGAAGGTCTCGCGCTTCACCAGGCCGGCGGCCTCGCATTGCTCGATGGCGTGGCGCTTGGTCTGGCGGTGCTTGGCGGTGATCACCACCAGGGCGTCGCCGGCCAGCTCGGCGAAGAAGCGGTCGGGGTGGATCACCGGGGCGCCGCGCTTCTGGTTGTTGGTGTAGCTGCGCGAGTCGATGAAGCCGCCCACCTCATAGCCGAGACGGCGGAACAGCTTGAGGAAGCCGATGCCTTCGAGGTTCACCGAGTAGATGTAAATCTTGCGCTTGGCCGCATGCTCGCGGAACTGCTCCGGCGAGACGTGCTTGATGGCCTGCAGCGAAGGCGCCCAGGAGTTGGGCTTGGGCTGCTGCTGGGTGGCGATGGGGATGACCTTCTTGCCCTCGATCTTGGCTTCGTTCAGGGTTTCGGTGGAGCAGCTCATGGCTTAGTCCTTGAAGAGTTTAGGGGCAATGGTCGGGTAACGCCGCGTCAGCACGGCCAGATCGAGCCGGTGCAATCCGTGTTCCTGGCAGCGGGTGCATTGGGTCGATTCTGCTCTCTGTTCGATCAGCTTGTCCCACGAACAGTTCATGTAATCGGCGGCAAGTCTTGGTTCTTGATATAGATGACAAACGCCGACAGATAAATCCGCGCCGACGACAGGGAATACCCGTTGCGACAGGCAGGGATGATCGCGATCTTGCAGCGATAGATCGAGGGTGGCTTGCAGTTGCCAGGTCAGCCGCGCGACGGCCTGCTGCACGGGGAGCGCCAGGGGCGCCCCGGCGGCGTGATCGAGCAGGGGGTCGTAGGGCATCAGGTAGGGCACTTCGACCGAGAGGCCGATGCCGCTGCCGGCCAGCAGGGCGCGCCATTGCTCCGCGGTCTGCGGGTCGTCGCCCGCGGTCTGCTGGTAGCGCAGCAGGAAGCGGGTGCGCCCGGCATTGTTGCGGGCCAGAGCTTTCAAGCGATCCAGGCGGGCGAGGAAGTCGCTCCAGGCGACGCCCATCTGCGCCTCGTAGCCGGCGCCGTAGCCGTAGGCGAGCAGGTTGAAGCGGCTCGGGCCGGCGGCCAGAACGGCTTCCAGGGTTTCGCAGTGGGGCAGGGTGGTGGTCACCGTGCAGGGCGTGGTCTGTTCGCAGTGGGCGACGATCTGCGCCAGCGCCGGGTTCCATAGGGGGTCGCCGAGCCAGGAGAGTTCGACGTGGCAGAGGCAGGGCTGGTCCTGCTCGATGCGGGCGAGGGCGCGTTGGAAGTCTTCGAGGGAGAGCGCCTTGTCGGTATCGGGCGCGGCGACGAAGGTGCCGTAGGGCGCCGCTGCGCCGGGCCGGCTGGCGACCTCGATCACTGCCACCGGGCGGCGCAGTGCGAGATAGCTGAGATAGTCGCGCTGCGCTTCCAGGCCGGCTTCACGGCAGCGGGCTTCGGCGGTCTTGAGGAACTGGGCGCTGGCGATCACGACGAATACGCCGGCCTTGCGCGCATCGGCGTTCAGCACCTGCTCCACCGGCCGCACCGGCAGGCCGCGATAGGTGGCGTCCGGCGCCGGCTGGGTATGCAGAAAACCGCTGACCTCGACACCGCTGCGCTGCAGGCTGGTGAGCACGTCGAGGCCGACGTCGCCGGCGCCCCAAATGTGCACCAGGCGGTCGGCGATGAGCGCGCGGATTTCTTCCGGCGGCAGGCCCTGCAGGGTGGTGAGGGGGATCACGGTGGCGGTGGGTTACAACTTAAAAATTGCGGGGGCCAATGCAGCAGGCCCCCTCTCCCCTTGAGGGAGAGGGTTGGGGTGAGGGGGGGGAGGTGAGTGTGGTCTGGGCGCAGCCAGAATCCCCCCTCACCCTGTCCCTCTCCAACCAGGGGAGAGGGAACCCTTCGATGGTCGTGGTTCATGGATTGGGGCAAGCCTTCAAGCCTGCATCCGCAGAATCTCACCCACCGCGTCGAGGTCGATGGCCTGGCGCTCACCGAGGTTCTGGAAGTTGCCGGCGGCGGCGAATTTGGCGCAGACCGCCTCGGCCACTTCCTCGCCCTTGAGGCCGACGGCGGAGAGTCGGGTCGCCACGCCCAGGCGCTCGAAGAAGGCCTCGGTGGCGGCGATGGCGGCGGCGGCCACCTGCTCGTCGCTGCCGGTGAGTTGCCAGACGCGGCGGCCGTACTGGGCCAGGCAGGCCTGCTTGTTGGCGAGTTGATGGCGATAGGTGCCGCCCAGTACCAGGGCCAGGGTCTGGGCGTGGGGCAGGTCGTAGAGGGCGGTGAGTTCGTGGCCGATGGCGTGGGTGGCCCAGTCGGTGGGCACACCTCGGTTGATCAGGCCATTCACCGCCTGGGTACCGCACCACATGATGGTGGCGCGCAGGTCGTAGTTGTTCAGGTCGTTCAGCAGCGGCTCGGCGGTCTCGGCCACGGCGGCCAGGATGGCTTCGGCCTGGCGCGCCTGCAGCGGGCTGGCGGAGGGATAGGTGATGTACTGCTCCAGCACGTGCACGAACATGTCCACCATGCCCAGCGCGGTCTGTTGCTTCGACAGGGTGAAGGTGGCTTGCGGGTCGAGGATGCTGAAGCGCGGGTACAGCGCCATGTGGAAGAAGCCCAGCTTGGCGCATTGGGCGCGGCGGCTGAGGACGAAAGCGTTGTTCATCTCCGAGCCGCTGGCGGGCAGGGTCTGCACGCAACCGAGGGGCAGGGTGCGGGCTGGGGGCTGGGCGGCGCGGGTGATGATCTGCCAGGGCTCGTCGCCTTCGAAGTGGGCGGCGAGGGCGATGAACTTGGCGGCGTCGATCACCGAGCCGCCGCCGACGGCGAGGACGAAGTCGACTCCCTTCTCGCGGGCGAGGCGGATCGCGGCGCGGCAGGTTTCGTATTCCGGGTTGGGCTCGATGCCGGCGAACTCGATCACGGTCTTGCCGGCAAGGGCCTTGATCACCTGATCGTAGACGCCGTTCTGCTTGATCGAGCCGCTGCCGTAAAGCAGCAGGATGCGCTCGATGCCGTTCAATTCATTCGGCATGCGGGCGATCATGTCCTTGCCGAAGATGATCTTGGTCGGGTTGTAGCAGTAGAAGTTGTTCATGTTCGGCGGCTCGGTTCGGGTGGGGCGGGCGGTGGTTGGATCGTCGGCGGCAGGGCGAGTTCGGCGGGGCTGAATCTGGCTGAGCCGGCTTGTCTCGGGCGGGGCGCCTTGGCGTTACAAGGCGGTCGCAAAGAGGCTTGACCCTGCTGCCTGAAGTGCTGAATCTGGCCTGCTATCAGGCCATTATCGCAGCCAAGGGTAGCCCTTCGGGCGTTCAACAAAAGCCTGATGAGAAAGCGAAATAACAGGCAATCCGCTCATTTTTCCAGGGAGCGCCTGAAGGCTTTAGCCCTTACCGTAAGGGACGGCCAGAAGATGGCGCGAACTCGTGCGGGAGACTGAAGCGAATGAGTATGGACCTGGGCATTTCGCCGACCGCGATCCTGTGCCTGGCCGCCGTCGCCCAATACCGCGGCCTGGCCACGGACCCGGAGCAGTTGATGGCGGAATACCGCCGCGGCGGCCCGGTCACCGGCGCGGCGGCGGTGACGCATCTGGCTTCCTGCATCGGCTTGCACGGCGAGCTTGGCCAGGCCGACTGGGGCAGCGTGATGGCCGGGCAGCATGCCTTTCCGCTGCTGGCCCGATTGAAGAACGACAACTGGGTGGTGATCGTCGGCACCCGCAACGATGAGGTGGAACGGGTGGCGATTGTGGATCCGCTGGAACCGGCGCTGTCGGTATTCCTGCTCCAACGCGAGCAGTTCTGCAGCCAATGGGAGGGGGCGGTGGTGCTGTTGAGCCCGGCTCAGCACACTGAGCAAACTCAGCAGGCCCCGCAATTGGTCGCGATCGCCGCGTAAACGATGGCAAGCCGTTTCCCCCACGCCAATATCCAGTGCCTCGCCGCGATTGCCCAGCATCACGGCGTCCAGGTCCACCCCGAACGCCTGATCGATGACTACGCCCTGGCGGCGGAAGAGCCGGGCTCGGCGATGCTGCTGCGGATTGCCGGCGATATCGGCCTCAAGGCCAGCCTGCAGACGCTGACCTGGGAAAAGCTGCAGACCCTCGGTGCGGTGTTCCCGATCCTGGTCCGGCAGAAGAACGGCGGCGCGCTGATTGTCGTCGGCGTCCGCAGCGAAGAGGGCGGCAAGGTGGCGGTGGTCGATCCGCTCAGCGCCGACTTCGCCATCGCGCTGCAGGACAAGGCCAAGTTCTGCGAAACCTGGAACGGCGAGGTGGTGTTCCTCAAGCGCACCTACGCGATGAGCGATACCAAGCAGCCCTTCGGCCTGCGCTGGTTCATCCCGGAAATCCTCAAGCAGAAGACCGCCTTCCGCGACATCGCCATCACCGCCTTCTCGCTGCAGCTACTGGGCATGGCCTCGCCGCTGTTCTTCCAACTGGTGATCGACAAGGTGCTGGTGCACCAGAGCACCACGACCCTGTGGGCGCTGGGGGTCGGCGTCATCGCGGCGATGGTGTTCGAGTCGATCTTCGGCTACCTGCGCCAGTTCATCGTCCTCGCGGCGACCAACAAGATCGACATGCGCCTGACCCGACGCGTCTTCGGCCACCTGCTGGCGCTGCCGATCGATTACTTTGAGACCTCCACCGCTGGTGTGGTGGTGCGCAACGTGCTGCAGTTGGAGCGTGTGCGCCAGTTCCTCACCGGCCGGCTGTTCTTCGCCGCCCTGGACCTGGTGGCCTTCATGGTCTTCCTGCCGATGCTGTTCAGCTATTCGGTGAAGCTGGCGATGCTGACCCTGGCGTTTTCGCTGGTGATCGCCAGCGTGGTCGGCATCCTGCTGCCGATCTACCAGCAGCGCATCAACGACGTGAATAGCGCCGAGGGCAAGCGCCAGTCGCTGCTGATCGAAACCATCCACGGCATCCGCACCGTCAAGGCCCTGGCGATCGAGCCCAAGCAGCGGCGCATCTGGGACCAGCGTTCGGCCGAGTCGATCACCGCCCAGTTCCGCCTGGCGCGGATGGCGATGACCTCGAATACCTTCACCGGCTTCCTCGAAAAACTCTTGCCGGTGGTGATCATCATCGTCGGCGCCCAGGACGTGTTCGACCAGACCATGACCGTCGGCGCCCTGATTGCCTTCAACATGCTCTCCGGCCGGGTGATGGGACCGATCGTGCAGATCGTCGGCATCGTCAACGAGTACCAGGAAGTGGCGATGTCGGTGAAGCTGCTCGGCGACATCATGAACCGCCCAGCGGAAGGCCGCGCCGGGCTGGGCGGCCTGCGGCCGACATTGAACGGCGAGATCAGCTTCGACGACGTGGTGTTCCGCTACCCGGGCTCCAGCAATATGGCCCTCAACAAGGCCTCGTTCAAGATTTCCGCCGGCACTGTGGTCGGCATCGTCGGTCGCAGCGGTTCCGGCAAGACCACATTGACCAAGCTGATCCAGGGGCTCTATGAAATCGACGAGGGCCTGATCCGCTTCGACGGCATGGACGCCCGCGAAATCGAGCTGACCCATCTGCGCCGGCAGATCGGCGTGGTGCTGCAGGAGAACTTCCTGTTCCGCGGCACGGTGCGCGAGAACATCGCCGCCACCCGCCCCGATGCCAGCTTCGAGGAGATCGTCGAAGTGGCCCAGACCGCCGGCGCCGACGAATTCATCGAGCGCCTGCCGCAGGGCTACGACACGCCGCTGGAAGAGAATGCGGCCAACCTCAGCGGCGGCCAGAAGCAGCGCCTGTCCATCGCCCGCGCCCTGCTGTCGCGGCCGCGGGTGCTGATCCTCGACGAGGCCGCCAGCGCCCTGGACCCGGAGAGCGAGGCGATCTTCATCAACAATCTGTCGCGGATCGCCGTCGGCCGCACGGTGATCATGGTCTCCCACCGCCTGTCCACACTGGTGAATGCCCACACCATCCTGGTGATGCAGCAGGGCCGGCTGATGGACAGCGGCCGCCACGAGGATTTGTTGAAGCGCTGCGAGACCTATCAGCACCTGTGGAACCAGCAGACCGCCCACGTTTAGCGTGAAAGCGTTTTAACAATGCGCCCGGTGATATCGAGCGCAGCGAGCCGTTAGTAGCCTCCCCTGCGAGGGGGAGGATGGGAGGGGACGGGTGTCGTTGCCTTGCGCGCTTTCATGGATGGCGGGTGCTTACCGAAAGCATGCGTGTCAGCGCGGCTGCGAAGCAGCTTAGCCGCCGCCGATGGCCTTGTAGAGCTGGGTGGCGGTGCTGAGTTGGGCGCGCTGAATCTGCAGTGCCGCCTGTTGCGCCGTCAGGGCTTCGCGTTGGGCATCGAGGATTTCCAGCGGCCCGCCCATGCCGGCTTCGAAGCGAATCTGGGCGATCTTGATGCGCTCCAGACTGGCCAGCAGATTGGCTTCGGCAGACTTGCGTTGCACCGCCAGGGTCTTGCGCGCGGCGAGCAGGTCGGCCACTTCGCGGAAGGCCTGCTGGATGGATTTTTCGTATTCGGCGACGGCGATGTTCTTGCGCGCGATGCTCAGGTCTTCGCCGGCCTTGGTGCGGCCGCCGTCGAAGATCGGCAGGGAGATCGTCGGCTGGTAGTTCCAGGCGCTGTTGGCCGAGTTGAACAGGGTCGCCAGGGCCGGGCTGGCGAGGCCGAGGCCGACGGTCAGCAGAATCTTCGGGAAGAAGGCGGCGCGGGCGGCGTCGATGTTGGCGTTGGCGGCGATCAGCCTTTGTTCCGCGGCGGCCACGTCGGGCCGCGCCAGCAGCGTATCGGAGGGCAGGCCGACGGCCAGGCTGTTGTCCACCTCCTGCTCCTCCAGCGGCTTGGCCGGCGGCAGGGTGGCGGGCATCTGCCCCACCAGCAGCGTCAGCGTGTTGACCAGGTTGGCCTGCTGACGCTCCAGCGACGCCAATTCGGATTGGGTGGTCTCCAGTGCGGTTTCAGCTTGCAGCAGCTCTAGGCGCGAGGCGGCGCCGACTTCCCGAATCCGGCCGATCAGGTCGCGGCTGAGGCGGCGCGAGTTGAGGGCGGCACGCACATAGGCGATCCGCGCCTCGACTTCCAGTTGGTTGAAATACAGGTCGGCGACTTCGGCGATCAAGGACAGGCGCAGGGCGCGGCCGGCTTCGGCGCTGGCGAGGAAACTGGCTCGGGCCGCCTCCGACATGCTGGCGACACGCCCCCAGAAATCCACTTCGTAGGAAACCGTGGTCAGCGTCGCGTTGAAGGAGCGGCCTGCGGAAAACACTCCGCTCGGCGTCACGGTGACCGACTCGCCGCCCGACAGGCTCAGGTTGGGGAAGCGGTCGGCGCGGGCCAGGGCATACATCGCCCGTGCCTCATCGACCCGGCCGAGGGCGATGCGCAGATCGCGGTTGTGCTCCAGCGCGGCTTCGATCAGGCCCTGCAGCCGTGGGTCGGTAAAGAAGCTGCGCCATTCGCCGGGCTTGGGAGTCTTGCTGCCGGCGGCCAGCTTGGGGTCGGGCCATGCGGTGGCGGCGGGGAAGGCCGGTCGCTCGTAGGGCGTGATCGGCGCACAGGCCAGCAGCGCCAGCGGGGCGGCCAGCGCCCCGGCGGTGCGCAGGGCACGCCATGGGGGGCACAGGGGTTTGCCTCGACGCTGCTTGACCATGTAGGGCGTTCGTCCGTCCTTGAGTGAAAGCCGCACGAGGCGGCGGGAGGGCGCGCCCAAGGTTGTCGCCGGTGTCGGGAATGGGCCGCAGCCTGACTGCATGCTACAGACGGCGCGGCGCACAAAAGGCGCGAATATCGCAAGAAACCCAGTCTGATTCGGGCTTGCCGCCCTTGGCGCTAAACCTATGATTGCGCAAGTGTCCCGAGGTGCGTTTGCGCCTGCGGGTGTCTGTCTTACTGGAGCACGAAGCTTCCCTGGATTGCCATGAACGCGCCTTATCCCGCATCGCCAAGGACTTCGACAAGGAACGCTAGTTGATCGACGTCGGCAATCTGCCCCTGCGTGAAATCGCCCTGGTCGTTTCGGGCCTGGCCGGCGTCTACCCGGTCAGCCGATTGATCCGGAAGCTGCACGTCGACCCGGAGCAGGCCCAGGATCCGCAACCCAAAGAGACCGACAACAAGACGGCGCTGGATTTCCTGCCCGACGCCGACGAGATCGAACTGCGGCCGATCCCCGGACCGGCGCGGATCACCCTGTATCTGGTGCTTGGCATGATGCTGGCATTCCTGCTGTGGGCCAGCGTCTTCCAGGTGGACCAGATCGTCGTGGCGCGCGGCCGCCTGGTGACGCCCCTGCCGAACATCGTCGTGCAGCCGCTGGAGACCATGATCATCCAGAGCATCGACGTCCGCGTTGGCCAGGTGGTGAAGAAGGGCCAGCGCCTGGCGACCCTCGACCCGACCTTCACCGAGGCCGACGGCGCCGAGCTGCGTTCCCGCTATGAGAGCCTGGATACCCAGGCCCGCCGCCTGCAGGCCGAACTCAATGGTGCCAAGATTTCGGTGCCCGATACCAAGAGCCCGGACAGCAAGCTGCAGGCCCAGCTCTCCATCGAGCGCGTCGCCACTTACCGCGCGCAACTGGCGCGGATGGACGAGACCATTTCCAAGCTGCGCGCCGGCCTCGAAACCAATCGCCGCGATCAGGTGGCGCAGGAATCCCGTATCGCCTCGCTGAACGAAATCGAGGGCATGCAACAGAAGCTGGTGAATCAGCAGATCGGCGCCCGCATCAACCTGCTCGAGGCGCAGGAAAAGCGCATGGATGCCGAGCGCGCGCTGACCATGGCGCGCAGCCGCGACGTCGAGATGCGCCGCGAGCTGGCCGGTGCCATCGCCGAGCGCGCCGCCTACGACCGTAGCTGGCGGCAGAAGACCACCGAAGACCTGCTGGCCACCTCGCGCGAACTCGATTCGGTCAAGGAGCAACTGCAAAAGGCCGACCGGCGCAGTTCCCTGGTGACCCTCAGCGCGCCCTCGGATGCGGTGGTGCTGGACATCGGCCAGAAGTCCCAGGGCTCGGTGGTGCAGGGCGCCGAAATCCTGTTCACCCTGGTACCCCTGGGCGCCGATCTCGAAGCCGACGTGCATATCGATTCGATGGACGTCGGCTACGTCAAGCTCGGCAACAAGACCCACCTGAAGGTCGACGCCTTCCCCTTCCAGTTGCACGGCGCGCTGGACGCCGAAGTCCGCACCATCAGCGAAGACGCCTTCCGCCGCGAGGGCAGCGGCAGCAGCGAAAACTTCTACGCCAGCCGGATCAAGTTCGGCGCCAACAAGCTGAAGAACCTGCCTGAGCAGGCGCGCCTGCTGCCGGGCATGACCGTCTCGGCGGAAATCGTCGTCGGCAAGCGCTCGGTCATGTCCTACCTGCTCTGGCCGCTGACCAAGGCGATGAACGAATCCCTGCGCGAGCCCTGATGAACTGCATTTTTGTCGCTGGGACTTGTGGTGCTGCAGTGAAGCATATATAATCTTTTTTCTCAGACGCGGGGTGGAGCAGTCTGGCAGCTCGTCGGGCTCATAACCCGAAGGTCGCAGGTTCAAATCCTGCCCCCGCAACCAACGAATTCAAGGGCTTAGCTTCGGCTAGGCCCTTTTCGTTTGGGCCGCGGCCAGCGCCGCCACGGCCCTGCGCGGCGCCCTTCGGGTGCCGGCTTTCCCGCCGTAATTCACAAAGCCAGGAAAAAACTTTCGCCAAATCGGCCGGGAATGCCCGTTTGGCAGGCATTGAGCGGTAAAGTGGCCCCCGCCGGTTGCCCTGCTTTTTCCGCAGGCGGCCGGGGCGAACTCCGACAACCAGCAGGCCAGGCGACAAAATCCAACTTTGGCACCTCTATCTGATCGAATGCAGCGACGGTTCTCTCTACACGGGGATCACCACGGATGTGGCCCGTCGCTTCGAGCAGCACCTGGCCGGCAAGGGGGCTCGCTATACTCGCGCCCACAAGCCCGCCCGCCTGGTCGCCTCGACCCCGGTGGGTTCTCGCTCCGCCGCGCTGCGGACGGAGCTTGCCGTCAAGGCATTGCCGAAGGGACAAAAGCTGGAAGCGTTGCGTTCGATGGCAGGATCGGCGCAGCACAATGAAATTTCAAAAAGTTGTATTCATGACGATTCACACTCAAGGAGGTATTCAATGAACAAATCCGAACTTATCGATATCGCTGCCGAAGAAGCCGAAATCAGCAAGGCCGATGCGGAGAAGGCGCTGTCCGCCATCATCGCTGCCGTCGTCAAGGCCGTCTCCAAGGGCGACACCGTGACCCTGGTGGGCTTTGGTACCTTCAAGTCCTCCAAGCGCGCCGCCCGTGTCGGCCGCAATCCGCAGACCGGCGCCGAGCTGAAGATCGCCGCCACCACCGTGCCGCGCTTCACCGCCGGCGCCACCTTCAAGACGGCCGTTGCCGGCAAGAAGGCTGCGAAGAAGTAATTGCAGTAATTCCCCGGGTGGCCTCGCGGCCGTCCGGGGATCGTCACCCGCCATGCCCAGCCACAAGACCCCCGATTCCGCCAAGCTCGACCGCATCGTCGCCGATGCGCGCCGTGCCGCCGACAAGCGCGAGGAAGGCTACCGCGAGCAGGCCCTGAAGATTTACCCCTGGATCTGCGGCCGTTGCGCCCGCGAGTTCACCTCGGCCAACCTGCGCGAACTGACGGTCCATCATCGCGACCACAATCACCACAACAATCCGCCCGATGGCAGCAACTGGGAGTTGCTCTGCCTCTACTGCCACGACAACGAGCATCAACGGCAGTTGGAAGCCGCCGGCGGCGGCACGATGCAGACCGACAAGGGCAGCGTCGCCACCCATTCGCCTTTCGCCGACCTGAAGGCCCTGCTGCAGAGCAAAGGGCAAAAGTAGTTCGGTCTCTCCGGCGTCGCCGAGCGGGCCGAAAAATCGCTGCAAACGCATCGACGGCGTGAATCGGGAAACCCCGGTTGACGCATATCAAACTCCATTTTCTGTGTTCTGAATTTTCCACGAGTCGCATGGAAAGTCGCGCCTGGAGCGGATTTTCGCGGCCTTGACGAAGTTCCCATTTGGCATTTGTGGCGCGCTGTCGATGCTTCAATAATGAAATTCTTTAGCGGCAAATAAATCCGTGCCGATATTGACGCCAGGGGGCGCTCCCTAGACTCCGCCGCAACTAAAGCAATTCGCAGCGGAGGAACATCGGATGGATTTCGTGGCACCGTCATTGGCGGTCGGCAGTCTGGCCGATGCCCAGAACGTGGCGTACTGCCGCGCCAACGGTATAGGCGCGGTGCTGAGCCTGCTGCAGAGCGACTTCGACGCGGGCGAGCATCACGCGACGATTCCGCTGCGCGATGGCGAGCCGCTGCCGCCCTCCGCCGTCGCCTGCGCCACCGCTTTTGTTGCGCGCCAGTTGCAGGCCGGGCGCAAGGTGCTGGTGCATTGCCAGATGGGCTTGTCGCGCAGCCCGGCGATCATCGCCGCCTATCTCCACGAATACGCCGGCATGTCCCTGGGCGATGCCCTGGCCTGGGTGCGCACCCGGCGCACCGCCGCGGCACCGCATCCGGTTCTGGTGGATTCGCTGTATCGCCTCTACGATCCGGCGGCCGAGCAGGCGCCGCCGGAGATGCTCGATCTCTCCGCTAACGAAAATCCCCTCGGCCCCTCGCCGCGGGCCATGGCCGCCCTGGTGGCCGCCGCCGGCAACTGCCATCGCTATCCCGATCGCCACGGCCGCGCGCTGCGCCTGGCCCTCGCCGACCAGCTCGGCTTTGCGCCGAGCCAGTTGATCCTCGGCAACGGCTCCTGCGAACTGCTCGACCTGATCGCCCGCGCCATGCTCGCCCCCGGCGACCAGGCGCTGATTGCCACGCCGTCCTTCCTGCCCTATCAGTCGGCCATCGAGCGCGCCCACGGCGAAGTCGTCGCCGTGCCGCTGCGGGCCGACTACCACTGCGACCTGGCGGGCATGGCGCAGCGGATCGGCTCGCGCAGCCGCCTGGTGATCCTCGGCCATCCCAACAACCCCACCGGCTGCGCCCTCGGCGCCGAGGAGCTGGCGCACTTCCTCGATGCCCTGCCGGAGCAGGTCGTGGTGCTGATCGACGAAGCCTATCGCGACTACGTGACGCGGCCCGATGCTGCCGACGCCATGGCCCTGGTGCAACAGGGCCGCAACGTGGTGGCCCTGCGCACCTTCTCCAAGGTCCACGCCCTGGCCGGCCTGCGCATCGGCTACGCCGCCGCGCGGCCCGATCTTGCGGCGCGGATCGAGGCGATCCGGCCCCACTACAACACCAACCACGCCGCCCAGGCGGCGGCCCTGGCCTGCCTCGGCGACCACGCCCATGTGGCGGATTCCCTCGCCGTCAATCGCAGCGGCCTGGCGGCCCTGGCCAGCGGCTGCGCCGAACTGGGCCTGGCCTATGTCGCCTCGCAAGCCAACTTCCTGCTGGTCGAAACCGGTGATGCCGACGGCATCGCCGCGGCGTTGCTCTCGCGGGGCGTCCGCGTCAAGAGCGGCGCGCCCTTCGGCCTGCCGCAACACATCCGCATCTCGGTCGGCACCCCGGCCTGCAACGGGCGCTGCCTCCAGGCGCTGCAAGCAGTGCTGGCCGACCGGCAAAACAACAATCCGATCAATACAAGGCAAGGAGCGCAGGCATGGTGATGATGATGGCCCCCGGGGGCACCCTGGAAAGGGCGAAGGCAGTGCTGGACGAGGGCGCCGAGGCGACCTACGTCGGCGTCCTCGGCTGGAGCCGGCGCGGTTCCCAGGACGAGCTGGCCGATGCCGAAATCCGCGCCACCATCGACTACGCCGAGAAGCGCGGCAAGGAAGT
>DATDMT010000236.1:0-7101 GCA_036518635.1 Rhodocyclaceae bacterium | reverse complement strand
GGCGGCGGCCTGGCGTACCGTGCGGTGCAGGCGTTCGGCCACCGAATCGAAGGGCACCATGCGTACCCGCAGCAGGCCCACGGACAGGTCCCGGTTCAGCCGCGACTGGGCGATCAGCGCATCCTCGGCGTCATCCAGGCCCCGCTGCAGGGTCTGCTGGACGGTGGCGACGTCGTCCACGCTCTCGGCCATCAGCCGCGTCAACTCGTGGAAGCGGGTGAAGCGGTCCATCTCCAGCGGATCGAATTGGTCGTAGTTGCCAAAGCCGTGCTGGTGGCCGGCGGCGATGCCGGTCTCGGCCTGGATCTCGATTTCGCGCAACTGGCTGCGCAGGCGGGCGACGTTTTCCGCCAGCTCGCCCATGGTCGCCTTCAGCCGCTTGACCTCGGCCTCGGCGCGGCTGCGGGTGATGGCGATCTCGCCGGCCTCGGCCACCAACTGGTCCACCCGGTCGGCGCGGACCCGCAGCAGGGCGGTTTCCGCCGGGGTTTCGGCGCCGGGCTCGGCGGCGGCCTCGATGGCGATGGTGGCGGCCAGGGGGGCGGTTTCCGCCGCGGCGGGTGGTGGCGTTATGGATATGGCCGGCAGCGGCGCCGCCACCTGGATTGGCTGCATGGCTTCGATCTCGCCGGCGATGGCATCGAACTCGGCTTCCATCGGCGCCACGTCCTGGCTCTGCTCCACCTGGCTTTCCAGTTGGTGCAGGCGCTCGCCGAGGACCAGCAGGCCGGTCATCCGCGCGCTGCCCTTGAGGGTGTGCAGCGGCCGCTTCAGCGCCACGGCGATACCCAGGTCGTCCGGCGCCAGGCGCCAGCGGCGGAAGGATTCGCTGATGCGCGGGATCAGTTCCGCGGCTTCTTCGAGAAAGGTCGGCAGCAGCGCCAGATCCACTCTGTCGGTGGGCGTGGCAATCGGAGGAAGGCACGCCCCCTCCCCTTCAAGGGGAGGGGTGGGGTGGGGATGGGGGCATTGGCCGGGGGATAGGTCGGGATGCTTGCTGTTTCCAACCCCATCCCCCTCCTGTCCTCCCCCTGTGTCCCCAGGGGATTCCCTACGGTCAAGGGGGAGGGACGTGATTTCCATCCGAGGGAGTGATTGGGAGGCAGGGGCCGGCGGCTGGGTATCGGTGGTCAGCAGCGCATTGCAGAAGGCGATCAGGCCCGCCGTCGGGCGCGGCGTGAAGTCGCCGGCCGCGAGGGCGGCGACCCACTCGCCGAAGAAGCCGCGGGCGTCGGCCAGCAGGTCGAGCAGGCGCACGCCGACATGCAGCCGGTCGGCGAGGAAGCGGTTGAGCAACTGCTCGACAGCCCAGGCGGCCTCGCCGAATTCGTTGAGGCTGACCATCCGGCTGCTGCCCTTCAGGGTGTGGAAGCCGCGCCGCACCACCCGCAGGATGTCGGCATTGCCCGGCTCCGCCGCCAGGGCCGGCAGGCGTTGGTCGAGTTCGGCCAGGACGTCGCTGGCCTCCTCGATGAAGATGTCCACCAGGTCGGCATTGCGTCCGGGCGGGGCGGCCTCTGCCGTTGTGGCGGCGGGCGTTGGTGCGGCCGTCGCCGGCAACGGCGCCATGGCCTCGGTGACCGGGGCGCCTTCCGCCTCCAGCAGCAGGTCCAGGTCGGCGTGGCCGTGGCGGCGCTGCTCGATGAAAAAGCCGAGGGCCGAGAGGTCGCGGGCGAGCAGCTCGAATTCCGCCATCGACAGTTGCGCCGACGGATCGGCGAAGTAAGCGATGCGGTGGGCGCAGCGCCGCACCAGATCGGCGGCGCGGGGTTCGTTGAATATCAGCAGGGCGCCTTCCACCTGCTTCAATGGCAGGGCCAGGCGGGCGAGGCCGCCGGCCTGGGCCGGGTCGCGGAAGAAGGCGTCGAGGGCCTGCTCGACCTCGGCCAGGTTCACCAGGATTTCGCGGCACACCGACTCGGCCAGTTCCAGCTCCAGTTCCAGGCCGGCATTGGCTTCCAGCGAGGGCGCCGCCAGGGTCTCCAGGGCCTCGCCGCGCAGCAGGGCATTGAGCCGGCTGGTGGCGCGGTCCACCTGCTGGGCGAAATCCGCGCCGGGCTGGCCGCCCGGGTGCGCCATGTCGCGGGCGGCGCGCTCGGCCAGCAGCAGGGCGGTGGCGATCTCGTCGGCCAGCACGTCGTTATGGATCAGCGGGTCGCGCCGCAGCAGGTCGGCGATATGGCCGATGGCGGCGGCGAGGCGGGCGAAGTCCAGCGGGCCGAGGGATTCGGCGCGGGCGGCGATCAGCGTCGCGAGTTCATGGAAGCGCGGCAGCGCCGCCGCAACGCCGGTGCAGAACTGGCCCCACTCGGCTTCGGCATCGGCCAGCAGGCCGGCGACGGCGGCCATCCGCGGGCTGCGCTCGTCGGCGCGGCGGCCGCCGACTTCCGCCGGCACCAGGTCGCGCAGGCGGTAGGCGCCGCGGACGATTTCGATCTGTTCGCTCTGGGCATCGGCCACCGCCACCTGGTACAGCAGCTCGCGCAGCAGCGCTTCGGGCAGGCTGTCGTCGCCAGCGGCGAGGGCTGCCATCTGGGCTTCGATGCGCTCGCAGAGTTCGCTCGGGTCCGCCTCCAGGCCGCCGGCGGCGAGGGCGTCGAGAAAGGCCAGGGCGATCCACCAGAAGGCCCGCTGCCCCGGTGTGGCGCGGGTCTGCTCGACGATGGCGATGGCATTGCGCATGTCGGCCAGGCCGCGCAGATCGTCGTCGCGCCATTTCGCCAGGCCGCGGGCGAAACCCATCCGCGCCGCCTTGAGGCGGGCGGCGAGGGCCTCCGGCGCCAGGCTCGGCGGCTCCACCTCGCGCCGCGGCGGGCGCTGGTTGAGGTCGGGGAAGAACAGCTCGGCCGGATGCGGCGGCGGTTTGCCGCAGGCCTCGGCCAGCTCGGTCAGGGCGCGCAGCAGGCGCAGCGGCTGGTGCGGGCTGCCGGCCAGCAGGTCGTCGAGATACTGGCGCAGGGCGGCAATGGCTTCGGCTACCGCCTCGGCGGTGGCTTCGCTCCAGCCCCGCGCCGGGTCGAGGGCGGCCTCGATGGCCGCGGTGAATTCCGCCAGGCCGCTGACGCCGACCACCGCCAGCGCGCCCTGGGCCTGGTGCAAGCTGGCGCGGGCTTCCTTGTGTTCGGCAGGGTCGTAGAGCCGTTCGGCGGCCCGGGTCAGGGCCAAGTCGATCTCGCCCTTGACCCAGGACAGGGGGCCGATGTCGAGGGGTTCGCTCATAGCGGGCGCTTTAAGGCCCCTAACCACAGAGGCACAGAGACACAGAGGAAACCAAGTTCGATGCAGGCGGTACTCATCGCCCTGGTCAGCTCAATCACATGACCGGCCTGAAAGTGCGTTCCTCCCCCTTCAAGGGGGAGGACAGGAGGGGGATGGGGTTGGGGATGGCAGGCATCCAGGCCCTTCACCCGCGGAATGTCCCCCCCATCCCCACCCCGGCCCTCCCCTTGAAGGGGAGAGAGAGTTCCTGCAACCGTTTGTCCTGTCGCCATGGCGAAACGCGGCAAGGATTTCTCTTTGCCTTTCTCGGTGTCTCCGTGTCTCTGTGGTGAGAGGTTTTTCATGCCGCGCGTCGCTGCAACAGCTCGGCGAAGGCGGCGGGCAGCAGGCAGTGTTGCAGGCTGCGCTGGCTGAAGAGGAAACGGCCGTCGCAGACGAAGCCCAGGTCCTGCCAGTCCACTGCGTGGTTGAGCAGTTGCACCGCCCGCGCCAGATCCAGCGTCGGGTCCTTGGGGAACAGGGCCAGCACGGCGCCGTCGTAGTTGCGGCAGTCGTGGAGGAAGAAGGGCTCGCGGCGGCGGGTCTTGGCATTCACGTAGATCCGCGGGCCGTCGCTGACATAGTGCTGGCGGCCCCAGTGCCACCAGTTGCGTTCGTCGAAGGGGCGCACGCGGCGGGCCAGGAGGCGCTCCTTGAATTGTTCCAGGTGCTCGTTCCTGACGCCGTAGTAGGCGCGCCGGGTCTCGCCGCTGTCGGCGGTGCGCGAGCAGACGAATTCGAAATTGCCTTGCGGGTGCACGAAGATCTCGTCGGCGCCGGACACCGCGCCGACGCGAACATCGAACAGATCGTTGAAGGGCAACCGGTAGTCGCCGCGAAGGAACAGCAACTGGCCGTTCTGTTCGGTGAAATGGCGGCCGTCGCTCATCCGCCGCGAACGGCGACCCTTCTCAAAACGGAAGATGGCGCAGTTCGGCACGTAGGCGCCGAAGATGCCGCTGTCGCCGGTCTCGATGAAGTCGGTGATGCTGCCCTCGCGGTGCAGCCAGGCATTGAGCTTGCGCGCCGCGGTGAGCTTGATGAAGTCGCGGGGGACGATGAAGATCAGTTCGCCCTTGGGGTTCAGGTGGCGCACGCACTTCTCGATGAAGTGCAGGTAGAGGTTGCTGCGCCGGTCGAACAGCGGGCTGTCGAGCAGCTCGCGGGTTTCCGTCAGGATGTCCTGGTGGCGCACGTAGGGCGGGTTGCCGATGATGCTGTCGAATTTTTCGGTTAGCGGGTAGGCGAAGAAATCCATCACCTGGGCGCCGGGGGGCGCCACCGCCGGATCGAGTTCGATGGCCACCGCCTCGGGCAGGTGGCGGGCGAAGGCGCCGTCGCCGGCCGAGGGCTCCAGCACCCGGCCGCGGTTTTTGCGCAGGGCCAGCATCCGCGCCACCACGTCGGCGCGGGTGAATACCTGGCCGAGGCGGGCGACGCGATCCACTTCGTCGTTCATGCCGCTCACACCCGGAAGCGCGATACCGAACCGCGCAACTCCACCGCCAGGTCGGCCAGTTCGCCGATGGCGATGGCGGTGTCCTGGGTACCCTCGGTGGTGCGGGCGGTGATCTTGAGAATGTCCTTCATCGCCTCGGCCACCTTGGTGGCGACTTCGGCCTGGCGCTGGGTGTCGGCGGAGAGGCCCTCGACGCGCTGCGCCAGGTTCTGCGAGACGCCGGAGATTTCGCCCAGGGCCTGGCCGGTGGCGTCGGACAGGCGGGCGCCCTCGACCACGTTCTGGGTGCTGCGCTCCATGGCGGCCACGGCTTCGTGGGTGTCGCTCTGGATGGTGCGCACCAGGGCGGCGATCTGCTTGGTGGCTTCCGCCGAGCGTTCCGCCAGGCGCTGCACTTCCTCGGCGACGACGCTGAAACCGCGCCCCGCCTCGCCCGCCGAAGCCGCCTGGATCGCGGCGTTGAGGGCCAGCACATTGGTCTGCTCGGTGATGTCGGAAATCAGTTCGACGATCTCACCGATCTCCTGCGAGGATTCGCCGAGGCGCTTGATGCGTTTCGAGGTGTCCTGAATCTGGGCGCGGATGTCGTTCATCCCGGCGATGGCGTCGCGCACCGCCGCCGAACCGTTGCCGGCGGCTTCCAGGGCCTGGCGCGCCACCTGGGCCAGGTCGCGGGCGTAGGCCGAGGCCTGGTGCATCGACTGCGCCATGGACAGCACTTCGCCGCTGGCGCTGCGGATCTGGTCGGATTGGGTATCGGTGGCCGCGAGCAGCTCGTCGGAGGTCAGCGCGGTGGCCTTGGCGGCGTTGGCCATCTGCTCGGCGGCGCCGTTGATTCGCGCCACCAGCACGGCGAGTTCGCCGATGGCGTAGTTCATTGCCTCGGCGATGGGGCCGGTGAGGTCTTCCTCGACGCTGGCGCGCACCGTCAGGTTGCCGTCGGCGACATCTTCCAGTTCGTCGGCGAGGCGCTCGACGGCGGCCTGGGTGGCGGCGTTGGCTTGCTCGGCGGCGGCGCGCTGCTGTTCGGCTTCGGCGCGGCGCAGGCGGGCGTCGTCCATGATCGCCTTGAGCATCAGCACCAGAGTTGCCAATGTCATTGAACCGAAAGTGGCGACCAGGGCCAGGTGGTCGCCGCGGGCGGCGATGGATTCGGCGATGGCGGCGTAGAGCTTGTCGGCGGCGTCGCGCAGCGGGGCGTTGCGCGCCATGTTGCCGGCGGCCTGCTTGGCCTGCAGCAGGGGCTTCAGTTCGGCTTCCGGCGGCAGGGCGGCCTGCCATGACTTGAGCATAGTCGTCAGCTCCGCCTGCTTGGCGCCGGATTGTTCGATGGCGGCGGCGAGGTCTTTGGTTAACTGCACGGCAGCGGCTTCATCCACCGCGCTGACGTCGCGGAACAAGTTGGCGTTGCGGCCGATGCGCTCCACCAGCAGCGGCAGGCTGCCTCCGGCCTGGCCGGCCAGATCGGCGGCGCGCGGCAGCTTGGCATCGAGGTCGGCGACCATGCTGCCGAGGGCAGCCATCGGCTTGGCGGCGCCGGCGATCAGCGGCAGACCCTTGTCGCCGGATTCCCAGCGGCGGCGGACTTCGTCGAGCAGGGGGCGCAGCGCCGGGCTGGCGGCGGGCATGGCGTAGCTGCCGAGGGTGCCGCCGTTGTCCACGGCGTCCAGCACTAGGTTGAAGCGCTCACGACCGTTGCTGAGTTCGGCATAGGCGGCGGCTTCGCCGAGCTGGGCGCCCTGGGCGGCGCGGCCAAGGCGCTGCGCCAGGCTCTTCAGCTCGCCGCTGGCCGCCAACTGGGCATTGCCCTGCTGGGCGGCGCGGCTGTCCATCAGGGCGACGAAGGTGCCGGCGATCAGAAAGAACAGAAAGGCTGCGGCGAGGATCTGCAACTGCAGGCTCACCGGCAGGTCGCCGATCAGCGGCAGCGGCTTGGGCGGCGGCTGATCGGGCGGGGCGAGGTCGAAGTCCATGGGGCGGAGTCTTAACGGGCGATGTCGAGGAAGCGCGGGTCGTTCAGCAGGGGCTTCACCAGCAGCCGGCGCCAGCGCTCGCCGCGGGCGTCGCGCAGGGCCTCGCCGGCCCAGGGGCGCTCCGGCTCGGCGGCCACGGGCTCGGGCTTGAGGCCTTCCGGCGCCCGCAGGCCGAGGATGCGTTCCACCAGCAGGGCGCTGTTGATGCCGTGGCGGGTGCCCACCAGCAAGAGCCGGGCGGCGCTGCTGCGGAGCGTGGCCGGGCGGCCGTGGAAGGCGGCCAGGTCCACCACGCTGTAGAGGGCGCCACGCACATTCGCCAGGCCGGCGTACCAGGGCTGGGTCAGCGGCACTTCGGCGAGTTGCGGCAGCGGCACCACTTCGCCGGCGTCGGAGAGTTCCAGCAGCCAG
>DATDMT010000235.1:0-12160 GCA_036518635.1 Rhodocyclaceae bacterium | reverse complement strand
AGGTGGTTGAACGTCCGGCCTCGGTGCTCAAGGAACTGGTGGAAAACAGCCTGGATGCAGGCGCCGCCAAGATCGAGGTGCAGTTGGAGGAAGGCGGTGTGCGCCTGATGCGGATCAGCGACGACGGCGCCGGCATCGAGCCCGACGACCTGCCGCTGGCCCTGCTGCGCCACGCCACCAGCAAGATCGGCAGCCTGGAAGATCTGGAACGGGTCGCCAGCTACGGCTTTCGCGGCGAGGCCCTGGCCTCCATCGCCGCCGTGGCCCGCACCACCGTCACCTCGCGCCGCAGCGGCGCAGCCCGGGCGGCCCGCATCCGCAACGACGAACTGAAGGTGGAGCCGGCCGCTTTGTCGGCAGGCACCGTGATCGAAGTCGCCGACCTGTATTTCAATACCCCGGCGCGGCGCAAATTCCTCAAGACCGAAGCCACCGAGTTCGCCCACTGCGACGAGGCCCTGCGCCGCATGGCCCTGGCCAATCCGGGCGTGGCCTTCAGCATGGCCCACAACGGCAGCGTCAAGTACCGCCTGGCAGCCGGCGAACTGGAGCGGCGCGCGCGCGACATCCTCGGCGGCGAGTTCTTTCACCACACCCGCAGCATCGAGGTCAGCGCCGGCCCGCTGCGCCTCTCCGGCTTTGCCGCGTTGCCGGCCTATTCCCGGTCCAGCCGCGACGAGCAGTACTTCTACGTGAACGGCCGCTTCGTCCGCGACAAGCTGCTGACCCACGCCGCCCGCGAGGCCTACGCCGACATCCTGCACGGCAGCCGCCATCCGGCCTATGTGCTGTTCCTCGAACTGGACCCGGCCGGCGTCGACGTGAACGTCCATCCGGCCAAGACCGAGGTGCGCTTCCGCGACGCCCGGGGCATCCATCAGTTCGTCTTCCACGCCCTGCAGCGAGCCCTCGCGGCGCCCGTAGCCGAGGCACGACAGGAGCCCGCCTACGCCCCCTCGGCGCCCAGCTCGACCTGGCAGCCGCAGCCCTATCGCCAGGCCAGCCTGGGCGTGCAGGAAGCCCAGCAAACCGCCTCCTATCTCGACTTCGCCCGCCAGGCCCATAGTGAAGGCAAGGGCGAAAGCCCGATGCCCGCGCAGCCGCTGCCGCCGACCGACCACCCCCTCGGCTACGCCGTCGCCCAATTGCATGGCGTCTATGTGCTGGCGCAGAACGCTGCCGGCCTGGTGCTGGTGGATATGCACGCGGCCCACGAGCGCATCGTCTATGAACGCCTGAAGAACCTGCTGGACGGCGGCCCGCCGCCCAGCCAGCCGCTGCTGGTGCCGCTCTTGATCCAGGTCGGCAGCAGCGAGGCCGCAGTCGCTGCCGAACACGGCGATACTTTCGCCCGCCTCGGCTTCGAGATCGCCGCCGCCGGCCCGCAAGAACTGGCGGTACGCGCGGTGCCCGGCCTGCTCCAGAGCGGCGACTTGGCGGCCTTGGTGCGGGCGCTGCTCGCCGACCTGAAGGAATTCCCCGCCAGTCGGGTGATCGAAGCGCGGCGCAACGAGCTGCTGGCGACCATGGCCTGCCACGGCGCGGTGCG
Organism: Rhodocyclaceae bacterium; assembly: GCA_036518635.1. Classification (GTDB taxonomy): domain Bacteria; phylum Pseudomonadota; class Gammaproteobacteria; order Burkholderiales; family Rhodocyclaceae; genus AWTP1-18. The sequence continues at coordinate 10,611 of DATDMT010000235.1, read as the reverse complement.
CGCCAACCGCCAATTGAGCCTGCAGGAAATGAACGCCCTGCTGCGCGACATGGAAGCCACCGAACGGGCCGACCAATGCAACCACGGCCGACCCACCTGGGTGCAACTGTCGATGGCCGATCTGGACCGGCTGTTCATGCGCGGCAAATGAGCCAAAGCACGCTGCCGCCAGCGATCGTGTTGCTCGGGCCCACTGCCAGCGGCAAGACCGCCCTGGCGATGGAGCTGTACGACGAGTTCCCGCTGGAACTGGTCAGCATCGATTCGGCCCAGGTCTTCATCGACATGAACGTCGGCACCGCCAAGCCCGATGCCGCCACCCTGGCCCGCTACCCGCACCACCTGATCGACCTGATCACCCCGGAAGAACGCTATTCCGCCGCCCGCTTCCGCGACGATGCGCTACGGGTGATGGGCGAAATCGCTGGCCGCGGCAAGGTGCCCCTGCTGGTGGGCGGCACCATGCTCTACTACAAGGCCCTGCGCGACGGCCTGGCCGATCTGCCGGAAGCCGATGCCGGCCTGCGCGCCGAGATCGACCAGGCAGCCGCCGAGCGCGGCTGGCCGGCGCTGCACGCCGAGCTTGCCGAACTGGACCCGGAAACCGCGGCGCGACTGGCGCCCAACGACTCGCAACGCATCCAGCGCGCCCTGGAAGTGGTGCGCCTTTCCGGCCGGACCATGGCGGCGATCTACGCCGAACAGCAGCGCAGCGCCCTGCCCTGGCGCCTACTGCCGCTGGGCATCGCCCCGGCCGAACGCAGCGTGCTGCACCAGCGCATCGCCCGGCGTTTCGATGAAATGCTGCTGGCCGGCCTGGTGGCCGAAGTGGAGGCGCTGCGCGGCAAATATCGACTGAATGCGGAGCTGCCGTCGATGCGCAGCGTCGGCTACCGCCAAGCCTGGGACATGCTGGAAGGCCTGATCCCGGCCCGGGAGCTGCGGGATCGGGGTATATTCGCCACCCGCCAGTTCGCCAAGCGGCAACTCACCTGGTTCAATTCCTTGCCGGAAGTGCCCGTTTTCGATTGCCTAGACGCGGCGACAGCGGCGAAAATACGCCACCACATTGATCAATTCCTTGCCGCGGCTGGGACAGGCCACGCTTCATGAGTACCCTCAGCGACGACAACCTCGACGAGTTCACCATCACCTTTCGCCGGGAGATCGTGTTCTATCTGCGCCAACTGATCAACGAGGGGGTGCAGGTCAGTGTCGTCTTCAACGAGGGCCATGACACCCTGTTGACCATGCTGTTGGAGGTGAACGAGGAAAACGGCACCCTGATCTTCGACTGGGGCGGCAGCGAGGAGCTGAACCGGCGCTTCCTCAAGAGCGAGCGCAATTACTTCGTCGCCCGGCCGCAGGGGGTGCGCAACCAGTTCTTCACCGGCGCAGCCAAGGAAGTCACCCACAACAAGCGCCGTGCCTTTGCGGTCAAGCTGCCGGAAAAATACGTGCGCCTGCAGCGCCGCGAGTTCTTCCGTCTTTCCCTGCCGATGACCCAGCGCCCGCGCTGCACCCTGCGCGCCGAGGACGGCCGGGAAATGCAGGCGGAGACGGTGGATATCGGCCTCGGCGGCGTCGGCCTGGAAGTGCCCTCGCTGACGATCCCCTGCGAACTCGGGCAGACCTTCCCCGATGCCACCATCGACCTGAAGAATTTCGCGGTCCTGAAGCTGCCGATCAAGATTTGCTTCATCGGCCAGGTTTCCCGCGGCAACAAGCAGTTGATCCGCCTCGGCTGCAATTTCGGCAAGGTCAGCGCAGCCCAGGAACACGAGCTGCAGCGCTTCATCACCCACGTCCAGCGCGAAGAGCGCGCCCGCCTCGGGTGAGTCGGTCCGCGCCGACGGCGCGGACCTTATTCCAGCATTCAGATAACGATGGTCTGGGCCTGACCGGGCTGGTGCGCCTCGATACGGCCGATGGTGTAGACCGTCTCGCCTTCCGCCTTGAGCAGCTCGACGGCCCGGGCCGCATCGGCGGCGGCGACCACGACGATCATGCCGATGCCGCAGTTGAAGACGCGGTGCATCTCGGCATCCACCACATTGCCTTCCTTCTGCAGCCACTGGAACAACGGCGGCAGGGGCCAGGATTTCTGTTCGAGGACGGCGGTGACGCTTTCCGGCAGCACCCGCGGCACGTTCTCCACCAGGCCGCCGCCGGTGATGTGGGCCATGCCCTTCACCGGCACGATGTCCATCAGCTTCAGCAGCGGCTTCACGTAGATGCGGGTTGGCGCCATCAGCACGTCGCGCAGGGGCTTGCCGTGGAAGTCGGCGTCCATGTCGGGGTTGGAGCGCTCGATGATCTTGCGCACCAGGGAGTAGCCGTTGGAATGGGCGCCGCTGGAAGCCAGGCCGAGCACCACGTCGCCGGGAATGATGGTGGTGCCGTCGATGATCTTGGATTTTTCCACGGCGCCGACGGCGAAGCCCGCCAGGTCGTATTCGCCGTCCGGGTACATGCTCGGCATCTCGGCGGTCTCGCCGCCGATCAGCGCGCAGCCGGCCAGCTCGCAGCCCTGGGCGATGCCCTTGACCACGTCGGCGGCGGTATCCACGTCGAGCTTGCCGCAGGCGAAGTAGTCGAGGAAGAACAGCGGCTCGGCGCCCTGCACCAGGATGTCGTTGACGCTCATCGCCACCAGATCCTGGCCGACGGTATCGTGTTTGTTCAGATGGAAGGCCAGCTTCAGCTTGGTGCCGACGCCGTCGGTGCCGGAGACCAGCACCGGCTCCCGGTATTTCTTCGAGAGTTCGAACAAGGCGCCGAAGCCGCCGATGCCGCCCATCACTTCGGGACGCATGGTGCGCTTGGCAAAAGGCTTGATGCGTTCGACCAGGGCATCGCCGGCATCGATGTCGACACCGGCATCGCGGTAGGTAAGGGACGGGGATTGAGTGGAGGACACGATTGAGTTCCCGGGGTAGGACGGCTAAAGTTGCAGGCTTTGCGGCCGATCTGCGCGGATGAACCGGCGCGGGCTGCTGAACGGAGATGGCGAATTTTACATGACTGCTGACCGCCTACAGGCCGCGTTCTGGATCGGTCTCGCCCTGGCCCTGCTGTGGCTGCTGTCGCTGCTCGGGCCGATCCTGGCGCCCTTCCTGCTGGCGGCCATCCTCGCCTATATCTGCAACCCGCTGGTGGAGCGCCTGGTGGCCCACGGCGTGCCGCGCATCGGCGCGGTGCTACTGGTAATGGCCCTGCTCGGCGGCGCCCTGTTCCTGCTGGTGCTGACTCTGCTGCCGCTGATCCGCGAGGAGAGCCAGCAGTTGGTGGAGCAACTGCCGGGCATCCTCGACCTGCTGAACGAAAAAATTGCCCCCTGGCTCAAGGATCACTTCGGCATCCGCATCAAGAGCCTCGGCGCCCAGGACGTGCGGCAATGGATCACCAGCCATTGGGACAGCGTGCAAGCCCTGCTCGGCCACGTGCTGAGTTCTGCCGCCAGCGGCGGTCAGGTGCTGCTGCAAGTGGTGTCCACTCTGCTGCTGGCGCCGGTGGCCCTGTTCTACCTGCTGCGCGACTGGAACGGCGTGCTGGAACGGATCGAGAGCTTCATCCCGCGCCGCCGGCACGAAGCCGCCCTGGCCCTGGCCCGCGACATGGACCAGGTGCTGTCCGAATTCCTCCGCGGCCAGATTTCGGTGATGCTGCTGCTGGCGGTGTATTACAGCGCCGCCCTGGCCCTGGCCGGCGTCGACTTCGCCCTGCCGCTGGGCTTGATCACCGGCCTGTTGATCTTCATCCCCTACCTGGGCTACGCCATGGGCTTCGTCCTGGCGCTGGCGGTGGCCCTGCTGCAACTGGACGGCATCGGCCCGGTGATCTCGGTGCTGATCGTGTTCGGCATCGGCCAGATGCTCGAAGGCTTCCTGCTGACGCCCTTCCTGGTGGGCGAGCGCATCGGCCTGCATCCGCTGGCAGTGATCTTTGCCCTGCTGGCCTTCGGCCAGTTGTTCGGTTTCTTCGGCGTGCTGCTCGCCCTGCCGGCCTCGGCCGCCCTGCTGGTGGGCCTGCGCCGGGTGCGCGGGCTGTATCTCGCCAGCCGTTTCTACACCGGAGAATGATGACGCTACCGCGCCGCCAACTGCTGCTGGACATCCACACCAGCCAGATTCCGACCCTGGACAACTTCGTTCCCGGCGGCAACCTGGAACTGCTCGACCATCTCGACGCCCTCGCCGACCGCAAGGATTTCGCCGCCCTCTACCTCTGGGGCCCCGCCGGCTGCGGCCGCAGCCACCTGCTGCAGGCCACGGCGCGCAATGCCGCCGGGCGCCGCCCGGTGACCCTGCTGAACGGCAGCCAGGTGGGCAGCGAGCTGAACGCCAAACCCGGCGAACTGCTGATCGTGGACGACGTGGATCGATTGTCGGCCGAGGCCCAGATCGCCCTCTTCCGCAGCTTCAACGCCGCCCGCCTGGCCGGCCTGGCGCTGCTGCTCGCCGGCCCGGCGCCGGCGCTGGAACTGGCCCTGCGCGAAGACCTGCGCACCCGCATCGGCCAGTGCCTGATCTACCAGGTAAAGCCCCTCGACGAAGAGGAAAAAGCCGCCGCCCTGGCCCGCCATGCCGCCGCCCGCAACATGCAGCTCGATCCGGCGCTGATCCAGTACCTGCTGCGCCACGGCCGCCGCGATCTGCCCTCGCTGCTGGCGGCGGTGGATGCCCTCGACCTGGCCTCGCTGGAGCAGAAGCGCCCGGCGACGCTGCCGTTGTTGCGGGAAGTGCTTCAAAGCAGGGATGGGGGATGGGGAATGGGGGATGGGTAAAATCCGCTACCGTTTTTTCCCATTCCCCATCCCCCTTTCCTCATTCCCATGAACCTAGCTCTCTTCGACCTCGACAACACCCTGCTCTCCGGCGACTCGGATTTCGAGTGGGCCCAGTTCCTGATTTCCAAGGGCGTGGTGGACAAGGAGGTGCAGGAAGCCAAGAACGTCGAGTTCTACGAGCACTACAAGGCCGGCACCCTGGACATCCAGGCCTTCCTCGCCTTCCAACTGGCGCCCCTGGCGCGCCACGACCGCGCCGAGCTGGACGCCTGGCACCGGGAATACATGGCACGCCACATTCGCCCGCTGATCGGCCCGACCGCGCTGCAACTGGTGCGGCGCCACCTCACCGCCGGCGACCTGACCGCCATCGTCACCGCCACCAACAGCTTCGTCACCGGCCCGATCGCCCGCGAGTTCGGCGTCGAACACCTGATCGCCACCATCCCGGCCTGGGAGAACGGCCGCTTCACCGGCGCGCCGCGCGGCACGCCCTCCTTCAAGGAAGGCAAGATCGAACGGGTCGAAGCCTGGCTGGAATCCCTCGGCTTCTGGTGGGGCAGCTTCGAGACCAGCCACTTCTACAGCGACTCGCTGAACGACCTGCCGCTGCTCGGCAAGGTCAGCGATCCGGTGGCGGTGGACCCGGACGACACCCTGCGCGCCCACGCCGCAGCCCAGGGCTGGCCGATCCTCAGCCTGCGCTAAGCGCTTCTCGCCAGCGCTGCCCCGGCGGCGGCTTATCCCGATACCATGCGGATATCCCCGATCAAGCCGGATGCCCATGGAACCTATCGATGCGCAGCAGACGCCCGAGTCGCTACGGTTCGCGGTGGCGTTCCACACCTTCCTCGCCCGTGACAGCCGCTTTCGCGGCAGCGGCGAAATCCGCATCGACGACGAGCAACTGAGGGTCAAGGGCCGCCGCTTCATGCGCCTCTGGGCGCGCGAGGAGAGCTACGATCTGGCGGCCGTGCGCAATGTGCGCCACGACGGCAAGGCGGTGTATTTCACCCTGCCCCTGAGCCGGCACCGGCAGTGGCGCGCGGTGCTGAGCTGCGCTAGCGAGGCCGAGGCGATCCGCCTCTGCCAGGCCTTGCCCGACGGCGTGGACAGCGCCCTATACACCCCGCAGGAGGCGCAGCGGGAGATGCACAGCCGGCTGAACGAACTGTCGCCGTGGATCCCGGTCACCAGCCTGCTGACCGCGATCAATGTGCTGGTCTATCTGGTCCTCGGCAACAAGGGCGCCGGCTGGGCCACTGTCAGCGCCGACAAGCTGCTCGAATACGGCGGCAACTTTTCCGCCCTGACCAGCGACGGCCAGTGGTGGCGCATGGTCACCGCGATGTTCATGCACGGCGGCTTCAGCCACCTGGCCTTCAACATGATCGCGCTGTATCTGTTCGGCCGTACCGTCGAGCGCATCCACGGGCCGCTACCCTATCTCGCCCTGTATCTGGCGGCAGGCCTGGCCGGCGGCGCCGCGACGTTGCTGACCAAGCCGGCGGTAGTCAGCGTCGGCGCCTCGGGAGCGATCTTCGGCCTGCTCGGCTTGCTGGTGGCCTTCTACCTCGCCGACCGCAGCTTCCTGCCGGCCCAGGCGCGCAACACCCTGGCGGCCAACGCCGCCGTGTTTGCGATCTACTCGCTGGTGCAGGGCTTCGGCAACGAGAGCATCGACAACGCCGCCCACATCGGCGGCCTGCTCTGCGGCTTTCTCTGTGGCTTGATCGTCGGCACACCGGCGCGTTTGCGCCCGGCAGAGGCGGCCGGCAGCGGGCGCCTGGGGCTGGCCCTGAGCCTGACCGGGGCGGGGGTGGTCGTCACCCTGCTGCTGGCGCCCGACGTCCGCCCGGATTACCGCCATCACCTGGCGCTGATCGAACTTTCCCAGCAGGTCGCCCAGGCCGACCAAGCGGTCAAGCGGGACATGCAGAACATGGCGGAGCGCGCCCGGCAAGGCGGCGTCAGCGATACGGAAGCCTTGTCGATCCTGGAAACCCAGGCCCAGCGCTACGGCCACCTGGAAGCCCGGCTGCACGGTCTGGCGCCGCGCACCGCGGGCCTGCACCAGCGGCGCGACGGCCTGATGGCCTATGTCACCCTGCGCCGCGAAGCCTTCGAGACCCTGCGCGTCTCGGCCCTGGCCAACGACGAAACCGGCAAGGACAAGTTCTTCGCCAAGATGAAGGAATCCAGCAGCGCCGTGGAAAAAATTACGGCGCAGACCCGCTGGTATCCCTAGTAGCGCACCCCCGCCGCCTCGCACAGAAAGCGCATGAAAGGCGCAGCACCGGCAAAGCGCTCGGCGGACAGTTCGACCAGCCGCGCCCCCATCACCTCCTTGCGCGTCAGACTGCAAAGCCCGATGAAGTCCTTGCGCTTGATATCGGCGATCTCCGGGTGGTCGGCGGCAAAGCCCCGCGGCGGCCGCGTCAAGCTGTCGCCCACCAATTCCCAATGGGCCTTGAATCCGCGGTCGTCCCGCGCAGCCCGCCAACGGGCCGGTTGCGCGGCGATCAGGTCGCGGATGCGGCCGAGCAGATCGGCCTCCGGATGCCAACTGCCGACGCCGAGAAAACATTCCTCCGGCGCCAGATGAAAGTAGAAGCCCGGCGCATGAACGTCCTTGCCCAGCGTATGGCGGAACTGGATGCCGACGTTGGTCTTGTAGGGCGTTTTGTCGCGGGCAAAGCGCGTGTCGCGATACACCCGCATCAGCGAGCCACCCATCTTGCGTGGGTCGGCACGGAACTCCGGCGCGAAATCCGCCAGCAGCGGCGCCATCGCCTGGATGTATTCCAGCGCCGGGGTGCGGATGCAGTCCTCATACTCGCCCTTGTGCGCCGCGAACCACACCTTGTCGTTGTGGTCGGCCAGTTGCTCAAGAAACTTGAAAGTAGCGGAAGTGAAGGACATCGCAACGCTCCCGGAAGACGATAGATGGAGGATTAATTTTTCAGTTGGCGCTTGGGGCGGAACAGCCGCTGTCGACACGAAGAGGCCCCTCAACAACATCACCAAAACCGGGCGTCGCCCAAAAAAATGTCTTTGCGATATATTCGAGCCGAGTCGCTTATCACAGAGATTTAGCATAACCGAAAATGACTGCATTTTCGTGCAAAGCCTTACGGGCTGCGGCTTTCAAAGCACTGTGCGCTGCCAAGTTATACGGCGCTCGCTGGAGTTATGGCGCAAATCTGTCGCCCCGTAACATGGTTAGCCGTCAAACACTCCTCTACAGACTGGAAAATACCAATGGAAGCAAAAGACATTTTGACGGTCTCGCTCAGCGCTTTCGCCGTTGCAGTAGCGCTTATTTCATTCTTTATGAACTATCGTCAAAAGCATTACGAGAACAAACGAAACGTTCGGAAGAGTCTTACTGAAGCGATCGCGGAACTGGTTGAAATTTCGATAGAGAGAAACAAGCTGGATATCGACAAAGACATCCCGTTAACGCAGCTAACCAATTTGAGGCGCCTCATGAACTCGAAGCGACGCTACTTGGCCAATCACGTGGAATTCTTGATACCCGAGATACCTGAGCTAGTTACCGATATTGATTACAACGTACTTGCTGGCGCATTCGAGGCAATTGGTGACTATGACAAATCCCAACAATACTGGGACGCTTGCGTCGACACCTCAATCAATCCAGTAATTCGCATGCAGAATCTCCGGGGTAGCGCACGCTTTCAATTTTCGCTAGGCAACTCGCAACTTGGGCGTAGAAAGTATCAAGAGTCACTGGAAATAAATCTACCGGACTCCGACAATCTCCGCCGTATGCGAGCAGACACATTTGCAATGTGGGCGCAAGTCGAATTGGACTATGGCTATGTTGACGAAGCGAAGAGATTGAAAGCCCAAGCTTTGGGTGCGGCCGGGAGCATTGGGCACGGTCTCATGAAAGAGGAAATCATTCAAAGAATAGAGCATGACCTCCAATTCTCAGCCTAAGACCCGAGCCACGGTTAAGTTGACGGCTACCCCATCATTCGAGGCGATCTGCGCGAAACGCCGCGCAGGCGCCTCAGTTCCACGTTCAGCCTTTGCTTCTCCTTTTCGTGGCTACCGCCCTCTAGCTGGCGAACCCGCCCCCTGAAAAGCAAACGGGCCGCACTGGGCGGCCCGTCGCACCCAAGCAGCAGCCAGCTCAGCCGTCGGCGTTGATGCGCTTGACCAGTTCCTGCAGCACCGCGTCGGCCTTGGCGTTGTCGATCTGGCAGGTGCCCGCCGCCTCGTGGCCGCCGCCGCCGTATTCCAGCATCAGTTCGCCGACGCTGGTGTTGGAGCTGCGGTTGAGGATGGACTTACCGGTGGCGAACACCGTGTTCTGCTTCTGCACGCCCCACAGCACGTGGATCGAGATGTTGGTCTCGGGGAACATGGCGTAGATCATGAAGCGGTTGGTGGCGAAGATGGTTTCTTCGTTGCGCAGATCGAGCACCACCAGATTCTTGTGCACCGTGGCGCAGCGGGTGATCTGGTCCTTGGCCTTGACCGCGTGGTCGAAGTACAGCTCGACCCGCTCCTTGACGTCCGGCAGGGCGAGGATGTCGTCGATGCCGTGGTTACGGCAGTACTGGATCAGGTCCATCATCAACTGGTAGTTGCTGATGCGGAACTCGCGGAAGCGGCCGAGGCCGGTGCGCGAATCCATCAGGTAGTTGAGCAGCACCCAGCCGGTGGGGTTGAGGATTTCCTCGCGGCTGAAGTTGGCCGAGTCGGCCTTGTCCACCGCCGTCATCATCTCGTTGAAAAAGGCCGGGAAGCGCGAGGCGGCGCCGTAGTGCTCGTAGACCACGCGGGCCGCCGAGGGGGCATCGGGATAGATGATGTGGTTGGGGCGCTCGCCGGGGTTGCGGAAGGTCTCCGACAGATGGTGGTCGAAGGCCAGGTGCACACCGGGGACGAAGGGCAGGTTGGTGGTGATGTCGCGGTCGGAAATCTCCACCTTGCCGTCCTGCATGTCCTTGGGATGGACGAACTTGATGTCGTCAATCAGCTCCAGTTCGTTGAGCAGCACGGCGCAGACCAGGCCGTCGAAGTCGCTGCGGGTGACGAGGCGGTATTTCTGGGCGGGCATGGCAAGGCTCCTCTTTGAATTATTGTGGCTTGAAGGGTTTATTTAAGCACAACCGCAAAGACCGATCCACGCCTCCGCCGGACGCCGGGAAGTCAGCGGCAAGCCCTTGATTCCGGTATGATCGTCGCCCTCTAGCGATACCCCTCGCGCCTTCCTTGTAATTCTGCATGATTCGTAAGCTCCTGCGCCGCGTATTCCGGCGCGAAGCCCCCCGCTCCGCCGGTCTGGCCGTCATTCCCGCCTCCCGCCACGGCATCCGCCGTGAGCAAGTGTCTACGGCTGCCCGCCGCACCTGCGAGGGCCTGCAGCACGCCGGCTTCAAGGCCTATGTGGTGGGCGGCGCGGTGCGCGACCTGATCGCCGGCATCAAGCCCAAGGATTTCGACGTCGCCACCGACGCCACGCCGGAAGAAGTGCGCAACCTGTTCCGCCGTTCGCGCATCATCGGCCGCCGCTTCCAGATCGTCCATGTGATGTTCGGCGCCGAGACCATCGAGGTCTCCACCTTCCGCGCCGCCCACAACGACGAAACCCTGAAGGACGAGCATGGCCGCGTGCTGCGCGACAACGTCTGGGGCAACATCGAGGAGGACGCCGCGCGCCGCGACTTCACGGTGAATGCGCTGTACTACGATCCGGCCAAGGAAACCGTGCTGGACTACCACCACGGCGTCGCCGACCTGCAGCAGAAGACCCTGCGCATGATCGGCGAGCCCCGCGCCCGCTA
>DATDMT010000234.1:0-6972 GCA_036518635.1 Rhodocyclaceae bacterium | reverse complement strand
CCGGGGCCGCCACGGATGTAGTTCAGGTACAGGTCGTGGTTGTCGTAGCAGTCCTCGGTGGTGACGCACTGCTTGTCGCGCTTGACCACCGCGGTGGCATCCAGGTGACGCTCATAGTCGGGACGCGTCGGGTCGATGTCGCCGCCCATCGGCAGCGTGTCGCCGGAAGCGATGCGCTCCTTCAGGCCGGTCTTGTGGGCTTCGAAGCGATAGCCGGTGGCCGAGGGGTAGCCACCCATCATGCCCCAGTCGCTGTTCATGAAGCCGTTGCCCATGAAGAACATGGTCCAGTCCTGGGCGTTCCACACCATGCGCAGGGTTTCGAAACCGCAGCCGCCGCGATACTTGCCGTAGCCGCCGGAGTTGGATTTGACGTTGCGGCCCATGTACAGCAGGGGCTCGGCCATTTCCCAGATTTCGATGTCGCCCATGTCGCCTTCCGGATTCCAGATGGCGGCGGCGTGGTTCAGGCCGTCCTTGACGGCGCAGGCGCCGGTGCCGCAGGAGGAGGCCTCGAAGCTGTTGACCGCGTGGATCTCGCCGTCCTGGTTGATGCCGCCGCCCTGCAGCCAGTTGGAGGTGTTGGCGTTGCCGGCATTGACTTCTTCCAGGTAGCCGCGGCTGAAGTAGGACTGGCCGAGGCCGCGCCACAGTGCCGCCCAGCCGGAGACCAGGAAGTGCCAGGCGTAGGCGTGGCCGGTGCGGCGGTCGTCCGGGTTGCACCAGCTTCCCTTGGGCAGATGGAACTCGGTGGCGTAGTAGGCGCCGTCGTTGATCCGCTGCGTCGGCACCAGGGTCTGACACATCATCACCCAGATACCGGAGGTGAAGGCCACCTGGTGGGCGTTGAAGGTATGCCAGCCCCAGCGGCTGGCGCCCTCGAAGTCGAGGCGCCACTTGCCGTCCGGCTTGATGGTCATCTCGCAGGGCGAGTGCATGATCGAGTCGAGCTTGGCGAAGGCGTTGGAGACCTGCACGTCCTCGTGCTTATAGGGCACATCGACGAAGGATACCTTGCGATAGACGCCGGGCATGGTCATCGCCTTGATCCGGCTCATCAGGCCGCGGCGGCCTTCCTCGATCACTTCGTGGGAGAACTTCTCGTAGGCTTCCAGGCCGTCGGCGCGGATCACGTCTTCCACCAGTTCGCGGATCATGTGGCAGCCGGCGATGCGGGTCTTCTCGTCGAGGATCCAGTACTTCGGCGTACGCACCGAACGCTGCGACTCGTGCAGCCAGTCGCGCAGCGGCGTGTCGTTCACGCCGGTCTTGCGGCAGGTGATCATGTAGCCGTCGCCGAAGCGCTGGGTCTGGCCGGTGGACATCGAACCCGGGGTCACCGAGCCTGTGTCGATCACGTGGGTGACGCCGCCGACCCAGCCGATCAGCTTGCCTTCCCAGAAGATCGGGACGATGGTGGCGATGTCGCAGGGGTGCACGTTGCCGATGGCGCAGTCATTGGTGGTGAACATGTCCCCGGGATTGATCGTGGGATTGGCTTCCCAGTTGTTCTCGATCATGTACTTGATCGCGGCGCCCATGGTCCCCACGTGGATGATGATCCCGGTGGAGGTCAGCACGCAGTCGCCGGCGGCGTTGTACAGGGTGAAGCAGAGTTCGCCTTCCTGCTCGACGATGGGGCTGGCAGCGATCTTCTTTGCGGTTTCGCGGGCATGCACCAGACCGCCGCGCAGCTTGGAGAACAGCTTTTCGTAGCCGATCGGATCGGAGTCGCGCAGTTGCAGTTCCTTCAGGCCGTTGTAGCAGCCGGTGGACTTGGTCCGCTCGATGATCGCGTCGCGATGCTGCTTCAGCGTCAGGCCGCTTTTCAGCAGGTTGCCAATGCCAATTTCCTTGTTGCTCATCATATTCATGGTCGGTCTCCTCACTTAACTTCTTTGAGATGGAACAAGCGGTGCTTGTCGATCGTGGTTTCAAAGCCGTCCGGCACGACGAAGGTGGTGGCGTCGGATTCGATGATGGCGGGACCGACGATGTGGTTGCCAGCCTTGAGGGATTCCATCTTCCACAGCGCCGCTTCGACCCACTTCTTGTGGCGGTAGAAGGGGCGGGTGCCGAGATAGGCTTCCTTCGGCGGCGTCGGGCCGCAGTCCGGGTCTTCCGGCAGCACCGGCTTTTGCGTCACCACCATGCCGCGCAGGATCGCGCCGGTGATCGAGAAGCCGAGTTCCGGCGAGCGGGCGGAGTTGGCATACACGCGGCCGTAGGTGGTTTCGAAGCTGTCGACGATCTTGTTCCAGTCGGCGGCGGTGCCGGCGGTGGACACCGGGGAGACGATTTCCAGGTCGTTTAGCTGGCCCATGTACTGCATCTTGTAGCCGGGGATCAGCATCACGTCCTCGGCCTTGAAGCCGTTGATGACGAACTCATCGATCACCTTGACGGCCAGCTCGGTCCAGGATTCCTGCAGGGTCTTGCAGGCGGCGGCCTTCTGCTCGTCGCTGGCGAACTGGGCGACACCGAGGTCCACCGACTTGTCGTAGCGATATTCGAAGTCGGCACAGGCGCAGCCGAAGGCCGAGAAGCCGGCAGCCCAGGCAGGCACCACCACGTCCTTGAAGCCCACGCCTTCGGTGTAGCCGTAGGTATGCACCGGGCCGGCGCCACCGTAGGAGAAGCAGGTGAACTCGGCGGGGTTGTAGCCCTTGGCGCTGATGTTGGCGCGCAGGTATTCGGACAGGGTCAGGTCGAGCAGTTCGATCACGCCGGCGGCGGCGTCTTCCACTGACAGGCCCAGGGGGTCGGCGATCTGCGCCTTGATGTGGTCGCGGGCACGCTGCACGTCGAGCTTGATCGCGCCGCCAAGGAAGTTCTCGGGATTCAGGTAGCCCAGCACCACGTGGCAGTCGGAGACGGAGACCGTATCCAGGCCGCTCTCGGGCCAGCAGGTGCCGACGCGGTAGCCGGCGCTGTCGGGGCCGAGCTTGATCGACTTGCTGTAGGGATCGAGGCGGACGAAGCTGCCGGCGCCGGCGCCGACCGAGTCCATCGCCACCAGGGGCAGGGAGAGCACCAGGCGGGCCATGTCCGGATCGGACTTGATGGCGAAGTTGCCCTTGGTGATCAGGGCCACGTCGAAGCTGGTGCCGCCGATGTCGGAGCAGGCGATGTTTTCGTCGCCCAGGTATTCGCCCAGCAGCTTGGAGCCGATCACGCCGCCGATCGGGCCGGAGACGATGGTGCGGGCCAGTTCCTTGGCCTTCCAGCTGATGGTGCCGCCGTGGGTGGCCATCACCCGCAGGTCGAACTTGGCGCCGTGCTTCTTGAAGCGGTCGCTGACCTTCTTCAGCGTCTGGCGCGAGGGCTCGGCGCCGTAGGCTTCGAGAATGGTGGTGTTCATCCGGTGGCTTTCCTTCCGCGACGGGTAGTAGTCCACCGAGGCGAAGACGGGAATGTCCACCTTCAGCTTCTGCAGCTCGGCCTTCACCAGGTCGCGGGCGCGCTGTTCGCTGAGTTCATTCTTGTGGGACTGCAGCAGGCAGATGACGATGGCCTGGGAGCCGGCTTCCACCAGTTCGCGGGTGGCCTGGATCACTTCATCCTCGCGCAGCGGGATGACGATCTTGCCCTGCACGTCGGTGCGCTCAGTCACGCCACGGGTGCGGGAAACGGGCACCAGCGGCTCGTCGTAGCGGTGGGTGTTGAGGTGGATGCGGTCTTCCAGGGCATAGCCCAGATAGCTCTGCAGGGCGCGACCCATCGAGTGGATCTGTTCGAAACCGCGGTTGCAGATCAGGCCGACGTTGAGGCCCTTGCGCATCAGGATGCGGTTTAGCATCGCCGTGCCGGAATAGACGCAGGTCACCAGCTCGGGGTAGACCTCGTCCACCTCGCGGCCCCAGTGAGCCAGCGCGTCCACCGACGAGTTGTAGATTGCGAGGGACTCATCTCCGGGATTGCTCTGAGCCTTGCCGACCACGAAGCGGCCGTCCTCACGCACGAAAAAGGTGTCGGTCATCGTGCCGCCGGCATCGATGCCCATCACCTGTACGCTTGACTGAGATTGCATATTTCCTCCTGTGAATGCTGTTTTCGATCCCAAACCCAGCGGCCCTATTGCGGCGATCAAGCCAAGGCCGGATGAGTCCAGTAGTTCTCGGAGTGGCACCCCGATGGAAGCTATAGGGCAATGGCCGGTCCACCTTGGGCCAGGGGCGCGGTGATCGCCTTGACGGCCTTTGGAATCAGGCGGTTAGCGGATTCGTGGGAGCGCCCGCAGGCGCCGCGCGGCGGCCAAAATGCTGTACGGATTCACTACAGTTAGGCGGCGCTGTACGGGTTCCAGGCGTTTGCCAAATGCCCTCCCTCGCAGTGCACCACTGACCCGCCGGCGCGGCCGTGAGCTGGCCCCGCAGCCCAGCGCGACGGGCGATAAAAACATTCGGGGTAAGCAAACTGTAGGAGGGCCGCCTCGGCCCGACCGCTGCGGTGGCCCGGCGACTGATTGGCGCTTGGGTCGGGCCGAGGCGGCCCTCCTACACTGGGGTGTCTAGCGCAGGACGCTAGAGTTGTTTCAGCGACCAGGCGAGATGACGGAAGCTGGGCTGGTCGTCATTCGCGCAGGGCAGGTCGGCCGGGCAATGCAGCGGGCTGTAGGTGTCGCCGCTGCTGACCACTGGCCCGAGGGCTTCCACCTTGAACAACAGGGCCATGGTGACCTGGATGAAATCGGAAACGAGGGCAGCGTCGACGCTCGCGACGCTTTCCGGATGGTCGGTCGCATGGCCGCGGGCGAGAATTTTTTTTGTCGCTACGTCGGTGTCCACCACACAGGGCAGCAGCAACAGCAGGGGCAGCGAGGTGTTGGGCCGCAGGCCGTGCCAGCGGAAGGCCGCCAGGGCCAGGATGTTGCAGGCCTTGTAGGCGATATCCAGGCGGCTTTCGAGAGCCAGGGCCTGGTTGCGGGCATCGATCAGGCGCGCCCGCCCGGCCCGCAGCAATTGTCCGAACTCGCGTTGGCTACAGGGGGCATGCCGCAGCTTGCCCATTTGCAGCAAGTCGTTCAAGTCGCGCTGATTCATAGTCGCTTGTCCACTTCATCGCATCGCCCTTGCCTCGGCGACGCGCAGTACTTCAAACATCCGGCCGGCCCGGTGTTTCCCCGGGCCGGCCGACGGGCTTAGGGCATCAGCCGCCGGTAGCCACTTCTTCCAGCTTCTCCAGGGAAACGTCGGTTTCCTTGACGCCCTTGGGATTGGACTTCATGTTGGACGACCAGGTGGTGGAGTGCTTGCGCTTGACGTCGATCACGTGGCCGACCACCGGCATCACCGCCTTGTAACCGTCGTCGCCGACGTCGGGCCGGTTCTGGAAGATCATGTATTTCCAGAACTCACCCTTCTGGTCATACATCTCGCCCAGATAGGGGCGCGGGAAGTCCACTTCGATGTAGGCCACCTTCTTGCTGTAGGGGTGCTCGGGGGGCGGGGTGCCCTCGATCACGTAGACCTCACGCGGTTCCCAGACGATGTGCTTGGCCGGCAGGAAGTAGGGCGCCTCGGTCATGCCCACGGAGGGGAACTCGGCCGGGGTGTCCTTTTTCGATTTGTCCACGCTCAGCTCGGGGCTGTGGGCCACGGCGAACACCCAGCGCTTGCCGACCAGCTTGTTGGAACGGTACTTGGTTGGGAAGGCATCCCAGATGTCCCAGTCGTCATACAACTGGTCGGTGCCGCCGATCGGGTCCATCCAGGCGCCGCCGGAGAGGCGACGAGTCCGCCGCACCGACTTCAAGTAGGCCCAGGTGTCGTCCGGCTTTTTCGAATCCGCCTGGTTGTAGCGGATCGAGAAGGTGCCGAGGCCGCGGATGTCCTGCGGGCTGGTGGCGAACAGATAGGTCTTCTGCGCGATGGTGCCGTCGCCGACGGTGGCGGGCCCGCCGTCGAGGCGGCCTTCCATGTAGTAGCGTCGCGACTGCCAGCGCTGCACCCGCTCGATGCCCTTGTCGCCGGACAGGAAGACGAAGCAGATGTCGCGCAAATCCATCGTCGCGCCATAGGTGTCGGCCCGCAGGTTCCAGATCACCTTGTCGCCGGCGGTCGGGTCGTCCAGCTTGATGGTCTCCGGCGGGAAGGGCATGCCCGCCGTCCAGCCGCTGATGGTCCGGTCGGCGTTGAACTTGACGGTGCCGATGTTCTTCTTCGACGCCTCGACGTACTTCGGGTCCATCGCGATCTTTTTCGAATGGGCGATCTTGATGGTCAAGTTGAGGTTCTTGATCATCCATTCCATCTTCTCGGGAATCATGCTGCCGATGGTCTTGCCCTCGAAGGTCTCGTTGCGCACCTTGTCCAGGTTTTCCTTGGAGATGACGAAGCCGGGCTCCAGTTCCGCCGCTTGCGTGGCGCCCAGGGTGAGGCCCATGACCAGTGCGGCGGCCAGGGCATGTTTGGTCTTGCGGATGGTTAACACTTGATGTCTCCTTTGTTTTAGAACTGCCGGGTCAAACGAAATACGAGCTGGCTGTTGTTGGCGAAATAGCCGAACAGTTGGGTGCCGGGGTTATTGCCATCGAACAACTGGGTGCTTTTCTTGTTCGCCCAGAACAGGTCGGCCTCGGCCTTGAGGCGCCAGCTATCGCCGAGCACGAAGTCCACCGCCGGAATCACGAAGCCGCCGCCGTTGTTCAGGTCGGTGCCGATGGCCAGGGACGGATTGATCGTGTCGCTCTTGTAGTTCAGCAAGGTGAAGGCGGTGAGGATGGCGCTGTGCTTCTTCAACGGTGCGCCGTAGGCGAACAGCCGGGTCAGGCCTTCGTCTTCCTTGAAGTCCAGCACCATGGTGTCGAAGAACTGGATCGACGACAGCGACGGCCGGTTGGTGCCGAGCAAGCCCTGGAAGTCCAGGTTCTTGTCCACCCGGAACATCATGGTCAGGGTGTCCTTCTTCTTGATGCCGTCGAGGCCGATGCCGATGGCGCCAAGATTGGGATGGACGGGCTTGAGGAAGCCG
>DATDMT010000233.1:0-18458 GCA_036518635.1 Rhodocyclaceae bacterium | reverse complement strand
ATAAGCTGCAGGTAGTCGATCACGATCAGGCCGAGCTTGCCGAACTGGCGATGCAGGCGGCGCGCCCGGGCACGCAGGTCGGAAGGGTTGATGGCGCCGGTTTCGTCGATGTGGATCGGCGCCTCATGCAGCTTGCCGAGGGCCACCGTCATCTTGTCCCACTCCTCGTCGCCCAGCTTGCCGGTGCGCAGGTTCTGCTGGTTGAGGCGGCCGACGGAGGAAAGAAAACGCATCGCCAACTGGGGCCCGGACATTTCCAGGCTGAAGATGGCGACGGGGAGTTTTTCCACCACCCCCACGTGCTCGGCGATATTCAGCGCGAAAGCAGTCTTGCCCATGGACGGCCGACCGGCAATCACCACCATGTCGCCGGGCTGCAGGCCCGAGGTCATGCTATCCAGGTCGGTGAAGCCGGTGGGAATGCCGGTGATGTCGGAGTTGCCGTCCCGGTCGTAAAGCTCCTGAATCTTGTCCACGACCTCGCCCAGCACCTCGGGCATGGAGACGAAGCCCTGGGTCACGCGGGCGCCGGCTTCGGCGATCTCGAACACCTTCTGCTCCGCCTGGTCGAGCAATTCCTTGACGTCGCGGCCGGCGGGATTCAACGCGCTGGCGGCGATCTCGTCACCGACGGTGACCAGCTTGCGCAGCACCGCGCGCTCGTGGACGATTTCCGCATAGCGGCGGATGTTGGCCGCCGAAGGGGTGTTGTTGGCGATCTCGCCCAGGTAGGCCAGACCGCCGGTCTGTTCCACCTCGTTGGATTTTTCGATGGACTCGTACACCGTCACCACGTCGGCCGGACGGCCGGTTTCCACCAGCTTGCGGATGTGGGAAAAGATGCGGCGGTGGTCGTCCCGGTAGAAGTCCGATTCCCCCACCACGTCGCCGATCCGATCCCAGGCGCTGTTGTCCAGCAACAGGCCGCCAATTAGCGACTGCTCGGCCTCGATCGAGTGCGGCGGCAGCTTGAGGGCGGCGATCTGGGGATCGGTGGTCTGACCACCATTGAAGGGACGGACGAGGGCCATATGGTGGGGATTCCTTTCGCTCCGGGGTGAAGAGATTTCCGGATTCAGCAAGCGGCGCAGTGTACCCCCGGCGCGACGCGAAGGCTGTGGGCAAGGCTGTGCGCGACCTGTGTGTTTCCTGTGGGAAAGCTGTGTACGCACTGTGGAGCAGTGCATTTCGGGCGCGTCCACGGCGCCAAATGTGACCTAAACGATTGCCACCATATAACTAAATAGTTATATTGCCGGGTTCGAAAAACAGAATAAAAACAAACCCCTTACCGGAGTGAGCCAATGCCGCATCGCAAACTGAGCTACCGCGCCAACACCATGATCGGGTTCGCCAAGCTCATTCTTCTTTTTGTTGCCCTGTTGGCCTATGGCATCTACCGCTTTGCCGGCCTCGAACAAAGGGTAAACGACATCGACCAGAATGTGCTGCCCTACGAAATCCTGGCCGGCCAGATGGCGATGGACGTAATCCAGGTGCAGCAATTCCTCACCGACGTTTCCGCCACCCACAACATGGACGGGATGAAGGAGGCCGAGCAGCACGCCAAGGCCTTTGCCGATGGCCTGGCGCAGATGCGCCAGCATTACGCCGCCGCCCCGGAACGGCTGAAGGAGCTGGACGCCCTGCAGGCCGCCTTTGCCGCCTACTACGCCGGCGGCCAGACGATGGCCCACGCCTACGTGGACAAGGGTATCGAGGAAGGCAACCGGATCATGGAGACCTTCGACAAGCAAGCCGACGACATCGCCAAGCAGATGACCGGCTTCCGTCTGCGCGAAGTGGAAAACGCAAAAAGCCAGGTGAAGGAGATTAATGCGCTGGCCGGCAACGCCCGCCTGATCAGCATCCTCTGCGCCCTCGGCGGCATTGCCGCCGGCTTGCTGCTAGCGTGGCGATCCTCCGGCAAGCTGCTGGCGGAACTGGGGGCCGATCCGAGCGACGCCAAGCGCTACGCCAAGGAAATTGCCAGCGGCAACCTCAATCTGGAAATACCCGCCAAAGTCGGCGACGACAGCAGCCTGATCTACGCCATGCGCCAGATGCAGATGCGGTTGCGGGAGATGATCCGCGAGATCAACCGCGACGCCGCCGAAATCCACACCGCGGCGGAAACCCTGGCGACGGCCGGGCAGTCGGTGTTTGCCGCCTCGGAACGGCAGAGCGATGCGGCCGCCAGCGTTTCCGCGGCAGTCGAGGAGATGACCACCAGCATCAGCCAGATCGCCGGCAATGCCGACCAGTCTGAGAAAATCGCCGTCGAGGCCGGCACGATTTCCGGCGCCAGCGGCCAGGTCGTCTCCGAAGCAGTGGGCGAGATGCGCCGCATCGCCGATGCGGTGCAGGATTCGTCGAACATCATCCAGCAGCTCGGCGCCAGTTCGCGGCAGATTTCGGAGATCGTCAACGTGATCAAGGAAATCGCCGACCAGACCAATCTGCTTGCGCTCAATGCGGCCATCGAGGCCGCCCGCGCCGGCGAACAGGGCCGCGGCTTTGCCGTGGTGGCCGACGAAGTGCGCAAGCTGGCGGAGCGCACCACCGCGTCGACCCAGGAGATATCGACCATGATCGTTGAGATTCAGCAGAACGCCGAGAACGCCGTGACCAGCATGGAACTCGGCACCGCGCGCGCCAGCGAAGGCGTCGCCAAGGCCACCGCCGCCGGCGATTCGATTGCCCGCATCCGCAGCGGCACCGATCAGGTGGTGACCGCCGTGGCCGACATCACCGCGGCCCTGCGTGAGCAAACGTCAACGGTGCATCAGGTCGCCGGCGAGGTCGAGGCGATTGCCCGGATGGTCAACGAAAACACGGCCGCGGTGGACGGCATGGCCGCCACGTCGACGCGACTGAACCAGCTCTCCAGCACGCTGAAGCGCTCGGTGGCGCAGTTCCAAGTCTAGGCACTGCCCTCAGGCAGCCGACGGATCGTGGCCTTCGCTGCCGAAGGCTAGCTGGCGCAAATGGAATAGCTCGTCGCGGGCCTTGGCGGCCTGCTCGAACTCCAGATTCTTGGCATGTTCCTGCATGGCCTTTTCCAGGCGCTTGATCTCCTTGGCCAGGGCCTTCTCGCTCATCACTTCGTAGCGCGCCGCCTCCTGGGCAGCCTTGAGTTCCTTGCCCACCGTGTCGACGTCGTATACGCCGTCGATGATGTCCTTGATGCGTTTCTTGACTCCCACCGGGGTGATGCACTGGGCCGCGTTGAAAGCCAGTTGCTTGGTACGGCGCCGCTCGGTCTCGGCGATGGCTCGCTGCATCGAGTCGGTGATCCGGTCGGCATAGAGAATGGCGGTGCCGTTCAAGTGACGGGCGGCACGGCCGATGGTCTGGATCAGGCTGCGGGTGGAGCGCAGGAAGCCTTCCTTGTCCGCATCGAGGATCGCCACCAAGGAAACCTCGGGGATGTCGAGGCCCTCGCGCAGCAGATTGATGCCGACCAGCACATCGAACTCGCCGAGACGCAGGTCGCGGATGATCTCGACCCGTTCCACCGTGTCCACGTCGGAATGCAGGTAGCGGACGCGAACGCCGTTGTCCGCCAGGTATTCGGTGAGCTGTTCGGCCAGGCGCTTGGTCAGCACCGTCACCAGCACCCGTTCCTCCGCCGCCACCCGCAGCTTGATCTGGGACAGCAGGTCGTCCACCTGGGTCAGGGCCGGCAGCACCGTGACCTCCGGGTCTACCAGGCCCGTAGGGCGCACCAACTGTTCCACCACCTGACCCTGGTGCTTTTCCTCGTAATCCGCCGGGGTGGCCGAGACGAAGATGGTCTGCGGCATCAGGCCCTCGAACTCGGCGAACTTGAGGGGCCGATTGTCCAGGGCCGAGGGCAGGCGGAAACCGTAATTGACCAGGTTCTCCTTGCGCGAGCGGTCGCCCTTGTACATGCCGCCGATCTGGCTGACGGTGACGTGGGATTCGTCGATGAACATCAGGGCGTCCGGCGGCAGGTAATCGATCAGGGTCGGCGGCGGCTCCCCCGGCTGGCGTCCGGAGAGGTGCCGCGAATAGTTTTCGATGCCCTTGCAGAAGCCCAATTGGTCGAGCATTTCCAGGTCGAAGCGAGTGCGCTGCTCGATCCGCTGGCACTCCACCAGCTTCTGTTCCTGCTGGTAGAACTCGATCCGCTCCCGCAGCTCCTGCTTGATCGCCTCCACCGCCTTCAGCACCGTGGCCCGGGGCGTCACGTAGTGGCTGGAGGGGTAGACGGTGAAGCGCCCGAGCTTCTGCCGGTTGTGGCCGGTCAGGGGGTCGAACAGGCTGAGGGTTTCGATCTCGTCGTCGAACAGGGTGATGCGCAGCGCGCTTTCGGCGTTTTCCGCGGGGAACACATCGATCACGTCGCCGCGCACCCGATACACGCCACGCTTGAAATCCACCTCGTTGCGCTCGTACTGCATCTCGGTCAGGCGGCGGATGATGTCCCGCTGGCCCAGCTTTTCGCCCTGGCGTAGGTGCAGGATCATGGTGTGGTAATCGACCGGGTCGCCGATACCATAGATCGCCGAGACCGAGGCCACGATCACCACGTCGCGCCGCTCCAAGAGGCTCTTGGTGGCGCTCAAACGCATCTGCTCGATGTGCTCGTTGATCGCCGAATCCTTCTCGATGAACAGGTCCCGCGCCGGGACGTAGGCCTCGGGCTGGTAGTAGTCGTAGTAGGAGACGAAGTACTCGACCGCGTTCTCTGGGAAGAACTCGCGGAACTCGGCGTAGAGCTGGGCCGCCAGGGTCTTGTTGGGCGCCATGACGATGGCCGGCCGGCCGAGGCGGGCGATCACGTTGGCCATCGTATAGGTCTTGCCGGAGCCGGTGACGCCCAAGAGGGTCTGGTAGGACAGGCCGTCTTCCAGGCCCTGCACCAGTTGTTCGATGGCGGTCGGCTGGTCGCCGGCGGGCAGGAAGGGCTGATGCAGCCGGAACACCCGGTTGGGAAACTCAATTACATCGGCCATCGCACACCCTTATGCAGATATCAAATCTGGCGCTGGGCGCTGGTGACGAAATTGCGGCCTTTTTCCTTGGCGAGATAAGCCCCTTCGTCGGCGCGCTTCACCAAGCCTTCGGGCCCGCTCATGCTCGGATCCCGCTCGGCAACGCCGACGCTGATGGTACAGGCCAAATCCCGGGCGCGGATGTTCAGCGCCAGGACCTGCTGGCGAATCCGCTCGGCACAGGCCAGGGCCGCATCCAGAGTGGTATCCGGGCAGATGGCGAGGAATTCGTCGCCGCCGATGCGGCAGACCACGTCCTGGGCGCGCAGCGCGCCCTTGACCACGCCGCCGATGCGCTTCAGGGTCTCGTCGCCGAAGTCGTGGCCGTGGCTGTCGTTCACCTGCTTGAAGTAGTCCACGTCGATCACCATGCACGATAGCGGCGTCTGCCGCCGCACCGAAGCCGACCACTCCTGCTTGAGGCGCTCCAGGGCATAGCGCCGATTGGGGAAGCCGGTCAGGGCGTCGGTGACCGCCAGTTCCTGCAGCCTGCGGTTGCTGATGGCGAGCTCCGCAGCCACCCGGCGCAGCTCTTCCTGGTCATGCGCGTTGTCCTGCTGCAGCGACACCACCCGCAGGCCGGCACGCAGGCGCGCAGCGATGGTCTTCGGCCGCAGCGGCTTGGTGATGTAGTCGTCCACGCCGCTGTCGAAGGCTTCGATCAGGCGCTCCTCCTCGTCGATGGCGGTGAGGATCATGATGTACATGTCGCGCCCAGGCTTGGTGTTGCGCAGCGCCTTGGCCATTTCGACGCCGCTCATCACCGGCATCACCCAATCGGTGACGATCAGGTGGGGGCGGAACTCCAGGGCCCGGTTGAAGCCGTCCTCGCCATTGGCCGCCTCGATCACCTCGTGGCCGCCGGATTCGACTATGGCCCGCAGCAGCATGCGCGTGGTGCGGTCGTCCTCGACCAGCATCACCCGCATCTGACGGCCTTCCTTGGGCAGTTCGGGGATTTCCGCCGCGTCGCCGACAATAGGCTCGGCGACCGCATCAGGCTTGCACAGCTCTTCAAACGGCGGCAGGGCTTCGTAGCGCACCTTGAGCAGGCGCCCCCATTCGGCCCAATCGATCACCACCTGATCGCAAAGGGTGTTGAGGGTGTCGGCCTCGATCGACAAGCGCGCGCCGCGCCGCTGCAACTCGGCAATCAGAGACTTGCGTTCCCCCGGCGGTGCCAGGCAGATGCTAGCGATGTGCTGCGCCAGGGCCAGCGAATGGGTGATCAGGAACTGCCGGTTGCCTTCGGCAAAGCCGCAGGTCTCGGGCTGTTCATGGAAATACACCGGCTCGACATAGACCCGCGGGAAACCCCACTCGATCAGCATCGCCGAACTCAGTTCGTTGTGCGTCAGGGCCAGGGCTTCGCGCTCCAGTTGCAGCAGGCGCCCGCCATCGTCGCCATCGAGTTGATTCAGCAGGCTGCAAAACTCGTTGGGATAGACCGTCGCCAAGGCCAGTTCGCCGATGCGCGCCAGCAGGCCGAGGCTGAAGGCCTCATCTACCGGTGCGGCGCGGTTGAAACGGGCAATGGCCTGGAAGGCCACACCACAGACCACCGACTGGGACCAGAAGCGGTCGTAGTTGAAGGTCGGGCAACGGCCGGTGCGATAGCCGGAGAGCACGGAAAAGCCCAGGGCCAGGGAACGCACCGCCGGGATGCCCATCACCATCAATGCATCCTTGATCGAGACGATGGGCCGATGGCCCGACGCCTTGACGCTGTTGGCCGCCTTGATCAGCCGGCCAACGAAGGCCGGGTCGAGCTGCACCGCCTTTTCCAGATCGTGCACGCCGACGTCGCTGCGCTGGGTCAGGCGGATGATCTTGAGCGCGGCCTCCTTCGGCGACGGCAGGTTGCCGGCGGCTTTGACCTGCTCGAAGCGCGTCTTGTCGAAGAGTGAGGGTTCCATTTTTATTGTTTGTCCGCGCCCGCGTCAGGAACCCTGCGGACGGGCTAAGGGATATTCGGCCAGGGCCAGGTCCAAGGAACGCAAACAGGCTTCCAGATGATCTATACAGGCGGCTACCGCCTCCAATTGCCGACTGTGCCCCAATCCCTCCAGGCGGCCGGCTGCATCCAGCACCGGCACCGCATTGAAGTTGGCCGCCAGGCCCCGCAAGGTATGCGCTACCCGGCACAGCGCCTTGGTATCGGCCGTGGCCTGGGCACGCCGCAGGGAGTCGATCTGTTGCGGCCAGTCGCCGCGAAATGGCTGGGCAATCAAGCCCAGCACCCATTGATCCGCCGCCTTCAGGGCTTGGCCGTAATCGAAGGGCACACGAGGTTGGCAGGTCGCCGCAGCGTTTGCCGAGGCGGGCATCTGAGCCGCCGCAACCGTCACGTCGAAATCCTCACTTCCCAACATGTGGACTGCCTCCAAGCAATTGCACGCGCCACTGACTGCCTCGGGTTTTCCCGACAGGGTAACCCGAGTCCGGCCAAGTCCAAAACACCTCATGCCTGGGGCTCATCGCCCATTGCCCGGCATCATCCCAAGTGGGAGCCTTGATGCTTATTTTTATAACAAAAGTATAAACCGCAGGAAAGGGACAAATGCCTGGAATGCGGGGCTGTAGCGCGAAATCGGCAGAAAGCCACCAGGACCGGCTCTGCCAAACGAACGGCCGCAAGGGTCGGCTTCGATCACCGCTCTGCCAATATCGCGGGAGGGATTGTGTCCAGATCGCCTTAAGGCGATCCGGCCATCCCGCTGCGCGGGACCGCCCTGCGGGCTCTGGGCTGCGCCCATCGCCCATGGGCCCCACAGGGCACCTCCTCCCTTCCTCCTCCGCCAAGCGGAGGAGGTGACCAGTTACCCCCGCCCTCGGGGCGGGGGCTAGGGGGTGGGCTCATCATTAGCGGAGGTTTCCGCCAAATAAAAATGCCGCCCCAGTGGGCGGCATTTTTATTTGGCGGAGACGGAGGGATTCGAACCCTCGATGCAAGTTTTAGCTCGCATGCTCCCTTAGCAGGGGAGTGCCTTCGACCTCTCGGCCACGTCTCCGGAACGGGGCGCGATAATAACTGCTCCACCCCCGTCGGTCAAACTTAATCGGCTATTTAGACAGCCGCTTGGTCCAGATCGAAGGCCTTGTGCAGCACGCGCACGGCCAATTCCAGATATTTCTCGTCCACAACCACGGAAATCTTGATCTCGGAGGTGGAAATCATCTGGATGTTGATGCCTTCCTCGGCCAGGGTGCGGAACATCTTGCTGGCGACGCCCGGGTGGGAGCGCATGCCGACGCCGACGGCGGAGACCTTGCAGATCTTGTTGTCGCCGACCACGGCACGAGCACCGACATGGGGCTTGACCTGGTTTTCCAGGATGCCCAGGGCGCGGGTGTATTCGCTGCGGTTCACCGTGAAGGAGAAGTCGGTGGTGCCGTCGTGGCCGACGTTCTGGATGATCATGTCCACGTCGATGTTGGCATCGGCGATGGTGCCAAGGATCTGGTAGGCGATGCCGGGGCGGTCGGGCACGCCGAGCACGGTCAGCTTGGCTTCGTCGCGGTTGAAGGCGATGCCGGAAATGATGGGTTGTTCCATTTTGTTACCTTCCTCAAAAGTGATGAGGGTGCCGAGGGTTTCCTTGCCCTCCTCCTCGAAGCTGGACAGCACGCGCAGCTTGACTTGGTACTTGCCGGCGAATTCCACCGAACGGATTTGCAGAACCTTGGAGCCGAGGCTGGCCAGTTCGAGCATTTCCTCGAAGGTGATGGTGTCCAGCTTGCGGGCTTCGGGAACGATGCGCGGGTCGGTGGTGTAGACCCCGTCCACGTCGGTATAGATTTGGCACTCGTCGGCCTTGAGGGCCGCCGCCAGGGCCACGCCGGTGGTGTCTGAGCCGCCGCGGCCGAGGGTGGTGATATTGCCCAGCTCGTCCACGCCCTGGAAACCGGCCACGATCACCACCGTGTCGCCGTCCAGATCGGCGCGCATATTGGCTTCGTCGATATTCAGGATGCGCGCCTTGGTGTGGGCGCTGTCGGTCAGGATCTTGACCTGGGCGCCGGTATAGCTCTTGGCGTTGACGCCGATGTCCTTGAGGGCCATGGCCAGCAGGGCGATGGTCACCTGCTCACCGGTGGAGATCATGACGTCCAGTTCGCGGGCATCCGGATTGGGCGTCAGTTCTTTGGCGAGGTTGATCAGGCGGTTGGTTTCGCCGCTCATCGCGGAAACCACCACAACTACCTGATGTCCCTGGGATTTCCAGCGGGCAACGCGCTTGGCGACGTTGCGGATGCGCTCCGGAGAGCCCATCGAGGTGCCGCCGTATTTCTGAACGATGAGGGCCATGGGAAAACAGATCGGGCTAGGGCTGATAAAGAGGCGCGATTGTAACTCATCGCCCCCGGCTGGCTATACCCATGCTGCCTTCTCAAATATAGGACCTAAATAATGCCAACCTTGTATGTAATGCGCTTAGACTCTATACTGTTGGTCATATGACTTCGGTTATATATGAAGTAGGCCAGCCACACATTACTTTTTCCGCCAGGAGAGTGCCGTCATGAAAGCCACCGACAAGATCGACGCCCGCGAAATTCGCCACAAGCTGGGCCTGAACCAACAGCAATTCTGGTCCAAGCTCGGCGTAACCCAGAGCGGCGGCTCCCGCTACGAAAGCGGCCGCAACATGCCCCGCCCCGTGCAACAACTGCTCCGTCTGGTGCACGTCGAGCAGATCGACATCAACAAGGTCCGCAAGGACGATTTCGAAGTGGTCGAGTTCCTCAAGGCCACCAATCCCGAGATGTTCAAGGATTTGAAGAAGCAGGCCAAGGCCGCCCACAAGAAATAAGCGCCCTGCAGGGAGGGACTCAAGGGCTGACTTTTACGGTCAGCCCTTTTCGCGTCAACTGCGCCGCCAAGGCGTCAAACCACTCGGCCGGCAGCGGCGACAGGCGCACCGCCTCGGGCTGGCAGGATTGCCGGGCAATCCCGTAAAGGTGTACGCCGCAAATCACCCCGGCAAAACCGCCCAGCCAGGTCACGTAATCGGCCACATCCTGATCGGATGGCGGCAGACCATCCAGCGCAAAGAAGCAACTCTGCACCCAGGTCGGGCAGAGGCCGGCGCACAGAGTAAGGCGCCGCGTCACCGCATCCATGGTGATGCGCGTGTCGTTGATCAAGGCCGCCCGCTCGGCGCTGGCCCCATCGGCCTTGAACCAGACCTCGCCGCCGTGGGCCGCCATCAGCTTCAGGCCCTGCTGTACGCCCTCGCGCTCCACCAGGCTGCCGTTACTGATCAGCCGCAGCGGCACCCGGCCCTCCAGGCCATGGCGCCCCATGGCGGCGACGATGCGGGTCACGGCTTCGAGAAACTCCGGCGCGCTGGTCGGCTCGCCGTTGCCGGAGATCGCCAGGTCCATCAGTTGGCGCGCCTCGGGCGGCACCCGGGTGGCCATGAAATCGCCCTGCAGGATGTCCGTCAGCATCTGCTCCAGTTCGCTGGACAGCAGCTCCCCGTCCAGCAGCGGCGGCCCGCCGCGGGCGAGATCGGGCACCTGGCAGTAGATGCAGCGCCAATTGCAGGCGTTGTTCGGGTTCAGGTTGATGCCCACCGAGACGCCGCCGGCGCGGCGCGACACCACCGGATAGACGTAGCGCATGCCGGCGCTGTCGCGGGAGTGTTCTGCGGGAGTAAGAAGTTGCTTGGAAGGCTGCGCCATCGGGGAAGGGACATATAATGCGGCCGCCCCTCAGAATACCATCGCCCATGCAGATCACCCGCCGCATGGAATTCGATGCAGGTCATCGGATTCCCAACCACCGCAGCAAGTGCCGCCACCTCCACGGGCACCGCTACGCCATCGAGGTCACCCTCTCCGGTGAAGTCATCACCGAGCACGGCGCCTCGTCAGAAGGCATGGTGATGGACTACTCCGACGTCAAGGCGATCCTCGCCGAGCATGTCGCCGAGGCCTGGGACCACGCATTCCTGGTCTATCGCGATGACACCGCGGTGATGGATTTCCTCGCCACCCTGCCCGACCACCGCACCGTGGTGCTGGACGTGGTGCCGACTGCCGAGAACCTGGCGCGACTGGCCTTCGACATCCTTGATCCGCTGTTCGGCGACAGCTTCGGCAATCACCTGCGGCTGGAGCGGGTGCGCCTCTACGAGACGCCCAACTGCTGGGCCGACGCGCTGCGCCAGGAATAAAAAAAAGCGGGCAGCCAAGGCCGCCCGCCACGTTCCCCGACCTACCCGGTCACATACGTTCGTAGATCGTCGTGATGCCCTGCCCGCCACCTATGCACATGGTCGCCAGGGCATAGCGGCCCTTGGAGCGGTGCAGCTCGTAGAGCGCCTTGGTGATCACCACCGCGCCGGTGGCGCCGACCGGATGGCCGATGGCAATCGCCCCGCCGTTGATGTTGGTCTTGGCCGGGTCCAGGCCCAGGCCGCGGGCCACCGCGATCGATTGCACGGCAAAGGCCTCGTTGGACTCGATCACGTCGATCTGGTCCAGGCTCAAACCGGCCTTGCGCAAGGCCACCTGGGTCGACGGGATCGGCCCCTCCCCCATCAGCTTGTTGTCCACCCCGGCGATGCCCCAGGCCACCAGCCGGGCGATCGGTGCATAACCCTCGCGCCGCGCCGCAGCGCCATCGGCCAAAAGGATCGCCGCGGCGGCATCGTTGATTCCCGAGGAATTGCCAGCGGTGACGCTACCGTCCTTCTTGAAGGCCGGGCGCATTTTTGCCAGGGATTCCAGGGTCGTCTCCGGCCGCGGCCGCTCGTCCACCTCGAACAGGGTCGTGCCCTTGCGGGTGACGATCTCCACCGGCACGATCTGCGCCTTGAAACGCTCCTCGCTCAGCGCCACAGCGGCACGGCGCTGACTCTCCAGGGCATAAGCGTCCTGCTCCTCACGGCCGATGCCCCACTTGTCCGCCAGATTCTCGGCGGTGATCCCCATGTGATAGGCCTCGAAGGGGTCGTGCAGCGCCGCCACCATCATGTCCACCAGGGCGGTATCGCCCATGCGTGCGCCGTTGCGCGCGGCGGGCAGCATGTAGGCGCCCTTGGACATGACTTCGGTGCCCATGCCGATGCCGAACTCGGCATCGCCGGAAAGGATCGACTGGGCGACCGAGACCACGGCCTGCTGCGAAGAGCCGCAGAGGCGGTTCACCGTCATCGCCACATGGCGCGCCGGGTCGAGGCCGCCCTTGACGCTGGCGATGCGGCCCACGTAGGCGAAGCGGCTGTCGGTGGGAATGCAGGAACCGGCGGCCACATAGCTCACCAGATTGGGGTCGATGCCGCCGCGGCGCATGACTTCCTTGACCACCAGCGCGCCCAGTTCGCCGGGTTCGAAATCCTTCAGCGTGCCGCCGAATTCGCCTATCGGCGTGCGGGCGGCACTGAGGACGACTACGTCTTTATTGTTCAGCATGGTGTTCCATCGATGTGTGCAAATGGCCGCGCCGGAAGCGCGGCCGGATTGGGTTCGGGCGAATCGGGGCGAACCCCGTCATCCGCCGCGTTCCTTGGCGGCGGCTTGGTCCGCATCCGCCGCGAGGAACTTGATGTAGGCGACGATCTTCCAGATGTCTTCCGGCGGAATCGCATCCTTCCAGGTCGGCATCACATTGCCGCCGCGTTTGCGGCCGTTGGAGATGGTCTCGAAAATATCCTTCGGGTCCCAGTTGGCGTGGCTGCGGAACGGCGGCGTCTTGCCCGCCTCCCCTTCCCGGCCATGGCAATAGGCACAGGTCTGGATGAAGCGGGCACGGCCGCCATCGATCCAATCCGGGCGCGCCAGATCCTTGGCGCTGGGAATGGCCGACGCCACCACGGCGGCAACACCGGCCGGCTTGGCCACCGCCTCGTCGGCGATATGCGGCTCATCGGCCCAGACCTGCGGGCCGGCAAAAACACCCCAGGCCGCGATCGCTGCGACACGCCAGGCACGGGGGAAATTGAACGGGGAAATTGACTTCATGATTTTCATTGGGTTGCGCGCCAACACGGCCCGGCCGGCCGCAAACCACACGGCCGGCCGGGCGCGATGCTTACTCCAGAGTGAAGGCGATCAAAGCCGCAGCACCCTTGGCTTCCTTGAACGCGGGGAACACGCCGGAGGCGAATCCCGGGAACAGGGAGCCAAAGCCGGTGGCAGCGATGATGTACTGCTTGCCGCCGGCCGAGTAGCTGGCAATACCGCCGCGAATGCCGGAGCCGGCATTGAAATTCCACAGCTCCTTGCCGTTGGCCGCGTTGTAGGCGTGGATCAGGCCGTTGGAGTCGCCGTTGAACACCAGATCACCACCGGTCACCAACACACCGCCCAGACCCGGCAGCGCGTAGTCCACCGACCAGGCTAACTTGCCGGTCAACGGATCGACCGCTTCCAGACGGGCCGACACCTTGCCGCCGGGGGGAGGCACGAAGCCGAAGTCCGCCACACCGAAGTAGGGACCGTTGCCCGCCGTCTTCGGGTCCTGCTTGCCGACCGCGGCCTGTTCGCAGAACTCGTGGGCATTGGTGTACCAGAGCTTGGTCTTTGGACTGTAGGCGCCGGCATTCCAGCTACGGGCACCGAGCACGCTGGGGCAGAAGATCTTGGTCTTGCCCACCTCGGGCTCGTTGCGACCGATCAGCTCGCCGGTCTTGGCATCCACCTTGTCCACCCAGTTGGTGTTCTGGGCGAACTTCCAGGTGTTTACCACCTTGCCGCTGGTGTTGTCGATCACGCTGACGTAGCCGCCCTTGTTCAGGTGCACCAGCAGGTCCTGCTTGTCCTTGTTGATGAACAGGAACTCGTAGGCGCTGTCGTAATCCCAAACGTCATGGGGCACTTCCTGATGGTACCAACGCAGCTTGCCGGTCTTCGGCTCGATGGCGAGCACCGTTGCCGAGTACAGGTTGTCGCCCTGGCGCTCGGTGCCGTCGAAGTCCGGTGCAGCGTTGGAGGTGCCGACGATGAACAGGTCGTGCTTCGGATCGTATTGACCCGGCAGCCAGGCGCCGCCACCGCCATGCTCACCGCTGGTGCCGGGCCAGCTCTTCGGGTCGTCCTTGATCAGCTCGAAGTTCCAGGCCTTCTCGCCGGTTGCGGCGTTCAGCGCGTAGAGGCGGCCGCGCTGGGCCAGATCGCCACCGGTCGGGCCGGCGATGATCACGTCACCGGCCAGCACCGGCGGCGAAGTGAAGTTGCAGCCGTTGCACTTCTTGATGTCGGTCAGCTTGGTATCCCAGACCTTTTTGCCGGTCTTCTGGTCCAACGCGATCAGGCGGCCGTCCAGGGTGCCGAAGAACACCTTGCCGTTGCCGACGGTAACGCCGCGGTTGTAGCCGTTGAACAGGATGGTGGACACCGCGGGGTCGAGCTCGGTGTAGTAGTGCCAGATTTCCTTGCCGGTGGCGCCGTCGACGGCGAACACGCGGTTGTTGGGGCCGATGTAATAGACCACGCCATCGAGAATGATGGGAGTGGCCTGCAGGCCCTGGGTGATGTCGCCGGGTTGATGGATCCAGGCCACCTTCAGCTTTTTCACGTTGCTGGTGGTGATCTGTTGCAGGGGGCTGTAGCGCCAGCCGCGATAGTCGCGATGGTACTCAGCCCAGTTGGCCGGGTTGTCCACCGGTTCTGCGGCGACGGCAGCGCCACCAACGAGCTGGGAGCACAGCAAAGCCATGGCCGCAGCCAGGGAGCCCTTGACACCGGTCATCCGCTTTTTTTTCAAAACCATTCCTCTCTCCTCCAATTTCTTGGATCGTGCAAATCAGGAATACCAACCCAATGCCGCGGCGGGTGGCCATGGCAGGTTGGCGTGCTTGGGGTACGCAGCGGCACGAGCGGAAAGCTCGGCCGTGTCTGACATTCGCAACTCCGATGCCAATCTCTTCGTCATTTCCAAAAAAATGCTAAGGGCCTAATAACGCGCGAGAAATTTCATCGCGGGAAAAACGTTATGGCGATGTAACTAAATGCGACGGCTGAAAATCGAACGGCGACGGGAGCGATCATCGGACGCCCCCATCGGTCATGCGATATCGAGCACCACCTTGCCGATCAGGCGGCCTGCCTCCACCGCCTCGTGGGCCTGGACGATTTCTTCAAGGGGAAAGCGAGCGCCGATAGCGTGTTCGAATTGGGCATCGCGCAGCAGTTCGCCGATGCCGCGCAGCGTGGCGCGGCGCTCGTCTGGGCGCAGTTCATAGACCAGGAAAAAACGCAGCGACAGCGAACGGAACAGGACCGGACGAAACGGGATCGGCACCTGCTCCATATCGTTCGAGCCGTAGCAGATCACCTCGCCGTGGGGCGCCAGCGCTTCGCTCGCCAGCAATTGCGCGGTGGACGAGAAATCCATGTCGATGATCGCGTCCACGCCGTAGCCCCGCGTCAACTCCATGATCTGCGACGCCACGTCCTCCTGCTTGTAGTCGATGACGTGATCGGCCCCGGCGGCCAGGGCATGGGTCGCTTTTTCCAGAGAGCCGACGGTGCCGATCACCTGGGCGCCGAAATGGCGGGTCGCAATCTGTGTCACGTAGTTGCCAACCGACGAGGCGGCGCCGGTCACCAGCAGCGTCTTACCGCCCAGCTCGCCCGCTAGGCGCAATGCGTGAAATGCCGTTTGCATCGGTATGCCAAGGCAGGCGCCCTCGGCGAAACTCACCCGCTCTGGCAGCTCCACCGCCTGCACCGCCGGCAGCGCGATGTATTCGGCAGCGGTGCCCAGCGGTCGCTGCCACTGGCCGTTCCAGACCCAGACCCGCTGGCCGATGCGGGCGGGCGCGACGCCCTCCCCCACTGCTTCGATCACCCCGGCACCGTCGCTATGGGGCACGATGCGCGGCATATTGCCCAGCGGCCGGCCGCGCCGTGCCTTGATGTCGGAAGGGTTGACGCCCGAGGCATAGAGGCGCACCAGGACTTCGTTGGCACGCGGCTGGGGCTTGGGCAGACGGCCCAGTTCCAGCACATCCTTAGCGGCGCCGTTACGGCAATACCAGCCGGCAAACATGCTCATCTTGTTCTCCCTGCGGTGAAACCGCGCTGGCCGGCCACACCGGAAATTTGTTCGCTAATGATTGGCCCTGGCGGCCGACACCACCTGCCCCTCGGCTTTGGCCAACAAGTTCAGGGCCGCCTGAATCAGGTTGCCGGCCAGGGCCTCGTCAACTTCGCCGTGTTCGTGATTGCTGGCCAGCGCATGACCCTGGGCCAGATAGCGGCGTATCTCCGGCTCCATTGGCACCACATAGGGCAAGGCCAGGAAGGGCGGCATACGCTGCGCCCGATAGCCCTGCCCGCTCAGGATCGCCAGGGCGAGCGCCGTGGCGGCGTTGTAGGCCAGATCAAAGCGGCTCTCCGTCGAAAGCCCGTCCAGGCGCGCATCGATCAGGCGCTGCCTGCCACTGCGCAACAAGCGGTCGAAGACCTGCGGCTCGCAGGGCACCGGGCGCAGCTTGCCAATCCTGATCAGGCTCTCAAGATCGGGCTCTTGCATAAATCGATTCCATTTCAAGTTGAAAGGGGCGCCCACGCATTGCGCAGCGCCCCTGGGTGCCGAGGCCGGCCCGGATTGAATCCCGGGCCGGCCGATTGCTTGGCGGCATCAGCCGCCGGTGGCCACTTCTTCCAGCTTCTCCAGGGAAACGTCGGCTTCCTTGACGCCCTTGGGGTTCGACTTCATGTTGGACGACCAGGTGGTGGAGTGCTTGCGCTTGACGTCGATCACGTGACCGACCACCGGCATCACCGCCTTGTAACCATCCTCACCGACGTCGGGCCGGTTCTGGAACACCATGAACTTCCAGAACTCGCCCTTCTGGTCATACATCTCGCCCAGATAGGGACGGGGGAAGTCCACTTCCATGTACACCACCTTCTTGCTGTAGGGATGCTCCGGCGGCGGCGTACCTTCCACCACATAGACTTCGCGCGGTTCCCAGACGATGTGCTTGGCCGGGAAGAAATACGGCGCTTCGGTCAGGCCGACGGAAGGAAATTCCGCCGGGGTGTCCTTCTTCGCCTTGTCCACGCTGACGTCGGGGCTGTGAGCCACGGCAAACACCCAGCGCTTGCCGACCAGCTTGTTGGCGCGGTACTTGGTCGGGAAGGCATCCCAGATATCCCAGTCGTCATAGAGCTGGTCGGTGCCGCCGATCGGGTCCATCCAGGCGCCGCCGGAGAGGCGACGGGTACGTCGCACCGACTTCAGGTAAGCCCAAGTGTCGTCCGGCTTTTTCGAATCCGCCTGGTTGTAGCGGATCGAGAAGGTGCCGAGGCCGCGGATGTCCTGCGGGCTGGTGGCAAACAGATAGGTCTTCTGCGCGATGGAGCCGTCACCCACGGTGGTCGCGCCGCCGTCAAGGCGGCCTTCCATGTAGTAACGGCGCGACTGCCAGCGCTGCACCCGCTCCACCCCCTTGTCGCCGGAGATGAAGACGAAGGAGATGTCGCGCAGGTCCATCGTCGCACCGTAGGTATCGGCACGCAGATTCCAGATCACCTTGTCGCCGGCGGTCGGGTCATCCATCTTGATGGTCTCCGGCGGGAAGGGCATGCCGGCGGACCAGCCGCTCATGGTGCGATCGCTGTTGAACTTGACCGTGCCGACATTCTTCTTCGACGCCTCCACATACTTCGGGTCCATCGCGATCTTCTTCGAATGGGCGATCTTCATGGTCAAGCCCATGTTCTTGATCATCCATTCCATCTTCTCCGGGATCATGCTGCCAACGGTCTTCCCTTCGAAGGTCTCGTTGCGCACCTTGTCGAGGTTTTCCTTGGAGATGACGAAGCCGGGTTCCAGTTCTCCGGCCCAGGCCATTTCGACCGGCAGCGCGGTCGCGAAGACCGCCATCGCCACGGATCCGGCGCCGAAGCGCTTCCATGCTTGCTTACACTTTGCCACTTTGCTTCTCCTTTACTTAAAACTGCCGGGTCAAACGAAATACGAGCTGGCTGTTGTTGGCGAAGTAGCCGAACAACTGGGTGCCGGGGTTATTGCCATCGAACAACTGGGTGCTTTTCTTGTTCGCCCAGAACAGGTCAGCCTCGGCCTTGAAGCGCCAGCTATCGCCCAGCACGAAATCCACCGCCGGAATCACGAAGCCGCCGCCGTTGTTCAGGTCGGTACCGACCGCCAGCGAGGGGTTGATCGTGTCGCTCTTGTAGTTCAGCAAGGTGAAGGCGGTGAGGATGGCGCTGTGCTTCTTCAACGGTGCGCCGTAGGCGAACAACCGGGTCAGGCCTTCGTCTTCCTTGAAGTCCAGCACCATGGTGTCGAAGAACTGGATCGACGACAGCGAAGGCCGGTTGGTGCCGAGCAAGCCCTGGAAGTCCAGGTTCTTGTCCACCCGGAACATCATGGTCAGGGTGTCCTTCTTCTTGATGCCGTCGAGGCCGATGCCGATGGCGCCAAGATTGGGATGGACGGGCTTGAGGAAGCCG
>DATDMT010000232.1:0-16016 GCA_036518635.1 Rhodocyclaceae bacterium | reverse complement strand
GCAGCCTCACCCAGCAGAGCAGCAGCGATACCAGCAGCCACCACAACCAGCGCTACCAGTACGACGCGGCCAACCGCCTGAGCCAGGTGCAGGACCAGGACGGCAACGCGATTGCGAGCTACGTCTACGACCCCTACGGCCGGCGGATCGGCAAGACGCTGTACCAGTTGAACGGCCAAGCCCTCGCCACGCCGCAGACCACCAGCTACCTCTACAACGACCAGGGGCTGGTTGCCGAGGCGGATGAGCAGGGGAACATCACCAAGCGCTACGGTTGGCGGCCGGATGCGCCTTGGGGGACGGATCCGGTCTTCCAATCGAGCAGACGCACAGGGGCCGATCCGGCCTCAGCTCTGGAGACCTTCTATGCGCTGAACGACCACCTGGGCACGACGCAGAAGCTGATCGACCAGGCGGGGAATGTGGTGTGGGAGGGGAGGGCGACGGCCTTCGGGGAGACCCAGGTCCAACCCAATAACCTGGTCGAGAACAACAGCCGGTTTCCGGGGCAGTACTTCGATTTGGAAACCCAATCCCATTACAACTACTTCCGAGACTATGACCCCAGTACCGGACGGTATCGGGAACGGGATCCCATTGGGTTAGAAGGCGGAATTAATACCTTCAGTTATGTTGAGGGAAATCCTATTTCGTACGTTGACCCTTCCGGTGAGTTTGCGTGGGGTATTGCATTTGCAGGCGTGGATTTAGCTTGGCAGCTTTACCAAAATGGTGGCCGCCTAAATTGCGTTAATTGGACTGATGTAGGCCTCAGCATGCTCGGGGGAGGCTTAACCAATGCCCTATTTAAAGGGGCGTTTCGTTTCAAAACAGTCGGCAAGAATACGTGGGATGCGACGAGAAAATGGATGAACAAGGAAGGCATTCAGGGCTTGAAATCTGGGCAGCACAGGCACCATTGGCTCCTTGAAAGAAACCAAGGGATTGGCAAAGACATTGCAGATGCCGTCAAAAATCAACCTTGGAACACGAACCCGATCGCGGCTGAATTCAATACGTGGTTAGCCCAGCATCCAAATTTTTCTTGGCTGGGCGCTCCTAGTTGGGTACCTGAAGTGTTAGGCGGAATTGCGACCGCGGCAACAAGCGCCGTAGTTGGAGGTAACAATGACTGCATTTGCTCCCAGTAAAGAAGAGACCGTCCTTTTGTTATTGCCAAAAAAGGGCGAGATGTATCCACTCAGTACTCTGGCCCTCACTCGTGCGCAAACTTCGCGCCGCAAACTTTTGAATGACTACGAAGAGGCATTGATCCTTGATAAGGCTGCGAATCTAAGAAAAATTGATCGAATTGAGGTACTGGGGCCTTGGGGAACATCCATTGGGCGGAAGTTGTTGAGCCGCTTAACTGATGCCTGGAGCATCAGCGTGCATCTGTCCGAACCAATCACAATCTCGCTAGAGCAACTCAAGGATGTAGTTGTTTCGTGCGCCCAATCTCCTCAATCAATTGATTCGATGGATTTAGATGGCGCCGATGGGTTACGCCAATTTGTTGTGGCAGTTCGTAATTCGGTTACCCCTGCAGAATTGGTGGCTTGCCTGAATCTACCGACACCAGATGCAGCACTGGACGTGCTTTGAGTAACCGGAAGGGGTAGGCACAAAAAAATGATCAGCTTCGGTTTTTTGGCCTAGTGCCTGATGGCAATAGTGTGGCTGGTCCGAATTCTCAAATGCACTACTACCAAACCTTACAGACTTTCTGTGCCTCTCCGTTAAAACGAAGGAACCGACCGATGTTTCCCTGGCGCCAATTATTGACTCGCAGCCTGCTGCATCGCGGCCTATTCCTTCTTTGCCTGGTGCTCGGCCTATCCAGCGCGATAGCGCAAGAAACCGTCTGCGCCCAAGTCAAGATCGAACTGAAGCAGCAGCTCACGCTGGAACGCCAAGCCTTCGACGCCCAAGCGACGATCAACAACGCCCTGCAAAGCGCGTCGCTGACCGACATCAGCGTCCTGCTCAAGGTGACGGAAGAGAACGGCACCCCGGTCCTCATCACCGCCGACCCCAACGACACCTCGGCCCGCTTCTTCGTCCGCCTCGCCAGCACCCAAGGCATCTCTGACCTCTCCGGCAACGGCACGGTCCCTCCGTCCTCCACCGCCACCGCCGACTGGCTCCTCATCCCCGCCCCCGGCGCCGCCGGCAGCAGCCCCCTGGGCAAGAAATACCTCATCGGCGCCAGCCTGCAATACAAATTCGGCGGCGAAGTCCACAGCATCGACGTCGCCCCCGCGATCATCACCGTCAAGCCCATGCCACTGCTCACCTTGGACTACTTCATCACCAAGGACGTGATCGCCGACGACCCCCTCACCCCCGAGATTGAACCCGCCGTCCCCTTCACCCTCGGCGTCCGCGTCAAGAACACCGGCGCCGCCGTCGCCAAGAACCTCAAGATCGACTCCGCCCAACCGCGGATCGTCGACAACGCCCAAGGCCTTGCCATCAACTTCAAGCTCACCGGCAGCTACCTCAACGACGCCCCCACCCAGAACACCCTGCTCATCAACTTCGGCGACGTCCCCGCCAGCACCAGCAAAATGGGCCGCTGGGTCATGGAAAGCACCCTTGCCGGCCGCTTCATCGACTTCACCGCCCGCTTCAGCCACGCCGACGAACTCGGCGGCGCCGTCACCTCCCTCATGCAAGCGACGAATGCCCACCTCCTGGTGCGCGACGTCCGCGTCGACCTCCCCGGGCGCGACCCCATCCGCGACTTCCTCGCCCAGGACGGCGACATCCTCCGCATCTACGAATCCGAAGGCCAGGACAGCCTCGTCCAGGACTTGAGCAGCCAAGCCGGCATCAATGCCGGCACCAGCACCAACGGCAACGCCGTCTACCGCCTCAGCCTCCCCGCCACCCAAGGCTTCCTCTACGCCCGCCTGCCCGACCCCTACGGCGGCGCCAAAGCCCTCGCCACCCTCACCCGGTCCGACGGCAAAGTCCTCGCCGCCGAGAACCTCTGGCTCTCCCGCAACCGCAACGCCAGCAACCAATGGGAGTACTGGATCAACCTCTTCGACGCCAACTCCCCCGGCAACTACGACGCCGAATTCGCCGCGCCCCCCGTGGCCGCCCAACCCCCGGTGATCCAAGTCATCCCCGACCGCACCATCGTCGAAGGCCAGCAAGTCGCCTTCCTCGTCGAAGCCTCCAGCCCCATGGGCAAACCCGTCAGCCTCAGCGCCACCCCCTTGCCCGCCGGCGCCAACTTCCAGGCTCAGGCCGCCGACCCCGCCAGCCCCGGCCTCGCCCGTGCCGCCTTCGACTGGACCCCGGCCAAGGGCCAGGCCGGCAGCTACCTCATCGTCTACACCGCCACCGACGGCAGCCTCAGCAGCACCCGCGCCGCCACCATCAAGGTCAACGTCGACGAACCCCCGCCCGGACCCGCCACCCCCACCCTCGACAGCCCCGTCTCCGGCGCCCAGGTCCCGAGCACCGCCCCCGTCCTCGCCGTCGTCACCGGCAGCAACCCCAAGGACCCCACCACCCTGGTCCAGTTCGAGATCTACCGCGACGAAGCCATGACCCAGCTCGTCACCGCCGGCAGCGTCAACAAAGGCGTCACTGCTGGCACCCCCGGCAGCACCAGCTTCACCCCCGCCGACCCGCTACAGGACAACACCCCCTACTGGTGGCGCGCCCGGGCCTACGACGGCAGCAAGATCTACAGCCCCTGGGTCAATGGCCGCTTCTTTGTGAACCTCTTCAACGACCCCCCCGACACCTTCAACCTCACCACCCCCATCCCCGGCGGCGAAGTCGCCGAGGCCCAACCGCGCCTCAGCTGGAGCAACAGCGCCGACAAGGACGGTGACGCCATCACCTACCGCGTCGAGGTCTACCGCGACGGCGCCCTCACCGACCTCCTCAGCAGCGCCAGCGATCTGGTACCGGGGGAGGGTGGCAGCAGCAGTTGGCAACTCGACCAGGCCCTCAACAACCACGCCACCTACTACTGGAAGGTCGTCGCCAAGGACGCCAACGGCGCCGAAACCGCCACCGCCGCCCGCGCCTTCGTCGTGAACACCGGCAACACCGCCCCCACGCCGCCGCAGATCCTCCTGCCCCTGCCCGGCGGCCAGAGCGCCAGCGCCAGCACCGTCCTGACCATCCAGAACAGCAGCGACGCCGAGAACGACCCGATCGACTACCTCTTCGAGCTCGATCAGGTGAACACCTTCGACTCCGGCGCCAAGCGCGCCTCCGGCCCCGTCGCCCAGGGCATCGGTAATACCGGCTGGAACGTCGATGGCCTGGTGGAGAACCGCCGCTACTGGTGGCGCGCCAAGGCCCGCGACGGCCGCGCCGAATCCGATTGGGTGGTCGGCGACTTCCTGATGAACGCCTACAACGAAGCCCCCCCCGCACCCACCGTTAAGAACCCCGGCAACGCCGCCTGGTCCGCCAGCGTCCAGCCCAGCTTCGAAGCCAACCCGGTGGTGGACCCGGAAGGCGACGGCGTGATCTACCGCTACGAGGTGTACAAGGATTCCGCCCTGGCCAACCGGATTGCCGACGGCATCTCCACCACGGGCGCCTGGCTCCCCGCCACCCCCCTCGCCGACAAGACCAGCTACTGGTGGCGGGTCCGTGCCGAGGATCCACAAAACGCCGCCTCCGCCTGGTCGCCGGCCACCCTCCTGTATGTCAGCAGCGGCCCCTACCAGGATCCGACCATCCAGCTCACCAGCCCGGCCACCCCGGTCCCGCCGGACGCCAACAAGAAACTCACCCTGCGCTGGGAAGGCATCGACCCCAACATCGAACCGACCATCGCCCTCTACTACGGCAGCAGCAACAGCGGCTATGGCGGCACCCTGATCGTCGACGGCCTGACCCAGCCGGCGGGTACCCAGAGCGGCAGCTACGTCTGGGACGTCTCCGCCCTGGCCCCCGGCACCTACTACGTCTATGCCGTGATCTACGATCCCAAGGGCATCGGCAAGGCCTATGCTCCCGGCGCCCTAGTGGTTCCCAGCCCGGCCCAGAGCGGCAAGATCCTGGTGCACCCGAAGCATGAGTTGCATCTGCGCCCGGGGCAGGACGAAACCGGCCGCCTGCATCTCAAGCTTGGCACCAAGCCGACCCAGAACGTCGTGGTGCCGCTGTCGGTGAGCGCCTCCCGCGGCGCCACGGTGTCGCCGACGAGCCTGACCTTCACCCCGGACAACTGGAACGTCTTCCAGAAGGTCACCGTCCGCGGCGGCGACAGCTGCAGCCGGGCCCGGCTGCACTACCAGGTGCTGATCGGCAAGGCCCAGAGCCTGGACCCCAACTACAGCGGCATCAGCGCCAAGCCGGTGGAGGTGGAAGAGCCCCCCGGCGACGACAAGGCCAGCACCACCAACGACAAGAACCTCTTGGTGTGCCACGTCACCAAGGTGTCGGAACGCAAGGTCGACCGGCGCGAGTGGGAGTACAGCTTCTCCGCCGAGCTGACCAACATCGGCCCGGCCGTCTCCGGGGTGAAGGCTACCGTGCAGTGGGTGCTGCCTGCCCTGGCGAATGTATTTGGGCTACGCATCGTGGATAATGCGCTGAGCTTTGGGGCGGTGCCCACGGACGAGACCGTGAAGAGCACCGATACGATTACCGTACGCACCTCCTTCCAACTCCCCGATGACGCTATCGAGGATGGAAAGTGGATCCGCTGGAATGTGGGGAAATAATGAGGCAGTTGATGGCTGTGACGGCCGCGGGGCGCAGGACCCGCGGTTTTACTTTGCTGGAGCTATTGGTGGTGATCGTCATCATCGGCCTCTTGGCCGCCTATGTCGGGCCGCGCTACTTTGCCCAATTGGGTAAATCGGAACGCCAGACCGCCAAGGCCCAGATCGAATCCTTTGGTCGCGCACTTGATGCCTACCGCCTGGATACCGGCCACTATCCGGGCACGGAGCTGGGCCTGAAGGCTTTGACCACCAAGCCCCAGAACGAGGCAAAGTGGCTCGGCCCCTATTTGCAAAAGGATGTGCCCTTGGAT
Source organism: Rhodocyclaceae bacterium (assembly GCA_036518635.1). GTDB lineage: Bacteria > Pseudomonadota > Gammaproteobacteria > Burkholderiales > Rhodocyclaceae > AWTP1-18. The sequence continues at coordinate 9,994 of DATDMT010000232.1, read as the reverse complement.
CCCTGGGGCAATCCCTATGTGTACCGGATGCCCGGGCAGACGGCAGAGTTCGATCTGTTGGCCTATGGCAAGGATGGGCAGCCCGGCGGCGAAGGCGACAATGCCGACGTGAGCTATCGCTGACCCGGTCGATGCTTTTCAGACTCCGGGTACAGGGGCCGGGCGGTGAGCCGGTTGCCCTCGATATAGAGGCAGGCGATGAAGTGGTCGCCATGCGCGTGGCCATGGCGCGCGGCGTACGGGTGCTGTCGGTGGATGCAGCGGGTGGGGCCGCGACGTCGCAGATGGTCGCGGTTCGCTTTCCGCTGCTGCTTTTCAGCCAGGAATTGCTGGCCCTGTTGGAAGCTGGCCTGAACTTGAACGAGGCCCTGACCACCCTGGAGGCGAAGGAGCGCCGGCCGGCGGTGCGTCAGGTACTGGCGCAACTCTTGGCAGCCTTGCGCGAAGGCAAAAGCTTGTCGGATGCGCTCAAGCAATTTCCCGATCATTTTCCCGAAGTCTATGCCGCGACTATCCGCGCGGCGGAGCGGACCGGCGATATGGCGGCGGCCTTGGGCCGCTACATTACCTACCAGATTCAGTTCGATGCGATCCGCAAGAAGCTGGTGTCGGCATTGATCTATCCGGTGATGCTGTTGGCGGTGGGAACCTTTGTCATCCTGTTCCTGGTGGGTTACGTGGTGCCCAAATTCAGTGTGGCCTACCAGTCCGCCGGGCGTGATATTCCCTTTGCTTCCCAGGCGCTGTTGGCGGTGGGGCGTGCCATCCACGCCCATTGGTCGCTGGTGTTTGCCGGTTTTGTGTCGCTCGTGCTGCTGGCGGTGCTCGCCTGGCGGCAACAGTCTTGGCGGCAGCGGGCGCTGGATATGGTGCTGCGCATGCCATGGCTGGCGGCCCGGGCGGACGACTTCCGGGTGGCGCGTCTATTCGGGGCGGTGAGTTTGTTGTTGTCGGCCGGTATCCCACTGGTGCGCGCGTTGCCGATGGTCAGCGGTTTGCTGGGCCTCGAGCAGAGGGCGCGGCTTGCTTTGGCGCAGCAGGAGGTGGAGTCCGGTCGTCCGTTTTCCGTCGCCCTGGTGGCGCACCGCTTGGCCGGCCCGGTGGCAGAGTCGTTGGTGAAGGTGGGCGAACGCTCCGGCCGTCTGGCGGACATGCTGGAGCGGGCTGCGCGGTTTCACGATGAGGACTTCGCCCGATGGATGGATTGGGCATCGCGGCTGCTGGAACCGATCCTGATGGTGCTGATTGGCCTGGTGGTGGGGGCAGTGGTGGTACTGATGTATATGCCGATATTCGAATTGGCGGGGTCCATGCAATGAACCATCCGGCCGCTGAACTGCATAGCCTTTCTCCTACCCTGATCGAACAGGCGCGGCACCGAGCCATTGCCGAGGGGCGGCCCCTGGTCGAGGCGCTGCAAGCCGAGAGTGCTTTATCCGCCGCGGAATACTTGGCCGCCCTTGGTCTGCTGTTCGCCTACCCGGTGCTGACCATGGAGCAGTTGCACGGGCTGGAGCCGCTGTTCGACGTCATTGGTTACGCCGAATGCGGGCAGCGGCGGGTTTTCGCCGCGAGCGGTGAGAATGGACAAGGCGTGGTTGTGTTGGCCGATCCCTTCGATGCCCAGGCGGAGGCTTGGGCGGTGCGCCGCTTCCCGGGTGCCCGGGTATTCCTGGCCCATGGAGACGACCTGACCGCCTACCTGGTGAAACAGGAAGACCAGTTGCGCGCGATGCGCGACATCGTTGGCGCCGAAGGGGAGGGCGGGCAGGGGGATGCCATCGAGGACATTTCCCTGGCCCGCATCGAGGAAGACGTTAGCCCGGTGGTGAAGCTGGTCAATTCGACGATCTACGATGCGCTCAAGCTGCAGGCCAGCGATATCCACTTGGAGTGCGATGCGAGCGGCTTGTTCGTCAAATACCGCATCGACGGCGTACTGGTTCAGATCGGCCAGGTGGGCGGTTTGGAATTGGCCGAGCAGGTGGTGTCGCGAGTGAAGGTGATGGCTGAACTGGACATCGCCGAGCGCCGGGTGCCGCAGGACGGCCGCTTCAAGGTGCGTATCGGCGGGCGGGAGATTGATTTCCGCGTGTCGATCATGCCGAACCTGTTCGGCGAGGATGCGGTGTTGCGCCTGCTGGATCGACAGGCGCTTACCGCCCAGGCGCAGACCCTGTGTCTGGACGATCTGGGCCTGGATGCCGAGATGATGGCGGCGATCCGTCGCCTGGCGGCCCAGCCCCATGGCATGTTGCTGGTCACCGGCCCCACCGGTTCGGGAAAGACCACCACCCTGTATGCCGCCATTACCGAGATCAACAGCGGTCGCGACAAGATCATCACCATTGAGGACCCGGTCGAGTACCAGTTGCCGCGGGTGTTGCAGATACCGGTGAACGAGAAAAAAGGTTTGACCTTTGCCCGCGGCCTGCGCTCCATCCTGCGCCACGATCCGGACAAGATCATGGTGGGGGAAATCCGCGACGAGGACACGGCACAGATCGCAGTCCAGGCGGCGCTGACCGGCCACCTGGTGTTCACCACCGTCCACGCCAACAACGCTTTCGACGTGCTGGGCCGCTTCATGCACATGGGGGTGGATCCCTACAGCTTTGCCGCCGCGCTGAACGGTGTTGTTGCCCAGCGTCTGCTGCGGCTCAACTGTCCTCACTGCGTGGAGCCCTACCATCCGGATGACGAGGAACTGGCGCGTGCCGGCTTGAGCCGCAATGCGACCGAGGCCTGGCGCTTCCAGCGTGGCAAGGGCTGCGGTCATTGCCGCGGTACCGGTTACCGCGGGCGCCGTGCGGCGGCGGAGGTGCTGGTCCTGAACGATCATTTGCGCGAGATGGTGGCCGCAAGAACTGCGGCTGCCCGGCTCAAGGAAGAGGCGCTGCGCACCGGCCTGCGGCCGCTGCGCCAGACCGTGCTGGCCTGGGTGGAACGAGGTGAAACAACGCTGGCCGAGGTGGAACGTGTGGCCGGTTAAGCCTCTGCGGGTGTTGGTCATCGGCGCACAGCGGGTCGATACGGCGCTGTGCGTAAAGGGCCGCATCGTGGCCGATTCGCGGGCGAGCTATGTCTTGGACGCCGAGGCCGGATTGGGGGGAATCCTTGCGGCAGTGGCTGCGGTGTGGCCGGTGGCCGGCGAGGATGGGGCGATTGGTGGCGAAGCGCTCTTGGTGGCGATTTCGGATCGTTGGTTGCGCTGGTTGGCCCTGCCCTGGAATGACGGTTTCCTCACCCCGGATGCGCTGGACCGCCAGTGCCGTATGCAGTTTGCCGCCGCCTGGGGCGTGGAGGCGCTGGAGTGCCGTTATGCGGTGGATGACGCGCCCTATGGCCAGCCACGTTTGGCGGCGGCGCTTGAGCAGCCGCTGTTGGCCGGGCTTGAAGTCATGGCCCGGGAGCGCCACAGCCGTGTCGTCGCAGTTCGTTCCCTGAGTATTGCTGCCTGCCAATGGGCGAGACGAAGGGGTGGCCGGACGGATGGCGTGGTTGAGTTGCATGAGGCGGGCAACGCGTCACTAATATTGCTGCGCCACGGCCGCCCGGTATCTGTATTTAGTCAGGGCGCCGATCTTGACGATAGGCTTGCCTCATCCGCCCTCTTGCGTCGTTTGGCTTTGCGGGATCCGGCCTGGTCTGGCGGCGAGGTGGTCGCTACGTTGGACCTGCGAGACCCCTCGCCTGAGCAGGTGGCCGAGGGGAGCGTGGATGTCTTGGCGCTGGCTGCCGTCGGCCACCCTTCCGCCCTCAATTTCATTGCCCAGGGAGCGGCGCTTACCGGGCGACGTTTGGGTCTGCTGGCGGCGGCAATCCTGCTGGTTTTGGCGGTAGGTCTGCAGTTGGGGGCATTGCAGCGACGAGTGAGTCAGGCGGAGCAGACCCTGGCGGCCCGTCAGATGGCGCCGGCCCGAATGCCTTCCGCCCTGGAGAGCAAGGGTGAGGAAGGGCGGCTGCGGGCGGCCAATACCGCGATCCGAAAACTGAATGTGCCGATCACCAAGCTGTTGCGGGCAGTGCAGCCGCCGGCCGATTTGAGGATTGCGTTGCTCGGCATCGATTTGTCCGATGCGGCTCAGGAGCAGCCGGTGCTGCGCATCAGCGGAGAAGCCCAGAGCGCGGCGGAAATGGCCGCCTATGTCGGCTATCTGGGCGATACCCGGCCCTTGCGGAGCGCCTACCTGCTGCACCATGAAGTCGTTGGCGAGGGCAAAGGCAAGCCCTATCGCTTCACTGCGGAGGCGGCATGGAGCGATTGAAGCTGGGGCTGATCGCTCGTGGCGAGTGGGAGCTGCGGCGTTTGGCGCGGGCGATCTGGCGCACTGGGGGCTGGCCTGCCGTGGTGTTTATTGTTGTGGCGACTTTGCTGCTGGTGGGTATCGTTTCCGCCCGGCAGATGAGCGCCCGGCTTTACGGCCTGGAGGAGCGGATTTCGCGGCTATCCACCGGCGCCAATAGCGAACGAATTGCCCACGTCAATAGCGTTGCCGAGGATCTGGGTGCGTTCCAGGCCTATCTGCCCCAGCATGATGACATCCCGGATATTCTCAAGCGGCTGTTGTTGTTGGCCGAAGATCAGGGCCTGGTGTTCGCCTCTGGGGAATACAAGGCGGAAGCCGACAATGGTTTCACCGCTTATCGCATGACACTTCCGGTCAAGGGCGATGCGGCCGCCATCCAGTCCTTCCTGTTGGCCGCTCTTAAGGAACATCGCACCTTGGCGCTGGAGTCGGCCGCCTTTCGCCGTCAGCGTATCGACGCCAAGGACGTGGAGGCGAGGCTGAATCTGTTGCTGCTGGTGCGACTGCCTGCCGAGCGGCCGGTTACGGCAACCCAAGCGGAGTCGTTCCGATGAGCCCGCAGGCGAAGCGTTCGGCGCTGGCGCTGGCTCTTGGGGCAACGCTGCTGGCCGCCTGGTTTGCGCCCGGCGATGAGGCTGTGGTGGGGGCGGTAGTGAAGGAACGGGCCAGGGCGACTGCTCTCCCGTTAGCTGAGGTTTCTCGTGGGGCATCGCTCAAGGTATTAGCGATACGTCCGCGGAATGACACCGATGATCTCGCGCCGGCCTTCCCATCGCGTAGCTGGGATCCGCCCAAGCAGAAGGCCGAAAAATCGGCGGAGCCACCCCCGCCTCCCCAGGCCCCTCCCTTGCCCTTCAAGCTGCTCGGACGGTTTGTGGAGGAGGGGCGTCTGACGGTTTTTCTCCAGCAGGGGGAACGCAACTTGGCCGTGCATGATGGCGACGTCATTGACGAAACTTACCGCGTTGCCGGCATTGCCGGCGGCGTGATGACCTTTATCTATCTGCCGCTCGACCAGAAGCAGAACCTCCCTGTAGGAGACAGCAATTGACGTTCGACATCACGCTTGGCGTTTCATCCCTGTTCCGACGGTCTGGCCGAGGATTTCTTGTCCTGCTGCTGCTTGCGCTGACCGGCTGCTCCGGCTACCTGGCCCACCGCGAGGGGCAGCAGTTGATTGCGGAGGGCAAGATCGACGAAGGCCTGGCCAAGCTGGAGGAGGCAAGCCGGGAAGAACCGGGCAATGCCAAGTATCGGATTTCCCTATTGAGCCAGCGTTCGACCATTATCAACCGCGCGTTGACTGGGGCGGAAACCGCCCGGCGCGAAGGGCGGATGGCCGATGCGGAGAAATCCTACCGCCAGGTCTTGGTGTTGGATTCCAATAATCCGATGGCGCGGCAGGGGTTGGATGCCCTGATTACGGAACGCAAGCACAAACTGGTGGTGGCGGAGGCGGAAGCCTTGCTCAAAAAGGGAGGTACGGCCAATCTGCTGGAGGCGGCGGAGAAACTGCGGCCAGTGCTTTCGGAGAACCCCAAGCAGAAGGATGCCCTAGCTGTGATGGGACGCATCGAAGAAGCCCGCGCCAAGGAAAAAACGCCTGAAGCCAAACTGGCGGCGACTTTCAAAAAACCGATTACCCTCGAATTCCGTGATGCGCCGCTGCGTTCGGTGTTCGATGTGGTGGCAAAAGTGTCGGGGCTGAATTTCTTCTTCGACAAGGATATCCGCCCCGATTTGAAGGCTTCCATTCTGGCGAAGAACACCTCCATCGAGGATGCGTTACGGTTGCTGCTGGTGACCAATCAGTTGGAGCAAAAGGTTCTCAACGAGAACTCCATTCTGATCTACCCCAACACGCCGCAGAAGCTCAAGGATTACCAGACCCTGTCGGTGCGAACTTTCTATCTAGCCAATGCCGACGTGAAGAACGTCTCGACCACGATAAAAACCATTCTCAAGACCAAAGACATGGTGGTGGATGAACGGCTCGGCTTGATAATCATGCGCGACACGCCGGAGGCGATCCGCATGGCTGAGCGCCTGGTGCATTTGCAGGACATCTCGGACCCGGAGGTCATGTTGGAGGTGGAGGTGCTGGAAGTGCAACGCTCCCGCCTGTTGGAACTGGGTATCCAGTGGCCGTCGCAGATGACGCTGGCTCCGCTGACGATAGGTGGTAGCTCCGTCACCTTGGAAGATTTGAAGCACCTCAACAGCACCAGCTTGCAGGCGACGCTGGGCAACACCATCGTCAATGTTCGCAAGGAAGACCAGGACAGCAACATCTTGGCGAATCCGCGTATCCGCGTGCGCAACAAGGAAAAAGCAAAGGTAATGATTGGCGATCGGGTGCCGATCATCACGACTACCTCGACAGCGACGGGTTTCGTTTCCGAATCGGTCAGCTATGTGGACGTGGGGATCAAACTGGAAGTCGAACCCAACGTTTATCTGGACGAGGAAGTGGCGATCAAGGTCAATCTGGAAGTGTCCAACCTGGTCAAGGAAGTCATCAGCAAGTCGGGAACCTTGTCCTATCAAATCGGCACACGAAACGCGGCTACGGTGTTGCGACTCAAGGATGGGGAGACCCAGATTCTCGCGGGCCTGATCCAGGATGCCGACCGGGCTACCGGCAACAGGGTGCCGGGCCTTGGCGATATCCCGATTCTCGGCCGGCTCTTTGGCAGCCAGAAGGACGACAGTCAGCGTAATGAAATCGTGCTGTCGATCACGCCCCATGTGGTGCGTTCCATTCGCCGCCCCGATTTGATGATGGCCGAGTTCGATTCCGGCACGGAAAGCGTGATTGGCGCCAAGTCCTTGGCCATGGGCGCGGTTGAGGGCGAGGCTAAGCCGGATGCCAAGGGCGACCCCAAGGCCGCCGTCAAGCCCGCCTCGGCTCCCGCACAGAACCAGGCACCCGTGCCGGTGACTCCGCCCGCGCAAGGGCAGGCTGCGCCGCCAGCGCCTGCCACCACAGTACCCCAGGCGGACGCTCAAGCAATACCGGCTGCGACCGGCGCAACGCCTGTTCAACTGAGTTGGCAAGGCCCCCCGCAGGTCAAGGCCGGTGAGCAGTTCAGCGTGGTCTTGCGCATGACCAGTGCCGACCCGATTACTGGCTTACCCCTGTTGATCGGCTTTGACCCGGCAGTGCTCCAGGCCGCGGTGGTGCAGGAGGGCGAATTCATGAAGCAGGGGGGCATGCAGACTAATTTCAGCCAGCGTATCGACCCAGCCCAGGGGCGCGTTTTTGTCGCTTCTGTACGGCAAGATCCCGGCGGCACGGACAAGGGTGCCAACGGCACCGGCCCGGTGGTAACCCTCGGCTTCAAGGCCCTTAAGGCTGGCCCGGCGCGGATCAGCCTGCTCTCCGCAACACCGGAGCCTGGGAACGGGGCCAGCCCCATCGTGGCCGACTTCGCCATCAATGTTCTTCCGTGATTTGGCTTTGAAATGAATGTATTCCACCGAAGGCAGTACGGCTTCACCTTCATCGAGTTGATGATGACGCTGGCTCTCTTGGGCGTATTGGCGCTGATTACGGTGCCCATGGCTCAGGTGGCCGCCCAGCGCGGCAAGGAGCGTGAGTTGCGTATCGCGCTGACCCAGATACGTGACGCCATAGATGCCTACAAGAAGGCCGTGGATCAGGGGCGAATTGCCCAGAAGGTCGGGGATTTGGGTTACCCCAAGCGCTTGGAAGATCTGGTGGAAGGGGTGGCGGATCAGAAAACACCGACGAAACAAAGCATCTACTTTCTTCGACGTTTGCCACGCGACCCCTTTGCTCCGGATACACAGACCGAGGCGGCCGATACCTGGGGTAAGCGAGCCTATGCCTCGCCGCCGGATGACCCGATGGAGGGTGACGATGTGTTCGACGTGTACTCCCGCTCCGAGCTGCTTGGCCTAAATGCCGTGCCGCTCAAACAATGGTGAACACCTTGAGCCTTCGCCATCGGCTACGGCAGGGTTTCACTCTGATTGAATTACTGGTGGTGATGTCCATCGTGGCCTTGCTGCTGTCCTTGGCAGTGCCGCGCTATTTCGGTTCCCTGGATCGATCCAAGGATGTGGCGCTGAAGCAGAATTTAAGTGTTTTGCGGGACATGCTGGACAAGTTTTATTCCGATAAAGGGCGCTACCCAGAAGCGCTGGATGAACTGGTGACGCAGAAATATTTACGGGCCGTACCGGTGGACCCGATCACCGAGTCGGCAGGTACCTGGGTGTTGATTCCCTCTGCAGATACCAATAAAAAAGGTGTCGCCGACGTCAAAAGCGGTGCGCCGGGGCAGGCGACGGATGGGACGCCCTATGAACGCTTCTAGTTTGAGGTGCAGTCGGCAACAGCGAGGGTTCTCCTTCGTGTGGACCTTGGTGCTGGTGGCGCTGATCGGTCTTGGATTGTCGGTGGCAGCGGAGTCTTACCAGATCAGCCTGTACCGGGAGCAGGAGCGTGCGTTGCTCGCCATGGGCCATCAGTTTCGCCAGGCGCTTGCCGGCTACTATGAAACCCAGTTGGTGGCAGGCAAGCGCGAGTATCCGGCCACCCTGGATGATCTGATTCAGGATCAGCGCTTCCCTGGCATGAAGCGCCATTTGCGCAAGATATTCGTGGACCCTGCTACCGGTAAGGCGGAGTGGGGGCTGATGCGGGTGGGCGGGCGAATCGTGGGTGTGTATTCCCTATCGGACCGACCGCCGATCAAGCGGGAGAACTTCGAACCGGACGACGCAGGTTTTCAGGATAAGGACAAGCTAAGCGATTGGGTATTTACCTACCCGCCGGACCTTCTGCTGAAGACTGGGCAGGCAGGTTCTGAACTGCCTGGAAATCTGAGTGGTGCGTTGCCAACCGGTACTTCCTCCGTAGTTACCAAGGACATCAGCGGGAGCAAACCATGAAATCAGCAATCATCGTTGTGGCGCTTGCCAGCCTGGCTATACAAAATGCCTTCGCACAATCTTCCCCGAGTTCTCCTTTGGTTGCTGCCCGCAAGTCCGCTGTACCTGCGGCTCAGTGCCCGGTTGATGATGCTCAGCGCTTCCCATTAACTGTGGAGAAGAAGCGCTTGACGCCAGACATGCGCTGCGCCATTTCAGCGGCCGAGCTGTCGGGAATGTTGGGGCGGCCGGACGTGGCGGTGGTGGATACGCGGTTGCCGCAGGAGTTCGATGAGTTTCACGGCGATGGGGCAATGAATCTGCCGGCCTCCGCAGTGGCGACCAAGGCATTTTTGAAGAAGCAGCAGGTGATTTTGCTTGGATCGGGGAAGAGCGACCAGGATCTTTACTCCGCCTGCGCAGAGCTCAAGGCCGCCGGTTTCTCTCGGGTGCGGGTGCTTCAGGGCGGCATGCTTAGCTGGTCTGTGCGGCAACTGCCTGGTATTGGGCGTGTGCCGTCCCCGGCGGCCCTTGCTTTTCTTTCACCTGCGGAGTTGTCACGTGCGGTGAATTTTGATGCCAATGTGGTGTTGATGGCCGATGGCAGCAATGAATTCCGGAGCCGCTTGCCTCGGGGAATTGCTTTGGCAAGCGTCACGCCGGAGGCGATCAAGGTGGCGTTGGAGCGGCAAGGAAAGAAGGCTGGGAAGGGAGCTACCAAAGCCGCCGTTGTACTGGTCGTGGTGCCCAGCAACGGAGCCAAGCAGATTGGGGCGCTGCAAGCT
>DATDMT010000231.1:0-17739 GCA_036518635.1 Rhodocyclaceae bacterium | reverse complement strand
TCATGCAGCCGGTTCTCAAGTCCGCCAAACTCGCCAATGTCTGTTATGACATCCGGGGGCCGGTGCTTGCCCGCGCCAAGCAGATGGAGGACGAGGGGCAGCGCATCATCAAGCTGAACATCGGCAACCTGGCGCCCTTCGGCTTCAATGCACCGGAGGAAATCGTCCAGGACATGATCCGCAATATGCCGGATTCCTCGGGCTATTCCGATTCCAAGGGCCTCTTCGCCGCGCGCAAGGCGGTGATGCACTACACCCAGCAGAAGGGCATCGCCGGCGTCGGCATCGAGGACATCTACATCGGCAACGGCGCCTCCGAGCTGATCGTGATGGCCATGCAGGCCCTGTTGAATCCCAGCGACGAGGTGTTGGTGCCGGCCCCCGACTACCCGCTGTGGACTGCCGCGGTGACCCTGGCCGGCGGTTCCCCGCGCCATTACATCTGCGATGAACAGTCCGACTGGCTGCCGGACCTGAACGACATCCGGGCCAAGATCAACGGCACCACCCGCGCCATCGTCCTGATCAATCCGAACAACCCGACCGGCGCCCTGTATCCGAAGGAGTTCCTGCTGGAAGTGGTGGAACTGGCCCGCACCCACGACCTGATCATCTTCGCCGACGAGATCTACGACAAGGTGCTCTACGACGGCGTCAGCCACACCTCCATCGCCTCCCTGGCCGACGACATCCTCTTCGTCACCCTGAACGGCCTGTCGAAGAACTACCGCGGCTGCGGCTTCCGCTCCGGCTGGCTGATCGTCTCCGGCGAAAAGCGCCACGCCGCCGACTACATCGAGGGCCTGACCATGCTCGCCTCGATGCGCCTGTGTTCCAACGTGCCGGGCCAGTTTGCCATCCAGACGGCCCTGGGCGGCTACCAGAGCATCAACGATCTGGTGGCGCCGACGGGGCGCCTGTGCCGCCAGCGCGACCTGGCCCATCAACTGCTGACCGAAATTCCCGGCGTCACTTGCGTCAAGCCGAAGGCGGCGTTGTATCTGTTCCCCAAGCTCGATCCGAAGATGTACCCGATCGACGACGACGAACGCTTCATCCTCGATCTGCTGCAGCAGGAGCGGGTGCTGCTGGTCCAAGGCAGCGGCTTCAACTGGATACACCCGGACCACTTCCGCGTGGTCTTCCTGCCCCATGAGGATGATCTGCGCGAGGCCGTCGGCCGCGTTGCTCGTTTCCTTGATCTCTATCGCAAGCGCCACGGCACTTGATTAGCAGAGAGCGGAGAGTCGTGAGTCGAGAGTAAAAGCCGACTCCACTCCCGCTCTCGAAGCACATTCACGACTCTCGACTCATAACTCTCGACTAGCAAACATGAAACCCATCAACGTTGGACTTCTCGGCATCGGCACCGTCGGCGGCGGCACTTACACGGTTCTCACCCGCAATGCGGCGGAAATTACGCGCCGCGCCGGCCGCCCCATCGAGATTTCGGTGGTGGCCGACAAGAACATGGAACTGGCCAAGCAGGTCACCGCTGGCCGCGCCCGTGTCACCGACGACGCCTTCGCCGTGGTGACCGACCCCAACGTGGACATCGTCGTCGAACTGATCGGCGGCTACGGCGTGGCCAAGGAGCTGGTGCTGAAGGCCATCGAGAACGGCAAGCACGTGGTCACCGCCAACAAGGCCCTGCTCGCCGTCCATGGCAACGAAATCTTCGCCGCCGCCCAGAAGAAGGGCGTCATGGTCGCCTTCGAAGCTGCCGTGGCCGGCGGCATCCCGATCATCAAGGCGCTGCGCGAGGGCCTCACCGCGAACCGCATCCAGTGGATCGCCGGCATCATCAACGGCACCACCAACTTCATCCTCTCCGAGATGCGCGACAAGGGCCTGCCCTTCGCCGAGGTGCTGAAGGAGGCGCAACGCCTGGGCTATGCCGAGGCCGACCCGACCTTCGACATCGAAGGCGTGGACGCCGCCCACAAGCTGACCATCATGTCGGCCATCGCCTTCGGCATCCCGATGCAGTTCGACAAGGCTCACGTCGAGGGCATCAGCAAGCTGGAAGCGGAAGACATCAAGTACGCCGAGCAACTGGGCTACCGCATCAAGCTCCTCGGCATCACCAAGCACAAGGCCAAGGGCATCGAGCTGCGGGTGCATCCGACCCTGATTCCGGCCAAGCGCCTAATCGCCAACGTCGAAGGCGCGATGAACGCGGTGATGGTCCAGGGCGACGCCGTCGGCTCGACCCTCTACTACGGCAAGGGCGCCGGCGCCGAACCCACCGCCAGCGCGGTGATCGCCGACCTGGTGGACGTCACCCGGATGCACACCGCCGATCCGGGCAACCGGGTGCCCCATCTGGCGTTCCAGCCCGATGCGGTGGTCGATACGCCTATCCTGCCCCTGGCGGAAATCGAGACCAGCTACTACCTGCGCCTGCGGGTCGAAGACAAGCCCGGCGTGCTGGCCGACATCACCCGCATCCTGGCCGACCAGGGCATTTCCATCGACGCCATGATCCAGCGCGAACCGGCCGAGGGCGAGGACCAGACCGACATCATTATCCTTACCCACGTCTGCGTCGAAAAGCAGGCCGATGCCGCCATCGCCAAGATCGAAAGCCTGGCCGCGGTGAAGCGCAAGGTGACCCGGCTGCGGATGGAAGAATTGAACGGCTGAACTACCGTCTTCAGAGACAGGAAAAAAGGCCGCGGAGATTGCTCTCCGCGGCCTTTTTGTTTGTTGCTGCAGCCTGCGATCAGACTAGGCTGACGCCGCCGTCCACCACGATTTCTTCACCGGTGACATAGGAGGCATCAGCCGAGGCGAGGAACAGCACCACCTTGGCTACTTCATCCGGATCGCCAAAACGCTTCAGTGGTGACTTGGCCTCGAATTGTTCGCGGGCGGCCTGGACGATTTCCTGCGGCACTCCCCAACGTCCGAAGCCCGGGGTGTTGATCGGGCCAGGGCTGACCGCATTGACGCGGATGCCTTGCGGCGCCAATTCCACGGCGAGGGATTTGACCAGGGAGCGCAGGGCCGCCTTGCAGGCGCCATAGACGCTGAAATTCGCCGCGCCGAAATCATTGGCGATGGAGTTGGTGACGATTACCGACGCGGGGTTCGCCAGCAGCGGCAATGCCTTCTGGATGGTGAAAAACACGCCCTTGAAGTTGATGTCGACGGTTTCGTCGAACTGGGCGTCGCTGGTCAGGGCAAAGGGCGCTGGGCGGCCAACCGCAGCATTGGCGAAAACGATGTCGAGGTGGCCGAAGTGTTCCTTGACCTGCGCCATCGCTGCGTCAATGTCGCCTAGCCGGCCGGCATCGCTCTGCAACACCAGCGCATCGGCGCCTAGAGCCTGCTGCGCTTCGGCCAGGGTGGCCGGATCGCGGCCGGTGATTGCGACGCGGGCGCCCTGGGCGATGAACAGTTTGGCGGTGGCCAGGCCGATGCCGCTATTGCCCCCTGTGATCAGGGCGGTCTTGCCTTCGAGTCGTTTCATGTAGCCAATCTCAGAGCTTGTAGTTGGCCTGGAAATACCAGGCGCGGCCGGGTTGCGGCAGGTCGCCAGGAATCTGGCCGGGGGCGGCGCTGGGCTCCAATGCTTTCTCGTCGAACAGGTTGCGCACCGAGATTGCGAAGTCCCAGGGGCTGTGACTGCTGGCCTGGCGCAGGGTCAGGTCCACCGTCGTGTAATCGGGAATCTGCGGCCGGGTATCGCCGGCTGTGCGTTTTCGGTCGGCTACCCAGTTGGCCTGGGTGTTCAGGGTCCATTCCGGCAAGAAACGCCAGTCGGCGCGGACGTACATGTGCTGCCGCGGTGCGTCGCCCGGGTCCTTGTGGGTGGTCTGGTCGGTGGCATGCTGGATGGCGTAGTTGCCCGACAGACGAACAGACTTGCTGATATCCCAGGCAGCTTCCAATTCCAGCCCTTCGCCGATTTGGCCGCCGGTATTCTGGGCGGTGTTGCCGGTGAAGGGGTTGGCATTGGCGACGAAGCGCAGGATGTCGCGCATGTGGTAGCGGAACAGGGTGCCACCGAGTTGCACGCCTGATTTCGGGGTCCAGTTCAGCCCTGCCTCGAAGGTTTCGATGGTTTCAGGGCGCAAATTGGGGTTGCCGGCAGCGACCGGATTGCTAGTGGCATACAGCTCTACGAACGATGGTGCGCGGAAGGCGCGCCCGACCATCATCTTGGCGGTCAGGTCGTAAGCGGCTTCCCAGGCCACGGCAATCCGTGGATTGGTGGTGCTGCCGAAGTCGGAGTAGCGGTCATGACGTACCCCGGCGGTGAGAAACCAATCCTTGGCAAAGGTCCACTCGTCCTGAGCGTAGAGGTAGTTCAGGTCGCGGCTATGGGGCTGCAGAAAAATGGTGGCCGCCGTGGCATCGACTACCGAGCCCAATGCCTGTGGCATCACCGTACCAGCGAAGCCGAAATTCTTCGATTCGCTGGTTTTGTAGATGTCTTCTTTTTCATGGCCTAGCCCCAAGCGCAGCCGGTGGTTGGCAAAACCTGTGTAGAAGGCCGAGGCGGTGTAGCGCAGATGGCGTTCCCACTTTGACGGATTGCCCTGCATGCCGTTGGGGAAGGTGCCGCCGCCGGCAAAGGCGAAGGAAGAACCGGCGGGAAACAGGACCAGGCGCGACTTTTCGTTGTAGTCGGAGTAGCTGGCCTGGAGCGTGATGTCCCAGTTTTCGGCAAAGTTTTTGTCGTGCCAGGTCAGGTCGGAGGTGACTCGTTCGGCGGAACTGCTGCCGGTGGGATCTAGGGCGGAAGCGACGCCGTAGGCCGAGCCGACATTGTCACGCTTGGTGTACCCGACGCGGAAGCGCCATTTGTCGTAGCCAAGGTCGAGTTGGCCATCGATCGAGTCCTTGCCGAAACTGCCGTTGCCCGGCGCCAGGGAGGCGTGAGTGCCGAAGGCGTCGAGGCCCGTTTGCGCGTCGACGGCGATGGTCTTCTTGAACCCGTCGGTGGAGCCGATGCGGAGATAGGCCGCCACGTCCAAGGCGCCGACTTTGCCTCCATGCTGGAACCAGGCATCCTGGGTATTGAACGAGCCGGCGCGGATACCGGCGCGGGTGCCGTTGATTTCGGCGGCGCCCTTGGTGGTGATGTTGATCACCCCGGCAAAGGCATCGGCGCCATAAAGGGCGGAACCGGGGCCGCGGATCACCTCGATGCGAGCGATGTTCTCCACCGGCAGGCCGCCCCACAGGTCGCCACGATTGCCGACAAAAGCTTGGGTCAGAGGAATGCCGTTCACCAGCATCAACACTTCGGGGTTGTATTGGCTGGAGATGCCTCGGATCACGTACTTGGCGTCGTTGAACGATTGTTGCCGGGACACATGCAGTCCGGGCACGGTCTCCAGCACCTCATCCAGATCGGTGGCGCCGATGGCAGCGATGTCTTCGGCGGTGATCACCGTCGCCGCTGCAGGGGCGCGGGACAGCGGCTGGGCGGCGCCGGTGGCGATGCTGAGCGTGGTCTTGTCGCCGAAGGCGAGGGCCAGCTCATCCTCTTCGGACATCTGGGCACAGGCATACCCACCCCAGACCATGGCAAGGAAAAAACTGAGGGCCCTTTTTTGCATGCGCGGCATGAGTGCTTCTCCCATTAATGACATCGACTCATCGGTCGTATTGGTTCTCTGTGGGCCACACCCTAGGTGGGGTCGCGCCAGCTCCGTCTGGGCGGCCCTTCGTAACAAATATTTACGCAGGATAGCGGAAACGAAGACCCTTCTGGGCGTTCAGTGCCTTCGATGTAGCAGGGAGTCATGCCGGCCAGGAAGGACGGAAACATGAACAGGTAGAACTCTTGGGGAGTGAACCCCAAGTCGGCACCAAAGGCTGAAACGATGGCGCCGTAATTGATGCGGAGATTCCGGCCGCTGTCGAGCAGGAAGCGCTCCAGTTCGAAGGCTAGCTGCAAATGGGGCCCCCGGTCCAGACCCAATTCCTGCGCCAGGGCCATGATCGGCGCGATGCGTTCGTCTGCATTGATCAGCGGTCGCCCGTAGCCGGCGATGCGGGCATGAGTTGCCAGCTCCTGGGTGACGCAATCAGCCAGTTCCGCGCCGGAGGCAAGCTTCCGGCAGGTGTCGATATAGAAGGAGATGGCCTGCATCTCATTTCCGCGGCCATAAATATGGGCCTCAGAAATTGCGAGAGCTGCCGCCAGGCCCAGATTGCCAGTGCTGCGGGTGCTTCCGCTCAAGGCGGTGACGCGGTTGTTCCATATGCGGGCATCCGGGTAGCTGGTGTACACCCATAGCGCGTGCATCAGGCGCAACTGTTCGGCGGAGAAGCGCCGCCCGGTAATACCAAAGACGAACAACTCGATCCAGTCCATGTCTTTCAACTGGCGATGCAGATCGTGGCCGCGAAATATCACGTGGCTGCCGGGAAAGAAGGCGCCCATGCGACTCTTGAAGCATTCGGTGTTTTCAGCGAGAAGTTCTTGGCGACTCATGGATGGGCGTCTTCGTCATTGGTTTGCAGTTCGATCTTGAAAAACGGAAAGGACTTGTAGCCGCCGGCGCGTTGTTCCAGCGCATGGGCTGCTGCGCCCGGCAGGCGCAGCAGCAGGGTCAGCATTTCGCTTTGTTCGGCGGAGAAGCCCAGGTCGGCGAAGGCGGCAGCGGCTACGCCCAGCAACGCCAGAGGGTGGCCGACGGCGGCCTCCAGATCGGCCTGGTTGCGGTTTAGCCAGGGCAAGTAGGGGCCGGGGCTGAGCTGGGCCAGGGTGGTGAGGGTTTGCTGGACGATTTGCGAAGCATGGTCGGCATGGGGGTCGAAACCGGGAAAGTGCTGGGATGCCGGCCAGATCGAGGCGACCTCCGCTGTCGGCTCGGCGATGCGGCGGCGCCAGGCATCGAGATCGGTACCGCAGGCGGCCCAGGCTTCCCTGGCGAGCAACACTTCGCGGCTGCCGGCAAGCTGCCCGGCGCCGACGCCGAGGGCGGCCATCAGGCAGGCGGCGGCGGGTGAGCCGCCGACGCCGCCGCACATGGCGGCATGGACCGATGCATCCCGCGGACCTGGGTTGGCCAGGGCCACGGCGAGCGCTTCCAGCAGGTCGGCAGCGGCGGGGGGCGGGGCTTCCTCGCGGAACAGCAGGTAGAGCATTTCCACCCAGCGTGCCCGGCCGAGCATCTCGCCATAGACGTCGTAGCCGCGGCAGTAGGCGGCGCGGGTGGCGAAGGGGTTGTCGGGCTCGGCTTCTTCGTCCCAGATGCGGGTGTGGATCTGTTCCGGTGCGGTCATTAGCGTGAAAGAGTATGTGGTGCGCCCTGTGATATCGAGCGCAGCGAGCCGATTAGTAGCCTCCCCGCGAGGGGAGGATGGGAGGGGCGGGTGTTGGTGCCTTGCGCGTTTTCACGGATGGCCGGTGCTCACGGAAAGCATGCGCGTTAAGCGGTGCCGAGGATGCGCATGCGCAGGTTCATGGGAGGGATTTGTTCCGGATCGATATGGACGTCGAGCAGGGTGGGGCCCGGGTGGCGCACCATGGCCTGGAAGTCGATGGCGTCGAAATCAGCCGGGCTGCGGATGACATGGGCGCTGGCGCCCATGGCGCGGGCCATGGCGGCGAAATCGGTGGGCGGCAACTGGAAGCCGATCTGCTCGGCGCCAGCCAGGCGCTGGCCGTGCTTGACCATGCCCAAGGCCCGATCGTTCAGCACGACATAGATGACCGTCATGTTCTCGGCCACGGCGACGGAGATTTCCTGGCCGCTCATCAACATGCTGCCGTCGCCGGTGATGCAGACCACCGGCGCTTCCGGGTTGCCGGCGGCGGTGCCGACCGCGGCGCCGATGGCCCAGCCCATCGGCGCGAAATCCATGGTGACGCGCAGCCAGCCGCCGTTGCTCTGGCGGCGGCCGGCATGGCGGCGATTCAGCTTGCTGTCGGTGCGGCGTTCGCCCAGGCGCTGGTCGCCCGGGGTCAGGTAGTGGATGCTCCAGGCCACGCTGTTGCCGGCATCGGCGAGAAAGCGCGTGGAGGGCGGCAGGCGTCGGCCCAACTCGTGCATCAGGCGCTGCGGCAGAATGGGGCCGGCGTCGCTGTGCATCGCCTGCTTGTCCTCGGCGGTGAGAAAGCGCGCCGGGTCGGCCCGTTCCACCGGGGCGGCGGGATTGGCGCTTTCATCCAGCCGCGCCAGCAGCCGATCGAACACGGTGCGGATATTGCCACGCACATGCAGGCGGGCCATGGGCGATTGCATCAGGTGCTCGTCCACCGAGTCGATATGCACCAGGCGCCCATTCAGCAGGGTGTCGCTCCAGCCGCTGCTGGTCCATTCGTTCATGCTGGTGCCGACCGCCAGCACTAGATCGATGTTCGGATCGCGCAGGGTGGCATCGGCCGAGACGTGCCCGGCGAAGCCGAAAACGCCTTGATTGCACGGGTGAGCCGGGTTCACCAGGCCCTTGCCGTCCGGGGTGGTGACGAAGGGAATGCCTTGACGCAGGGCGTACTGGAGGATGGAGGCGGCGGCCTCGCCGCACCAGCCGCCGATCAGCATGATCGGTTTGCGTGCCTGGTCCATCATCTCGCAGAGCTGGGCGAAGGCATCCTGGTCGAGCATGGCGCGGACTTGCAGCTTGGGCCCCAGGTCATAGCTGGGTTTGGCGCTGGGAATTGGGCTGCGCATGATGTCCAGCGGAAAACTCAGATGGGCCGGGCCGCGCGGCGGCCGCACGGCATGCATCAGGGCATCGACCAGCTTGTGCTCGATCTGCTCGGGATGGGAGACCAGCGAGTTGTAGCGGGTGCAATGGCGGAACATGCCCAGGGTGTTGATGCCGGTGCAGGCCGATTCCTGCAGGGCGCGGCGGCCGAAGGCGGGCAGCACCGGCTGGCCGGTGATGACCAGCATTGGCACGCCGTTGTCGTGGGCGGTGGCGACGCCGGTGATCAGATTGGTGGCGCCGGGGCCCGAGGTGGCGCAGCAGACCCCGATCTTGCCGGTTTCGCGGGCGTAGCCGTCGGCCATGAAGGCGGCGCCGGCTTCGTGGCGGGCGATGATCGGGCGCGGTCCGCCGCGCCGGGCGCTGCGGGCCAGGGCGTTGTAGAGCGGTTCGATGGCGCCGCCGGGCACGCCGAAGACGTATTCGATCCCCAGTTGTTCAAAATAGGCCACGATCAGATCAGCCACTTCCGCTTGGTGGGCGTAGGCCACTTTCAACACCGGGGATTGTTTCGCCATCGTCGTTTCTCCAATTGAAATTGCAGAATGTCCGCGGCTGGCGGATATGGCATGGAACTATGCCTAAAGGCATAACCAGATGCAATACTTTAGTTATGTATTTGAAGATGATTGGCTTTTGTCTTGAAAGGGTTATAAGTGACGCTTAGGACAAGGTTCTATGCCTGCTGCGCCGCAAATCGGGAATTTGCCCCTCCCGGCGCACTGACGAATCGATGTCCCTACTGACTTGATTGGGGTAACATGGCCCAGCGATAGCCCATACACTGCGCCATGAGAATTGCACTTCCTGCTGGTTCGTCGGCAGCGCCTCATGTAGCCTCTGGTCTGGTTTCGGGACAGGGCGTGCGGCCGGCAGCTTCGTATATGGAAGTTCGTGGTGGCCGCAGTGCAGTGGATACCTGCCCGCCGAGCAGTAAAGTTTTTGCCGACAGCCTATTTAGATGAACCTTATTCGCCGCCTATTCCTCGCCTTCGCCCTGCTGGCTGCAGCCTGGCCCTGGGCTGCCGGCTGGGCCGTGACGCCGCACCATGTGGCGGTGATCTACGCGGCGGATGAAGCCTGGGATTCGCTGCAGTTGCCGATGGTGCTGGCAGGCATCGAGTCCAACCCCGACGTGGTGGTGCATCGGATCATTCTCGAGCCCGGCATCAATCTGGCCGACGCCAGTTCCGTCGGGGCGATGAAGCTGGCGGTCGATATCACCTCGCGCAATCTGGTGCGCCTGGCGGCCGACACCAGCGGTCGCGGCGGCATCGCCGTGATCTACCCCGAATCCGCCGAACCGTATCGCAGCGTCTTCGCCCAGATCATCGACGGCATAGAGAACAAGGCCCGCGACCGGGTGGTGCGGTTCGTCGTCGGTGCCGGCGCCAGCGGCCAGGACATCGCCGCCGAGTTGCGCCGCCAGGACGTCAAGGTGGTCATCGCTCTCGGCCGCAACGGCTTGAAGACGGCGATGGCGCTCAACGGCGACCTGAAAATCATTGCCGGTGGCCTGGTTTCGGTGCCCGAGTCCGACAGTCGCAAGATGACCTTGTTGAGCTTGGCGCCCGATCCTAGCCTGCTGTTCGATCGCCTGAAGTCGATCATGCCCGAGGTGCGCCGGGTGTCCGTGGTCTATGACGGCCGCAACAGCGGCTGGCTGATCCGCATTGCCAAGGATGCGGCGCGGGCGGCGGGCCTGGAACTCGACGCCTACGAGGCGGCCGATGTGACCACCGCCTTGACCCGTTATCAGGCGATCCTGGCGAGCGCCGATCCGAAGCGGGACGCCCTGTGGCTGCCGCAGGACATCACCACCGTGGATGACGCCACGGTATTGCCGCTGGTCCTGCAGGAGTCCTGGAATCGGGGCCTGGCGGTGTTCTCCAGCAACCTGACCCACGTCAAGCGCGGCGCCCTGTTCTCCCTTTACCCGGACACCAACGAACTGGGGCGCAATTTGGCGACCACGGCCCTGGAGAACCTCTCCGGTGCGGCCGCTCAGGGACAGTACCCATTGCGGGCAGTGTTGATGGCGGTGAATCTGCGCACCGCCAATCACTTGGGCTTGAAGTTTTCCAGTCGGCAGCAACAGGGCTTCGATCTGACGTTCCCGGAGCCCTAGGCGCTGCATGACGATTTGGTCTGATTTCCTGCAGCGTTACTCATTTCGCCGTCAGCTCAGCCTCGTCGTCGCGGTTGGCGTTTTTAGCCTTGCCATCGTTTCCTCGGTGCTGCTGTCCTGGCAGTCCGATCGCCGCCTGCAGGAAAACTTCGTTCAGCAGGGCCAGCGCGTCGCCGCCAGCCTGGGCCAGCAAAGCCGTCTGGCCTTGCTGTTCTTCTCGCCGGAAAACGCGGCGGAAGCGGTCAGCACCACTATGGCCTTTCCGGACATCACCGGGGTCGAAATCCGCACCGCCAGCCATCGCCAGCTACTAGCCAAGGGTTCTCTGGCGACCAGCCAGCAGCGCCCTGACCCCACCGACAGTCTGGTGCAATCGGTGATGCCTTTCCTCGAACGGGAAGATGCGACCACCTGGTACCTGATCGCGCCGGTGACCCGGGATAACCAGGAGTCCGAGTCGCCCTTTGAAATGCAGGAGCGCAAGGTCGAAACCCTCGGCTATGTGCGCGTCGCCCAGAGCAAGGCGACTTTGCAACGGATGAGCCGCGATGTCTTCCTGGTCAACCTGGTGCTCTCGTTGTCGTTTGCCGCCTTGCTGCTGCTGGTGATCCGCCGCCTCGCCCTGCGCCTCAGCCAGCCGTTGGATTCGCTGGCCCAAGCCATGGGCAAGGCCGAGCGCGGCGAGATCGTCGAACCGGCGGCGCTCACCGGGCCGCGCGACATTGCCGAAATGGCACACGCCTTCAACAGCATGATGCAGGTGCTGCAGGAGCGCGAGCAGGAGCTGCGCCAATCCCGTGACGACGCGGTGCGCTACGGCCGGCTGAAAGCCGAGTTCGCCGCCACCATCAGCCACGAAATCCGCACGCCGCTGAACGGCGTGATCGGCGCCCTGGACATGTTGAAGACCAATTCCCTGCCGTCGCGGCCGGCCCAATTGGTCGGACTGGCCTGGGAGTCTTCCCAGTTCCTGCTCGAGCTGATCAACAACATCCTGGATTTTTCGCGCCTCGAAGCCGGCAAGATGGAGCCGGAGCGGATCGACTTCGACCTGCCCCACCTGCTGGCCAGCGTGATCGACATGCTGACGCCGGAGGCGCGCCGCAAGGGCCTGAATCTGAGCTGGACCGTGGCGCCCAGCCTGGCGCCGCAACTCAATGGCGACCCGGCGCGGATTCGCCAAATCCTGATCAACCTGGTCGGCAACGCCCTCAAGTTCACCGATCAGGGCGACGTCAGCGTCAGTGCGCGGCCGGCGGCGGCAGGCTGGATGCGGATCGAGGTGCGCGATTCGGGCATCGGCATCGACCCCGCCAGCCAGTCGCACATCTTCGATTCCTTCACCCAGGCCGATGCCTCCACCACCCGGCGTTTCGGCGGCAGCGGCCTCGGCTTGGCGATCTGCAAAAAACTCGCCCTGCTGATGGGCGGCACCATCGGGGTGGATAGCGAGCCGGAAAACGGCAGTTGTTTCTGGGTCGAACTGCCCCTGGTGGCTGCCAGCCGCCCCTTGCCGGTCGTCGCCCCAATCAACGCAGAAGCGGCTGCCGAGCCGGCGCCGCAACGGGTCTGTCGGGTGCTGGTGGTGGAAGACAACCGCACCAACCAGATCGTTGCCCGCGGCATGCTGGAAATGCTTGGTGCCGAAGTCGGCATTGCCGAAAACGGTCTGCATGCGATGGCGGCCTATCGCAAGGACTTGTGGGACATCATCCTGATGGACTGCAACATGCCGGAGATGGACGGCTTCGAGGCGACGGCGGCAATTCGTAGCCTGGAAACCGACGGCGGCCGGCGTATCCCGATCGTGGCGATGACCGCCGACACCCAGCCAGCCAACGTTTCTAAGTGCCTCTCGGCCGGCATGGACGACCACCTGGCCAAGCCACTGACCTTGGATGCGCTGACTACGGCGCTGAAGCGCTGGCTGGCCTGGGAGCCGCGCGCGACTCCGCAGGCGGAGATCGAGGAAAACACCTCGCCGGTCAATCCGTTGGCCCTCGGGCGCCTGCGCGAGGCGCTGGGCGATGCGGTGGCCGAGGCGATCCGGCCGTTCCTCGAAGACATGCCCAATTACCTGGAGGACATGGTCCAGGCCGGCACCGAAGGCGATGCCGAGGGCCTGCGCCGCACCGCCCATGCGATCAAGGGAGCGGCGGGCAATCTCGGCGCCCACTCCCTGTCCAATGTCGCCCGGGAGATCGAGGAAAGTGCCGAGCGCGGCGAGGTGCAGGAAGCCTGCCGCCTGGTGGACCGCATCCATGCCGAATACGCCCAGGTGGAGCCGCTGCTGCGCGCCGAACTGGCCGAGCCGATGCCGGACCCGATCGCCGAGCCGTCAGCCGACCAGCCCCTAGTGCTGATCGTGGACGACGACCGCAGCACCCGCTCCTCGCTGCGTTATGCCCTGACCCGCGCCGAATTCCGCGTCGAGGAGGCGGCCCACGGCGCCGAGGCGCTGGCCCTGCTCGAATGCTGCATGCCCGACGTGATCCTGATGGACGCCATGATGCCGGTGATGGACGGCTTTACCGCTTGCGCCGCGGTCAAGCAGTCGCCGCTGTGGAAGGACATCCCGGTGCTGATGATCACCGCCCTGGAGGACCGCCATTCCATCGAGCGCGCTTTCGCCGCCGGCGCCAGCGACTACATTTCCAAGCCGCTGCATCTGTCGGTGGTGAATCAGCGGGTGCGCCGCGTGGTCGAGGTGACCCGGGCCGAGCGCCATGTGCACCACCTAGCCTACAACGACATCCTCACCGGCCTGCCGAATCGGCTGATGTTTACCAATCAGGTGAACCTGGCGGTGGACCGCTCCAAGGCGCGCAGCCTGAGCTTCGCCATCCTGTTCCTCGACCTCGACCGCTTCAAGTTCGTCAACGACACCCTGGGTCACGAAGTCGGCGACTACCTGCTGCAGGGCGTTGCCACCCGCCTCAAGGCCTGCGTGCGCGCCGGCGACTGCGTAGCGCGGCAGGGCGGCGACGAGTTCACCATCTTGCTCAACGAGTTGCCGGAGCCGGCTGCGGCAGGCGCCGTGGCACAGAAGATTTGCCGTTCGCTGGCGCTGCCCTTCGACATCAACACCCACGAGATTTTCGTGAACGCCAGTATTGGCGTGGCGATCTTCCCGTCGGATGGCGGCGACGTCAGTTCTCTGCTGCGTCATGCCGACACCGCCATGTACCGCGCCAAGCGCAGCAGCAGCCGGATCTGCTTCTACGAGCAGAACATGGAAGAGGCGATTTCGGGCCATCTCAAGCTCGAACGCGATCTGCGCCATGCGCTGGAGCGCAACGAATTGATGGTCTATTACCAGCCGGTGGCGCGCTCCAAGGACGGCCTTGTGACCGGCGTCGAAGCCCTGGTGCGCTGGCAGCATCCCAAGCGCGGCTTGGTGTCGCCGGTGGAGTTCATCCCCATGGCGGAAGAGACCGGGCTGATCATTCCTCTTGGTGAGCAGGTGCTGAAAATGGCCTGCGCCCAGGTCAAAGCCTGGCGCGATGCCAGCAACAGCGATCTGCACGTGGCGGTGAACCTGTCCGCCAGACAGCTAGAAAAGGCCGACCTGGTGGAGACCGTCGAGCAGGTTCTCCACGACACCGGCCTGCCGCCTTCCGCCCTGATGTTGGAAATCACCGAAAGCGTGCTGATGGAGCATGCCCGCGACACCATCGTCACCCTGCACCGCCTGCGCGGCCTGGGCGTGCGCCTGGCGATCGACGACTTCGGTACCGGCTATTCCTCGCTGGGCTATCTGAAGCGCTTCCCCACCGACACCCTGAAGGTGGACCGTTCCTTCGTTCAGGACATGATCCACGATCAGGATGCCGGCGCCATCGTTACCGGCATCATCGCCCTGGCCCATAGCCTGCGTCTGATGGTGATCGCCGAGGGCGTCGAAACCGTCGAGCAGCGCGACGCGCTGATTGGCCTGGGCTGCGATTATCTGCAGGGCTACCTGCTCAGCCAGCCGGTACCGCCGGCTGAGTTCGAAGCGAACCTGCTAGCCCTGGTAAAAGCATAGTCGGGGCTTGCCCCGACTATGCTTTCAGCTAATTCAACGACCCACCCCCTTCCCCCGCCCCGAGGACGGGGGGTTACTGGTTAGCCGCGCGTTGCGCGGAAGCGGGGCTGGGGGCACCGGTATAATGCCGGCCTTCTCTTGAAATCGATTCCCACCATGCGTTACATCAGCACTCGCGGCAATGCCGGCCCGGGCCCCTTGCCCACCTTCTGCGACATCCTGCTGGGCGGCCTGGCCCCCGATGGCGGCCTGTATTTGCCGGAAAGCTACCCGCAAATCACGCGCGCCGAACTGGATGTCTGGCGCAAGCTGTCCTACGCCGACCTGGCCTTCGAAGTGCTGTCGCGCTTCATCACCGACATCCCCGCCGCCGACCTGAAGGCCCTGGTGGACAAGACCTATACCGCCGCCACCTACTGCTATGCGCGGAACCCGGCCAAGACGGCGGAGATCACCCCGCTGACCGAACTGGAACCGGGCCTGGCCCTGCTGGAACTGTCCAACGGCCCGACCCTGGCCTTCAAGGACATGGCCATGCAGCTACTCGGCAACCTGTTCGAGTACGTGCTCGATCAGCGTGGCCAGACCATCAACATCCTCGGCGCCACTTCCGGCGACACCGGTTCCGCCGCCGAATACGCGATGCGCGGCAAGCACAACGTCAAGGTCTTCATGCTCTCGCCAGACGGCAAGATGAGCGCCTTCCAGCGCGCCCAGATGTACTCGCTGCAGGACGAGAACATCTACAACATCGCCGTGCGCGGCATGTTCGACGATGCTCAGGACATCGTCAAGGCGGCCTCCAACGACGCCGCTTACAAGGCGAAGTACAAGATCGGCGCGGTGAATTCGATCAACTGGGCCCGCGTCGCTGCCCAGATCGTCTACTACTTCAAGGGCTACTTCGCTGCCACCCAGTCCAATGACGAGCAGGTAGCCTTCTGCGTGCCCTCGGGCAACTTCGGCAACATCTGCGCCGGCCACATCGCCCGCATGATGGGCCTGCCCATCGCCAAGCTGGTGCTGGCCACCAACGAGAACGACGTACTCGACGAGTTCTTCAAGAGCGGCGTCTATCGCCCGCGCAAGACCGCCGAAACCCACGTTACCTCCAGCCCCTCGATGGACATTTCCAAGGCTTCCAACTTCGAGCGCTTCGTCTTCGATCTGATGGGCCGCGATCCGGCGGTGGTCAGCGACTTGTGGAAGCAGGTGGACGCCGGCGGTGCCTTCGACCTGCGCGGCACTCCGGCCTGGGCACGCCTGCCGGAATTCCATTTCGCCTCCGGCAGCAGCAGCCATGCCGACCGCCTGGCGACCATCCGCACGGTCTGGGAAAAGTACGGCCTGATGATCGACACCCACACCGCCGACGGCGTCAAGGTGGCCCTGGAACAGCGCCAGGCCGGTATCCCCATGGTGGTGCTGGAAACCGCTCAGCCGGCCAAGTTCGCCGAGACCATCCGCGAGGCCCTGAAGCGGGAGCCGCTGCGCCCCACGGCCCTGGACGGCCTGGAAAAGTTGGAGCAGCGGGTGGTGGTGATGGACGTCGATACCGATGCCATCAAGGCCTTTGTCGCCAGTCACTGCGACTGATCGCGACTGACGCCACAAAGCAAAAAGGCCCGCGTTGCGGGCCTTTTTGTTGGGCGGTGGAAACCTCTTAGAGGTAGATCACCGCGGGGAACACGGTGACCGCCAGGGCCAGCACCAGCCACTCCATATTCATTCGGGCCAAGACGCCGGTGAAATGCAGAATCAATACGACGATGGCGATCACGTAATAGAGGATGAACAGCATCTACCGGCTCCTTGCGTCAATTCGTTATTGTTGTCGAATCATACCTTGGATTTTGCCAAGCGATCCACCAGCCGGGCCAGGTTGCCGAGGGACAGCAGATGGGCGTCGATCAGCGCCAGCCAGCCCTTGCGGAACAGCTCGTCCACCACCTCTTTGTCCAGCGCCCGGTATTTGGCTTCGTTGATCACCGAAAAGCCGCCCAACTGATAGGAGCCGCCGCTTTTTAGCTCGGCGCGGGCGGCCACTTCGGTCAACAGGTCCAACTCGTCGATGCGCTTGGTGAATTCGCGGGTGCGCTGGGTCTCGGCCTGGAAATCGCGCATGAAGGCGATGGCGCCGTTGAGGAAGGGGGTCGGCTCGCCGGCCTCGGTGAACAGGGCCTCGCCGTCCTTGGCGCCGACCACCGGGTGGCCTTCGTCCACGCAGACCATCAACTGGTCGTCGCCGGTGGCGGCCAGGACGAAGGGGTAGCGGCGGATGAAGGCCGGCACGTAGCGCCCCTCCCAGCGGCTGTCGTCGCGCAGGCAGAGGTTCTCGTCCTTGCGCAGGCCCATCAAGGCCACCGGCACCGGCGCGCCGCCGGTCTTGCCGGCGAAGACGATGGGGAATTCCTTGGCGGCTTCGAAAAATTCGACGGTCGCCAGCGGTACCGAGTTGGTGCCGCGGGTGAAGCTGAAGTCCTTCAGCGTGCCGATCTTCAAGGCCCGGTGCTTGTCCTTGTCGATGGCGATGATATTTTTGTAGAACAGCAATTCGGACATGGTCGGCTTACTCCGTTGAGGAGGGTTCGTTCTTGTTGCGCATGAAGTCCGCCAGATCGGAGAGCGCCTTCATGATCGCAGCCCGCAGGCTGGCGTCTTCCAAGCGTTCGTCCAGCGTGGTCTGCATGCACATCAGCCACTGGTCGCGCTCCTGGGCGCCGATGGCGAAGGGCATGTGGCGGGCGCGCAGGCGCGGATGGCCGAAGCGTTCGATGTACAGATTGGGACCGCCGAGGTAGCCTGAGAGATACCAGAACAGCTTGTCTGCGGAGCCGGACAAATCCTCGGGGTGGAGTTTACGAATCTCGTAGGCCTCAGGCAGGGTGTCCATCAGTTCGTAGAAACG
>DATDMT010000230.1:0-18160 GCA_036518635.1 Rhodocyclaceae bacterium | reverse complement strand
AAAAAACCGACCCAGAGGTCGAGCGTTGCACGATTCATTTAAACACCCCGAAACATTAAGGCGGTGAGGACAAAGTCGGCGGCGAGGATTGCCAGGGAGGAAGTCACCACGGTACGCGTGGTCGCCCCGGACACCCCTTCGGCCGTCGGTTCGGCATCGTAGCCTTCAAAAACAGCGATCCAACTAACAATAACGCCGAAGACGAAGCTTTTGATTACACCATTGAGTATGTCTTCACGGAAATCCACAGAAGCCTGCATCTGGGACCAGAAAGACCCCTCATCGACACCGATGAGCTGCACCCCGACCAGATAGCCGCCGAACACCCCCATAGCGGAGAACAGGGCTGCCAACAAGGGCATGGAGATGACGCCGGCCCAGAAGCGCGGGGCGATCACCCGGGCAATCGGGTTCACCGCCATCATTTCCATCGCGGAGAGTTGCTCGGTGGCCTTCATCAGGCCGATTTCCGCGGTAATGGCCGAGCCGGCGCGACTGGCAAACAGCAGTGCGGCCACCACCGGCCCGAGTTCGCGCACCAGGGACAGCGCCACCAGGATGCCCAAGGCTTCGGAGGAGCCATAGCGCTGCAGGGTGTCGTAGCCCTGCAAGCCCAGCACCATGCCGACGAACAAGCCGGACACGAGGATGATGATCAGCGAGAGGACGCCCGTGAAATAGATCTCGCGGATAGTCAGATGGAAGCGCCGCAACGCCGTGCCCGAAAGAAGGAACGTGGCGAGAAAGAAGCGGCTGGCAAAACCCAGGCGCCAAATGCGATCGGTCACTCGACGACCCAAACCGCGGAAGCTTTCAAGGACGTTAGTGAGCACGGCGAGCCTCGCGCAAAATCTGCTCGCCATAGGGGCGGGCCGGGTATTGGAAGGGCGCCGGGCCATCGGCCTCGCCCCAGACGAACTGATGCACGTAGGGCGCCTTGGATTCGCGGATTTCCGCCGGCGTGCCCTCGGCGACGATCTTGCCGGCCGAAACGAAATAGACGTAATCGACGATCTTCAAAGACTCCTGGACATCGTGGGTGACGACGATGGAACAGGCGCCCAGGGCATCGTTCAGGGTGCGAATCAGTTCGCCGACGATGGACAAAGAGATCGGATCCAGGCCGGCAAAGGGCTCGTCGTACATGATCAGCATCGGGTCCAGCGCAATCGCCCGGGCCAAGGCCACGCGGCGCGCCATCCCGCCCGACAGCTCGGACGGCATTAATTGGGAGGCCCCACGCAAACCGACGGCGTGCAACTTCATCATCACCAGATCGCGGATCAGTTCCTCCGGCAGATCGGTGTGTTCGCGCATCTGGAACGCCACGTTGTCGTAGACCGACATATCAGTGAACAGGGCGCCGAACTGAAACAACATCCCCATGCGCCGACGCAACTGATAGAGGCCGTCGTCGTCCAGCTCATGTACCGCCTGGCCGGCCACCTTTACGGAGCCGGAGGTCGGCTTCAACTGCCCGCCGATCAGGCGCAGGGTCGTGGTCTTGCCACAGCCGCTGGAACCCATGATGGCGACCACCTGACCGCGGTGGATCTCCATATTGATCCCGGTCAGGATGGGGCGTTGGTCATAGGAAAAATTGAGGTCGCTGATCTTGATCAGCGGGTCGGCAGCCACGGGCGGTTAATCCAGAATACAAACCGCCGCATTCTATCAGATGGCATCTGGCAGACTGTTATGGCCCCAGGCGGGAGTGCGCTATGATTCCGCGCCATGGCGCTGCCCCGACCCTTCAACGACAAGGCTGGACTGCTGATCGTGGACGACGATCCGCTGATCGTTGAAACCCTCGCCTACATTCTCGACGCCGACTTCGACATCGTCACCGCCGCGTCTCGCAGCGAAGCCATTGAACGCCTGCGGGAACCCCGCCCTTCGCCGCTGGCCCTTGCCCTGGTGGACCTCGGCCTCCCACCCCTGCCCCATCGCCCCGACGAAGGGTTTGCGCTGATCGGCGAGTTGCTCGCGCATCGGCCCGACATCCGCATCGTGGTGCTGTCCGGGCAAAACGATGAAGCCAACGGTCGCCATGCACGAACTCTGGGCGCCACCGAGTTCGTACCCAAGCCGGCCGACCCGGCCCAGCTTCGCGAACTGCTGCTGAAGACCTTGGCCTTCGGCCGCCCTACGCCGGCGGAGGCAGAAGGCAAAGTCTGCCGCCTGATCGGCGAAAGCCTGCCGATGCAAAAGCTGCGAGCGCAGTTGCGCCAATTCGCCAACTCGCCCTTCCCGGTGCTGGTCGAGGGCGAATCCGGCAGCGGCAAAGAGATCATTGCCAGTTGCTGCTTGCACGACTTTTCTAATCGGGCAGCCAAGCCCTATTTCGCCTTGAACTGCGCAGCCATCTCGCCGACGCTGGTGGAGCCCACTCTATTCGGTTACGCCAAGGGGGCATTTACCGGCGCCAGCGGCCACAAGTCTGGGTATTTTGAAGACGCTGCGGACGGTACCCTGTTCCTCGATGAAATCGGCGAGTTGCCGCTGGAGCTCCAGGCAAAGCTGTTACGTGTCCTTGAAAACGGCGAATTCCAGCGGGTCGGCGAAACCCAAACCCGCTTCAGCCGGGCACGGATCATTGCCGCCACCAACCGCGACCTGCGCCGCGAAGTCCGTGAGGGGCGCTTCCGCGGCGACCTCTATCACCGGCTTTCCGTCTTCACCATCAGCGTCCCGCCACTACGGGACATGGGGGCAGACCGGCTGCTGCTGCTGGACCATTTCCGCTCCCAATACTCAAAGCAGATCAACCTGCAGCCCTTTCAGCTTTCGCCGGAAGCGGAAAAGCGCTGGCTCGACTATGCGTTTCCCGGCAATGTGCGGGAACTCCGCAACATCGTCATCCGCCTGACCGCGAAACATCCGGGAGACACGGTCAGCCCCGGCCAATTGGAGGATGAGCTGGACGCGGGCGATGCGCCGACGATCACCGAGGCTTGGGATATCCCCAGGATCGCCTTGGAAGACCTGCAGTCCAATCGGGATTTCAACCTGGACCTGACGCTGCGCCGCTGGGAGCGGGCCTATATCGAAGCCGCCCAACAGATGAGCCAGGGCAATATGAGCCAAACTGCGCGCATGCTCGGACTGAATCGCACCACCCTCTACAACCGACTTGAAGCCTTGGGCCGCAATCGCGATGAGCCATACGGACAGTAGCCAAACAGTACGCAAGGAAATCGCCTGACCATGTATCTCGACCATTTCGGGCTCAGCGAATCTCCCTTCCGCATCACTCCGCATACCGACTTCTTTTTCAGCGGCGCCAACCGCGGCGCCACCCTGGACGCGCTGCTATACGCCGTCACCCATGACGAAGGCATCGTCAAGGTCAGCGGCGAGGTCGGCAGCGGCAAGACCATGCTGTGCCGCATGCTGATCGAGCGCCTGGTGGGCAAGGTGGCGATCGTGTACCTGTCGAATCCCTCCCTGTCGCGCGACGACATCCTCTACGCGATTGCCGACGAACTGCAGCTCAAACTGCCGGAAAATGCCCGGGTCAGCCTGGTGCTGCGCGAACTGCAAGGCCATCTGATCAAGCTCTACGCGCAAGGCCAGCGGGTAGTAGTGCTGATCGACGAAGCCCACGCGATGCCCGCCGAATCGCTGGAGGAAATTCGCCTTCTGTCGAACCTGGAGTCCAACCGGCACAAGCTCCTGCAATTGGTGCTATTCGGCCAGCCGGAACTGAACGGCATCCTCGCCCGGGCCGACATGCGCCAACTGAAGGAGCGCATCACCCATAATTTCCAGTTGGACCCGCTGGTGCGCGACGACGTCGCCGAATATCTCGAATTCCGCATGCGCGCCGCAGGCTACAAGGGCCCGAATGTCTTCAGCCCGCAGGCGACGCGCCTGATTTCGGACGCCTCCATCGGCCTCACCCGCCGCATCAACATCCTCGCCGACAAATCCCTGCTTGCGGCGTTCTCCCAAAACACTCATCAGATCACCACCCGCGAAGTCCGCGCCGCGATCCGCGATTGCGACTTCAGCGACGCCACCCAGGCCACGCGCGGGAATCGGCTGAAATGGAAGACCGCCGGCATGGCGGTTGCCGCCTTTGCCGGCCTGGCCGCCTTGGCCTTCGCCTACGTCAGGAATACCGCACCGCTGCCAGCGCCGCCTGCATCATTGCCAGCGCTCCCCTCGCCGCAAGCCGCTTTGGCCCAATCGCCGGCGCCGGCAGCGCCCCACGAAACCCCGGCGACTGCGTCCGGGTCGGTGACGAATACCGCGACAGCCGCTACGAACTCAAGCGCGGAACCGGGCGCGACAACCGCCGCCGCCCCGGCAATGCCACCAAGTAGCACCCCGCTGACGGACCAGGCCCTGGCTGCCGGCAAAGAGTGGCTGAGCAAAGCCCCGGACGAGCATTGGTTCCTGCAATTATTCTCCCTGGAAGCGGAGCGAGGACCGGCCGCGGTAGAGGAATTCCTCAGCCACTACCAGGAAAATGGCGGCGACATAAGTAAAATCCGGGTTTATCTATCTGATTTAAGTGGAAAACTCCGCTATGGCGTGACTTTTGGGGAATTCAACTCTTTGACCGAGGCAAAAGGCACGGCCAAAGCCCTGCCAATCCCGATTCAGAATCGCCACCCATTTCCCCGGCAGGTGAAACAGTTAAAGTGACGCAAATAGTGTTGCCAATGCGCAACGCAGAGAGCCTAATTCCAATCAATTCATTGGGTTGTGTGATATTTCTTACATGCTATGATAGCTTCATCGGACATTCATCCAGAAAAATGAGGTATTGCGCGTGCCACTGTCCAAACCCAGCTCACGCTCCCTGCTGACCGCGGCCGCCGCTACTGCCTCCCTGATCGCTGGTTGCTCCACGTTTTCCCAGACCCCATCGCCCGGCCACCTGCGCGCCGAATCTGCCCCCGCCCAGGACACGGCATCGATACCGCAGCCGGTGCAAAGCGCCGTAGCCCTGCCCAAACCCAAAGCCGCTGCCAAGACCGAGACCTATAGCGTCGTGGTCAACAACGTCAAGGCGCAGGAACTGCTATTCGCCCTGGCCCGCGACGCCAAACTCAATGTGGACATTCACCCCGGCATTGGCGGTACGGTCACGCTGAACGCCATCGACCAGACTCTGCCGCAACTGCTGACGCGCATTTCCAAACAAGTCGACATGCGCTGGGAACTGGATGGTCCCAACCTGATCGTGATGCCGGACACGCCCTTCCTGCGCACCTATCGGGTGGACTACCTGAATATGTCGCGGGATGCATCGGGCAGCGTCAGCATCAGCACCCAGATCGGATCGACCACCTCCAGCGTAGACGCCAAGGGCGGCGGCGGTGCGGGCGGTTCGAATGTTTCCTCCAGCAAAGTGGAAAACATCGCCAAGAATCACTTCTGGGAGTCGCTGGAAAAGAACGTCAAGGACATCCTGCGCGAGACTGACAAGATTCTTCCCGAGGGCTCCAGCGAAACCGTGGTCGAGCGCAGCGATCAGCAGTCGACGACCGCCAGCACCAGCACCGGCCGCAGCAACAATGCCAAGACCCAAGGCCCCGGCGAAACGCAGCAGGAGGGGACGACGGTCATCCGCCGCGCCACCTTCCGCGAAGCCGCTTCCGTGATCGTCAATCCGGAAGCCGGGGTGGTAGCGGTTCGGGCCTCGTCGCGGCAGCACGAGAAGGTTCAGGAATTTCTCGATCGGGTCATGTCCAGCGCCAAGCGCCAAGTCCTGATTGAAATGACCATCGCCGAAGTCACGCTGAACAACGAATACCAGCAAGGCATCAACTGGCAAAGCCTGCGCAAAAACCGCACCGGCACTCATACGGCGGGTTTCTCCCTGTCGCAGGGCGGCGCGACGGGAGGCATCCCGGCGGCCGACGGGAAATCCTTCGTGCTCGATTACGTCGCGCCGGCGCTGGGCATCTCCTCGACCATCAGCCTGCTGGAAACCTTTGGCAACGTCCGCGTCCTGTCCAGCCCCAAGCTGTCGGTGATCAACAATCAGACCGCCCTGCTGAAGGTAGTCAACAACGTGGTTTATTTCGACATTCAGTCGAACACCACGGCGTCCAACACATCCACCCAGACCACGGTCACCACCACGCCGCACTCGGTTTCCGTCGGCCTGGTGATGAC
The DNA here is from genome assembly GCA_036518635.1 of Rhodocyclaceae bacterium. Lineage (GTDB taxonomy): Bacteria > Pseudomonadota > Gammaproteobacteria > Burkholderiales > Rhodocyclaceae > AWTP1-18. Next base: position 12,028 of record DATDMT010000230.1, on the reverse strand, counting down.
CGTCACGCCGCAAATCAGCGAAGAAGGCAACGTGCTGATCAACGTGCGGCCCAGCGTCTCCCGTGTGAAGGGCTTCAAGAACGATCCCAATCCGAATATCCCGGCGGGCCTCTCCAATCAGGTGCCGGAAATCGAGACGCGGGAAATGGAATCCCTGCTGCGCCTGGCCGACGGCGAAATCGCCGTAATGGGCGGCCTGATGCAGGACTCGGTGGACAACACTACCGATGCCGTGCCGATCGTCAGCCAGATTCCGCTGCTGGGCAACCTGTTCAAGCAACGCTCCGAAACCGCGACCAAGACTGAGTTGGTGATTTTCCTGCGCCCGGCGGTGATTCGTGATCCAAGCGTCAATGGCGACTACCGCGACTTCCGCGCCCAGTTGCCGGCCAGCAGCTTCCTCAATGACGGCCAGAAGGCCCAGGGTGGCCGCCCGTGAGCCTGCTGATGGAGGCGCTCAAAAAAGCCGAGGAAGCCAAGCGGCAGATTCGGCAGAACGAGGATTCCGCCCCGGATGCCCACGTTGAGCCCTCCCTCGCCCTGGAACCCATCGACCTTGCCGGCCAGGAGCCAAACAATCCTTTGCGGGAGCCCTCACTGACGCCTGCGCCTGCCCGCAGCCCGGCCCCCAAACCCTTGGACTTGCTTGACCAGGACTTCATCGAGCCGGGCATGTCCGTTCCGCCACGCATCAGCGAACCGGTCGCCGCGCCGGAACCGCCCCCTACGGCCGAGCCGCAACGCCGACCGAGCGCACCGCCGTTGGCCCCCAGGCCTCCCATGCCTGTCGCGGAACCCACCCCGTCCGCCGCTAAAAAAATAGCGCCGGAACAAGAGGCCGCACAGCAACTGTTTGAAGCCAAGCACCCCGCCCCTTCCCGCAAGAATTTCGCCCTGGCTGCCGGCTTGTTTGGTCTGCTGGGCGTGGCGGCGATCGGCATCTATTTCTGGCTGCAACTACAGCCCAAGGGCGGGCTGGCGCTGAACCAGAACCAGCCGCCCATCACGCCGCGGCCCATTGCGCCGCCGAGCGCCCCGGCGCCCGTCACGCCGGCTGCCGTTCCACAAGCCGCCCCGGCACCGACCAAGACCGACGTCGCCGCAGCCCGCACGCTGGCAGCGGACGACGAGGATGAGGCCCCCGCCAAGCCGGCCAGGACCGAATCGCCCCGCCCCGCCCCGGCTCAGGCGCTCCCCGCCAGCCCAGTCCGCATCACCACCTCCAAGCCGCGTCTCGACCCGGCCCTGGAGCAGGGCTATGGGGCTTACCAACGGGGCGAATACGTCACCGCCCGCCTTGCCTACGAACAGGCGCTGCGCAACGACCCATCCAATCTCGATGCGCTGCACGGCCTGGCGGCCATTGCCCTGAATACCGGCCATCGCGAAGACGCCGAGGCCTACTACCAGCAAGCGCTGACGGCGGACCCGAAGGACGCCATCGCCCTAGCTGGCCTGGCCGGCTTGCGTGAGCAGGCCGAACCGGCCCAGGCGGAAAGCCGACTCAAGTCCATGCTGGCCGAGCAGCCGAATGCCGCCCACCTCAACTTCGCCCTGGGCAATCTGCAAGCCCGCCAAGGGCGCTGGAACGAAGCGCAGCAAGCCTACTTCCGCGCCATGACTGCCGATCCGGAGAATCCGGACTATCTGATCAATCTCGCCATCAGCCTGGATCGCCTGCACCAGACCAAGCTGGCGGCCCAGTACTATTCCCAGGCGCTGGCAGCCGCCGAAAAGCGGCCCGCCGGCTTCGACAAGGCTCAAATCGGGGAACGCCTGAAAAAATTGCAGCCCTGAACTAGGCGGCATCCGCCCAAATCCGCATAATCAAAGCTGCATGAACGCCCCTAACGCACACCGTAGACCGATTGGACAAATCCTGATCACCCAAGGGGTGATCAGCGAGGACCAGTTGCGCATTGCGCTGCTGGAGCAGATGAAGTCCAACCAGCCGGTGGGCCGCCTGCTGGTGACCCTGGGCTTTGTCACCGAAGCCACCCTGCGCGACGCCCTGGGCGAATCCCTCGGCCAGAAGTCGATCGACCTGGGCAACGCCATCGTCGACGCCGCCGCCCTGCGTCTGGTGCCGCGGGAGCTGGCCAAGCGCCACAATTTCCTGCCGCTGGATTACGACGCCGCCGGGCAGCGGCTAACCATCGCCACCGCCGACCCTAACGACATCGTTGCGCTGGACAAGCTGCGCGCCCTGGTGGCCCACGAGCTGTACATCGACGCGATGCTGGCCGGCGAGCAGGAAATCTCCCGCGCCATCGACCAGTACTACGGCCACGAGCTGTCGATCGACGGCATCCTCCACGAGATCGAAACCGGGGAAGTGGACTACCGCTCCCTCTCCGCCTCCCTCGACGAATACAGCCAGCCGGTGGTGCGTCTGGTGGATGCGCTGCTGACCGACGCGGTCAAGCGCGAAGCCTCCGACATCCACTTCGAACCGGAAGCCAACTTCCTGCGCATCCGCTACCGGGTGGACGGCATCCTGCGGCAAATCCGCGCCCTGCATAAGTCCTACTGGGCAGCGATGGCGGTGCGGATCAAGGTGGTGGCGGGCATGAACATCGCCGAAACCCGCGCTCCTCAGGACGGCCGCATCTCACTCAACATCAGCGGCCGCGCGGTGGACTTCCGCGTTGCGGCGCAGCCAACGATCCACGGCGAAAATCTGGTGCTGCGCATCCTCGACCGGCAAAAAGGCATCGTTCCCCTCGACAAGCTGGGCCTCGACGATCATCAGCAGGATTTGCTGCGGCTGATGCTGGCCCGCCCGGAAGGCATCATTCTGGTCACCGGCCCCACCGGCAGCGGCAAGACCACCACCCTTTACTCGGTGTTGAACCACATCAACGAGGAAGGCGTGAACATCATGACCCTGGAGGATCCGGTCGAGTATCCGATGGCCATGATCCGCCAGACCTCGGTGGCGGAAACCGCCAAGCTGGACTTCGCCAACGGCATACGCTCGATGATGCGCCAGGATCCGGACGTGATCCTGGTGGGCGAAGTGCGCGACGCCGACACCGCGGAAATGGCCTTCCGTGCCGCCATGACCGGCCATCAGGTGTACTCGACTTTGCATACCAACTCGGCCATCGGCGCCATCCCGCGGCTGCTCGACATCGGCGTGCTGCCCGACATCATGTCCGGCAACATCATCGGCGTGATCGCCCAGCGTCTGGTGCGCAAGCTATGCACCCATTGCCGCAAGGCCTACCCGGCCGAAGCCCACGAGCGCCGCCTGTTCGGCCTCGACCCCAACCAGCCGCCACCGGTGCTGTACCACGCCGGCGGCTGCGAGCATTGCGAATACCAGGGCTATCGCGGTCGCGTCGCGATCATGGAACTGCTGCGGATGGATGCCGACCTGGACGAAATGATCGCGCAACGGGCGACCACCCGCGAAATCCGCAATGCCGCCATCGCCAAGGGTTTCCGCCCATTGGCGGACGACGGCCTGCGCCGCGTGCTCGACGGCTCCACCTCCCTCGACGAGGTGGCCCGGGTGATCGACCTCACCGACCGCATGTAGCGAGACCCGGCGTGGCGCTCTATACCTACAAGGCCATGAACACCACCGGCCGCATGGTGTTCGGACGACTGGACGCGATCAATCTGGTGGACCTGGAAATGCGCCTGAAGCGCATGGACCTGGATTTCGTCAACGGCTCGCCGGTCAAGCAGAGCAACCTGATCGGCGCCGGCGCGGTGCCGCGGCGCGAGTTGATCAACTTCTGCTTTCACCTCGAACAATTGACCCGGGCCGGGGTGCCGATCATCGAAGGCCTCACCGACCTGCGCGACAGCCTGGAGCATCCACGCTTCCGTGAAGTCATCGCCGGCATGATCGAAAGCATCGAAGGTGGCCGCACCCTGTCACAGGCCATGGAAGAGCACCGCAAGGTCTTCGATGACGTGTTCACCAGCCTGATCCGCGCCGGCGAGGACACCGGCAACCTGTCCGACGTGCTGAAGAGCCTGAACGAGGCCCTCAAGTGGCAAGACGAGCTGGCGGCCCACACCAAGAAGCTGATCATGTACCCGGCCTTCCTTGGCGTTGTGGTCACCGCCGTGTTCTTCTTCATGATGATCTACCTGGTGCCGAAGATGGTCGGCTTCATCAAGAACATGGGCCAGCAGATTCCAATGCAGACCAAGATTCTGATTGCCACCTCCGACTTCTTCGTCCATTACTGGTACATCGTTCTATTGGTGCCGATCATCGTCGTCATCGGCATCAATCTGGCGATCCGCACCAACCCGGCGGCGCGGCGCCAGTTCGACGGGTTCAAGTTGAAGATTCCGATGCTCGGCGACATCCTGCGCAAGATCATCCTGTCGCGCTTCGCCGGGGTGTTCGCAATGATGTACGGTTCGGGCATCTCGATTCTCGACTCGATCAAGACCACCGAAAACGTCGTCGGCAACCAGATCATCAAGGAAGGCCTGCAAAGCGCCGGGCAGATGATCGCCGACGGCCAGAACGTCACCCTGGCCTTCCAGAACGTCGGCCTGTTCCCGCCGCTGGTGATCCGCATGCTGCGGGTCGGTGAGAATACCGGCGCCCTCGACACCGCCCTGATGAACGTCAGCTACTTCTACAACCGCGACGTCAAGGAATCCATCGAGCGCGTCCAGGCCATGATCGAGCCGGCCATGACCATGATCGTCGGCATCATCCTCGGTTGGATCATGCTCGCCGTGCTGGGCCCGATCTACGACACCATCTCCAAGCTGAAAATCTGACCATGCCCAAGCGCCGCCTCCTCCTGCTCGACGCCAACCGCATGTCCGCCTTCACCTGGAGCGGCGGCAACCTGGTGGTCGATGGCGAATTCGCCGGCGACCCGGTCGGGCTCGAAGCCTTCGCCCAGTACCTGCACAAAGGCCGCAACGCCATCTACTCCCTGCTGGCCGATGTCGCCGAAGAGGGCTTCCAGGTCGAGGACGTGCCCTACGTCCAAGGCAGCGATCGTGCCGCCCTGACCAAGCGCCGCCTGGGCCAGTATTTCTACGGCACCCCCCTGGCCACCGCCATATCCCTGGGACGACAAAGGGACGGCCGGCGCGACGAGAAAATGCTGTTCGCCGCGCTGACCCGGCCGCAACACTTCGAGCCCTGGCTCACCGCACTGCGCGAGTCCGAGGCCGCATTCGCCGGCCTGTATGCCATGCCCCTGGTGCAGGGCGAGTTCGCCAAGACCCTGGGGCGCAGCGAAAAGCATCTGCTGCTGCTGACCCTGGGCAAGGGCGGCTTACGCCAAACCTATTTCGAGAACGGCCAATTCCGCTTCTCGCGCCAGATCACCCTGGTCACCAGCAGCATCGATGAATATGCCCTGGCCTGCGCCACGGAAGCGGAAAAGGTCCATCAATACCTGGTCGGGCAGCGCCTGATCGAGCGTAGTTCCCGCCTGACCACCCTGGTGCTGGTACACCCAGCCGAGATCGACCATGTGCGCCGGGAGCTGCCGGGCACCGGCAGCATCCTGTTCGAGTTCCTCGACCTCGACGCCGAAGCGCGCAAACGCGGCCTCAAGCTTGCCCTGCGCGACTCGATCAGCGACCCGCTGTTCTTGCATCTGCTCGCCCGCCGGCCGCCGGCGCAGCAACTTGCCCCGCCGGAGGAGCGCCATCACTATCGGGTATGGCAAGTGCGCTCCGCCATCAACGCCACGGCATTGGGCGGCTTCGTCGCCTGCATGGTGCTCGCCGCAAAATTTGCCAGCGGTGTCTACGTCCTCCAGGATCAAACGGCCCAGGTTCGTCAAGCGACGGCAGCAGACACGCAGCGCTACGAAGCCATGCTGAAAACCCTGCCGCAGATTCCGATCAAGGTCGACGATCTACGCAGCCTCACGGATCGATTCAACGAACTGGAAAAGCGCTCGCCGCAGATGGCCGACACCTTCCGCAGGATCAGCCTGGCCATGGATGCCTCGCCTGCCATCGAGATCAAGCAACTCAAATGGCGTCTGGCAAATAAGGTCACCGATCTCCCCGGCGCAGCCACCGGCCAAAGCCAGGCGCCGGCGCCGATCGCAAGCCAAACCAAACCCACGGTGGCGACGGTAGATGGCAACTACTTCGCCATTGTCGACCTGGAAGCCCAGTTGCCGCCTAGCCTGCTGAGCGACCACCGCAAACTGCTCGCCACGGTGGACGGATTTGTTCTGGAGCTACGCAAGGACGCCAACCTGGACGTCAAAGTCACCCGCCTGCCTTTTGATACGGAGTCGGGTAAAACCATCAGAAGCTCGGGCGAGACAACCGCGGCCAAAGCCGAAGCGCCGATCTTTACCATGCGCGTTGCACAGAGGATTTTCTGACCATGGCCACGTTCACCAAGGCCGACTTCAAGCGCCTGCAATGGAACATCGGGCTGCTGGTAATCCTGCTGGCCATCGGTGGCAGCTCCATCTTCTACGCAATGCAACTGCAGGAGACCGCCAACAGAACCCATCGCCAAGTCGAGGCTGGGCGCAATGAAATCCGCGCAAAACTCTCCCGTGCCCAGGATGAGGAAAAGGAACTCCGGGAAAAGATCGCCCGCTATCAACAACTCAACGATCGCGGCATCATTGGGCAGGAACACCGGCTCGATTGGGTAGAGCGCATCCGTGCCATCAAGCAGGAGCGCAACCTGATCGACCTGCAGTACGAACTGGCGCCCCAGGCTCCGCTCGACGCCACCATCGTGCCCAACACCGGGACTGGCGTGGAACTGATGAGCAGCCCGATGAAACTGCAAATGCAATTGCTGCATGAAGGCGATCTGCTGGGCTTCATCGGCGACCTCAACCGCGATGTACAAGCCTTCATCCGCGTCAAGCAGTGCGACGTCACACGCATCCCCATCACCCCCCGCGAGCGCGGCGCGCCGCCGCAACTTCGAGCCGACTGCGAGCTGGACTGGATCACGCTGAGGGACAAGCGATGAAACCCTTGCTCGCATTGATCTTCGGTCTTTTCGCCGCCTACCCCGCCATGGCGGCCGAACCGCCTGCCAGTAAAGACAGCTTGGGCCGGCTGTTTTTCAGCCCCGCGCGCCGCGCTGAACTGGACCGGCAGCGCCAGTTCAATGTGCAAGCCGCCCAAACCCTGGAAGGCTCCACCATGAGCCTCGACGGCGCAGTAGTGCGCAGCAGCGGCAAGCGCACCTTCTGGATCAACAAGCATCCCCAGGACGACGCCAACACCCCCGTCGGCGTCAGCGTTACGCCGCGCGCTGCCAACCCGGGCAACGCCACCCTGAGCGCCAGCGGCGAAGCCAGCACCGACCTCAAGGTCGGCGAATCCATCAACCGCGCCTCCCGCGAAAAGAAGGATGGCATCGAGGGCGGCATCCTCGTCGTCAAGCCGGCGCGGCGCTAGGACAAATCCCATGCCGCTGCAGAATTTTCCCGCACCTAAGCGGCAGCATGGCTTTGTAATTCTGTTGATGTTGGTCTTGCTGACCATGGGAGTCCTCTACTTCACGGTCAGCGCACTTACCCCTTTGGCTTATCAATTGAAACGGACCGCGGCAACCCAGGATTCTCTGCGACAAGCCAAGGAAGCGCTGATTGCCTATGCCGCTACCTACCGGGATAAAAATTTAGATGAGGTGTTCGGCTACCTTCCCTGCCCGGACACCAACGGAAACGGTATTGCAGACATAAGTTGCGGCAGCAAGGATGAAACTCGCATTGGCCTGCTTCCCTATCGAGAGCTTGGCCTACCCGACTTAAGGGATGCAGATGGCAATTGCCTGTGGTACGCAGTGTCCGGCCGCTTCAAAAACACAGCGAAGACCGACGCCCTGAACTGGGACACGCAAGGGCAGATCGAAATCTACGATCTTTCCGACACGGCGAAGGCCAGCCCGCTCGCCAAGGCCGATGACGACAACGGCGGAGTCGCAGCCGTCGTGTTCGCCCCGGGCACGCCACTTAACGGAGCCACCAGAAATACCAGCACCGACGCGACCAAGCCTTGCAGTGTCGGGGCCATCGACACCGCACTCATCGCGAACTACCTCGATGGCGGCTATGCGCTGGGGACCGCAAGCCCTGGCGTGCTGCAAGTCGTCCGTGGAAGCAGCGACAGCGCCACGAATAATGATTCCATTGCTTGGCTGACGCCGAAGGACATTTTCGATCGAGTCGTAGCCCGCGCCGACTTCAAGAACCCCTCGTCCTCCTCGCCAGCCGGCCAGATCAATACGCTGAGCGACGAGATCAAGTACAAGCTCGAAAAGCTGATCCAGGACGACATCGCCAACGCATCGACCTCGTCCCTGCCGGTCAACCTATCCGCATACAGCCAGCATGGCGTCGGCGAACTGCCCAGCCTGTCCACCCTGACCCAGTCCAACAGTTCGCCGCTAAAGACTGGCTACGATAACTACTTCACCAACTGGGCCGAACAATATCGCTACGCCCGCTGCAATACCGCGAGCAACACCTGTCTCACGGTCGGCGCCGATGCGTGCCGCGGCGGACTGTTCTTCGCCAGTCGCGGCGACAACGACATTCCCAGAAAATCCACAGACAAGTGGCCAACACCTTTCAGCGCCGGCGATCTCGCCGGCCATGCGGCCAAATACTTTGAAGATGCGCTGAGCCTGATCACCGGCGGTGCGACCACCTTCTCCGGCAATTCCAGCTACAGCGATTCCGGCACGGCGGCCAGCCGGGCAAAGGATGTCGGCACCTGCCTCTTCCCCGGAACCTTCGTCTCCTTCGCCCAGGACATCGGCAGCTTCTCCACCGGCAACGTGAATTCGGCCGGTGGCGGGAACCCGGTGGCGTCGGTGTCCACCACCAACAAGACGGTTTCCCTCGGCAGCAGCGTCAGTGGCTCGGGCACGGCCCGGTCCGGCTGTGTCTGGTTTCCGACTGCGTTGCCGATGGCGACCCTGCTGCGCGCCTACTTCCGCTATCAGGTGGTGACGCGCGGGCGCGGCTTCACCTTTGCCCTCGCCGACGCCAGCACCAACGATCCCACCAGCACTTCACCCATAATGTGCGGAGCCTCCACCAACACCCGGCTTGGCTATGCGGGCGCGCCACCCACCGGGCAAGTCACGGACGGCGTGACCACCCTGAACATTGCGTCTGTCAGCTATTCGGCAGGCAGCGCAACGATTACCACCGTCGGCAGCCACGGTTTCAGTTGGGGAACCACGGTAACCGTCAGCGGTGTCCTACCCTCAGGCTATAACGGCACCTACGCGATCAACAGTGTGCCGAGTTCGACCCAGTTCCGCTATGCGCTGGCATCGAATCCGGGCAATTCACCGGCAGGCATCAAGCCCCCGAAGCTCGCAATCGAATTCGACACCGCCTCGAATTCGTCGCGAGTGGACCCGAGTTCGGATCATTTCGCCTTCGTCTACTGGGGGAACGCCAGCGACAGTTCGCCGTCCGACACCGGCAACGACGACAACACCCACTACACGGGCATCGCCGGCAGCCCGGCGGAACCTTTGAATCCGCGCGATACCAGCGTCACGTCTGCCATTGCCACACCGGTCGCCACCCTGTCGGCGGCAAGCTGGTCCGGGGGCACGGTGACGGCCACCACCCTCGGTACGCACAACTATTCCACCGGGCAATACGTCAGCATCGCTGACATCGCTGGCACGTCCTTTGGCGGCACCTATGCCGTCACCGCGACAGACAGTTCCCATTTCAGCTACCCGCTGGCGTCCGACCCGGGCACCTATATCTATGGCAGCAGAGCCACTCGTTCGGTTCCGGTTTCCGGCGCAAGCTGGAGCGGCGGTACGGCAACTTTCACCACGTCGCAAAATCACGGCCTGACCACCGGCAATTACGTCAGCATCACCGGAGTCAACCCGGTCGGTTACAACGGCGTGTATGCAGTCACCAGCACACCAAGTTCAACTCAATTGACCGTGGCGATCACATCGAGCCCCGGCAGCTACAGCAGCGGTGGTGCCGTGACGGCCACCCACAAAATTTCGGCCGCAAGCTGGAGCGGCGGCACGGTGACGGTCACCACCGCAAGTACCCACAACTTGACCGTAGGACAATACGTCGCCATCGGCAACATCTACCCGGCGAGCTACGACGGCATGTTTGCAACCGTCGCACTCGGCGTCTCCGGCGCCGAGTGGTCCGCCGGTACGGCAACCGTTGCCACGGCAGCCCCGCACGGATTCACCACGGGACAAACCGTGACCCTGAGCGGCGTTTCGCCCTCCGGCTACAACGGCAGCTTTACGGTGGCGTCCGTGACGGATACGACGCACTTCACCTACTCATTGGTGGCCGACCCCGGCGGTTCCGGAAGTGGCGGCCAAGCGGCGGAGCCACACCATTTCTACTATTCGCAGAGCGGCAATCCGGGCTCATCATTCACCGGCAGCCAATTTGCACAGCCGGGCATCGTGACCGCCTCGACGCTGAATCCCGACTACCTTTCCGGTAGCGGCAGTACGGTACCGATCAACACGGCGACGGTGCCCTATAACGACAGTGGCATGGCGGTGGCCAAAGATGGGGTGATCCACGTCCGCCTCGACATCGCACGTAGCTACAACGCCAGCAGCCGCCAGGCAACCTTGTCAATGAAGGCGTACATTGCCGATACCTTCGATACCTTAAGCGGTAATACGTGTTCGGTCGACGACTACAAGAACCTGAGCCGCAACCTCAGCGACCTGTGCACCCAACCGATCTATATCGAGCAGGCCGGCATCCCCATTACGGACGTCTACTCGGCCACTTCCGCCGCAGCCATGGCCAGCGTTTATCTTGGATTTACCAACTCACGCAGCACCGGGTCCAGCGATAATCAGGATGTGGAAATATCCAATCTACTGGTGCGCAGCCAATGAGGAACAAGACTTCCCTCCAGCTCGATCACGGCTTTACGCTAACGGAAATGGCGATGGTGCTTGTCATCGTCGCACTGTTGATTGGCGGACTGGCGGTCCCGTTGTCGGCCCAGCAGGACAATCGCAATCGTGCCGATACCGACAAGGCGCTCAGCGACATTCGCGAAGCGTTGATTGGCTTCGCCGTGATCAATGGGCGCCTGCCCTGCCCGGCACAGGCGTCGATCGCCTCCGGCACCGCCAATGCCGGTCTGGAAGCCACCACCGGCACCGGCGCCAGCTTGTCCTGTGCCTGCACGGACACAGTGTCAGACAATGGCACTTCCCAATACAACAGTGGCAACCCTTGCCACCTCGATACGTCTAATGCGACCGTTTTTGAATCCGCTAGCGTTGGCGGTGTGCTTCCGTGGGCAACGTTAGGACTTCCTGAACTCGACGCTTGGGGCCAACGCTACAGCTATCGAGTCTCCACGGCATTCGCCCGAGGCAATACAGGTCAAACCTATTTCGGAAATTGCTCACCAACCTCCTCCCCCTCCAATTCCGCTTTTGCCCTATGCAGCAGCGGCGCGATGAAGGTCATGAGTGCGTCCAGCGGCGGCGCCACGACCGCGAGCGGCATACCCGCGCTGGTGGTTTCCCATGGCAAGAATGGTGCGGGCGCATACCTTAGCACCGGCACCCAATCCTCCGCGACTGGGGATAGCAACGAACAGGAAAACTATAATGGTGACGCGACCTACGTTGCCAACACGACCATCGACGATATGCTCACCTGGGTACCGAGCAATATCCTGATGAACAGAATGCTGTCCGCCGGAAAGCTTCCTTGACCCCGGTATCACCTGAGAAACTGCGCCTCGAATCTATGCGCCCAACGCAAGAAGTCATAATGGCTCTGCCGGCCCCCGCCCCCGATAACTTCATTGATCGTCTGCGCAACGCGGGCATTCGCCCTGACGACGGGGAAGAGTTGCGCATGGCCAAGTCGCTGCTGGTCTTCGCCACCGGCCTTGTCACCATTGGCTCCATGCTCTGGCTTTGTGTGTACTGGCTGTTGGGGCCGCAGCTCTCGTCGACCTATCCCTTCGCCTTCCAACTGCTGCTGGCGCTGAATCTGTTCATCTACGCCAAGACGGGGAATTTCGATTTTTTCCGCATTTCGCA
>DATDMT010000229.1:0-2987 GCA_036518635.1 Rhodocyclaceae bacterium | reverse complement strand
GGGGATTGGCTCACCCCGTTTGGCTATTCGAAGCAGGGCACGATTTGTGGCGGAAACTATGGCATTCACGGATGCGGTAACAATATTGGAATGCAGCCCGACGCCGAAAGTGCTGCCGGCCACCCCGTCCATCGCCACCTCGATGATTGCCACCGCCCTAGCATCCGCCCCTTCGCCGACACCGCGCTCTTCGTAGCTCTGCACTCGTATCGGCAAGCGCAGTGCGTGGATGGCGGCATCGATGGGGCCGTTGCCGCGGCCGATCAGGGTGGTGCGTGCGCCGCCCATTTCTACGGTGAGGCGGATGCCCTGTTGCTCGCCGTCCTCGAACAGGTGGTGTTCGATCAGGGCGATGGGTTGCCGCGCTTCGAGGTAGGTGCGGGAGAACAATTGCCACAGGCCTTCGGCGTCGATTTCGGCACCGCTGGCGTCGGTGTGTTGTTGCACCACGCTGCTGAACTCGACCTGCATCCGTCGCGGCATGACGATGCCGTGGCCGGTTTCCATCAGGTAGGCGATTCCGCCCTTGCCGGACTGGCTGTTCACCCGAATGATCGAGTCGTAGCTGCGGCCGACGTCGGCCGGGTCCACTGGGAGGTAGGGGACGTTCCACATCTCGCCGTCGCGGCGGGCGGCGAGGCCCTTCTTGATCGCGTCCTGATGGGAGCCGGAGAACGCGGTGAACACCAGGTCGCCGGCGTAGGGGTGGCGCGGGTGAATCGGCAACTGGGTGCATTCCTCGGCGGTGCGGGCGACGGCGTTGATGTCGGAAAAGTCGAGGCCCGGTGCTACGCCCTGGGTGTAGAGATTGAGGGCGAGGGTGACCAGGTCCACGTTGCCGGTGCGTTCGCCGTTGCCGAAGAGGCAGCCTTCGACGCGCTCGGCGCCGGCCATCACTGCGAGCTCGGCGGCGGCCACGGCGCAGCCTCGATCATTGTGCGGGTGCACGCTCAAGATCACGCTGTCGCGGCGGGCCAGGTGGCGGTGCATCCACTCGACCTGGTCGGCGTAGACGTTGGGTGTCGCCACTTCCACGGTGGAAGGGAGGTTGAGGATCACCTTGCGCGTAGGCGTCGCACCCCAGGCGGCGGTGACGGCGTCGCAGACTTCCTTGGCGAATTCCAGTTCGGTGGCGGTGAAGGTCTCCGGGCTGTATTCGAGTATCCACTCGGTCTCGGGCCGGGCGTCGGTGAGCTCGCGGATCAGGCGCACGGCGCAGACGGCCATGTCCACCACTTCGGCCTTGCTCATGCCGAACACGGTGTCGCGGAACACAGGCGAGGTGGCGTTGTAGACGTGCACGATGGCGCGGCGGGCGCCGGCGAGGGACTCGATGGTGCGGCGGATCAGGGGCTCGCGGGCCTGGGTCAGCACTTCGATGGTGACGTCGGCGGGGATGTGGTCATCCTCGATCAGGCGGCGGACGAAGTCGAAATCGGTTTGCGAGGCGGAGGGGAAGGCGACCTCGATTTCCTTGAGGCCGATCGCGCAGAGCATCTGGAACATGCGCATCTTGCGGGCGGCATCCATGGGCTCGAAGAGGGCCTGGTTGCCGTCGCGCAGATCGGTGCTCATCCAGATCGGCGCTTTATCGATCACCTGATCGGGCCAGGTGCGGTCGCGCAAGGTGACCGGGGGGAAGGGGCGGTACTTGGTATGGGCTTGGGTCTTCATGATCGAGTGTTCCTTTTTCGTCGGTGGCGATGGGTGTCTTGCGGGGCGACCAAGAGGGACGTGATGGGGCTGCCGGGCTGTCGCGGGCTCAGGGCCGGGCAGCCGGGTCGCAGTCGGAACAGGGTGGATAGCGTGGTCATGGTGGTGCTCCTTGGAAATGCCTTTTGCGGGCCGCAAATGCGGACGACGCAAGGCGCAACATCCCCGTGAAGGGAATTCAAAAAACCGACAGGGAGGGGGTGGGGTTTATGCGCGCTTGGCGCGCAGCAGACGCAGACCCAGCTTGCGGAATGCAAGCGTGGTCAGGAGCGTGGCCGAGAGAACGGCGAGGAGGAGCATCTGCTGGGAGAACATGGAACAGACAGTAGCAGCCCCGTTGCGGGGCCGTCAAGCGGCTGCGGACTATCGGGGCGATAGTCCGCAGCTAGGGCGGTCTTAGCCCTGGGCCTCGACCACGGCGACTGCGGTCATGTTGACGATCCGCCGCACGGTGGCGGTGGCGGTCAGGACGTGGGCCGGCTGGTTGGTGCCGAGCAAGATCGGGCCGACGGTGACGCCGCCGCCGGCCGAGACCTTGAGCAGATTGAAGGCGATGTTGGCGGTGGCGGCGTTGGGCATGATCAGCAGGTTGGCGTCGCCGGTCAGGCGCGAGTCGGGGAAGACCTGGGCGCGCACCTCGGCGGAGAGGGCGGCGTCGCCGTGCATTTCGCCTTCCACTTCCAGGTCGGGGGCCCGCTCCTCGATCAGGGCCAGGGCCTGGCGCATCTTCTCCGCCTCGGCGTCGTCGGCGGTGCCGAAGCTGGAATGGGAAAGCAGCGCCACCCGCGGCTTGATGCCGAAGCGATGCACCACCTCGGCGGCCTGCAGGGTCATCTCGGCGATCTGTTCCGCCGTGGGATTCAGGTTCACATAGGTGTCGCAGATGAACACCGAACGCTCCAGCAGCATCAGCAGGTTCATCGCCGCCAGGGTGGTGGTGCCGGGCTTCTGGCCGATGGTGTTGAGGATGTAGGGCAGGTGGGTGCTGTGGGTGCCGTAGGTGCCGCAGATTAGCGCGTCGGCGCGGCCGGTGCGGACCTGCATGGCGCCGATCAGGGTGTTGCGGTTGCGCATCTCGTGCTCGGCGAAGGCGCGGGTCTTGCCTTTGCGCGCGATGACGCGGAAGTATTCCTGCCAGTCTTCCTCAAAATGCGGGTTGTGCTGCGGATCGAGTACTTCGTAATCCAGCTCGGGGCGCAGGCGCAGGCCCATGGAGTCGATGGCGGTGGCGATCTTGTCGGCGCGGCCCACCAGGATCGGCCGGGCGAGGCCTT
>DATDMT010000228.1:0-13400 GCA_036518635.1 Rhodocyclaceae bacterium | reverse complement strand
ACGACAAGGCCCTGCAGCTGGATTCGTCGAATTCCACCGCCCAGATCAAGCTGTCGATGATCCGCGACCTGATCGGCACCGCCAGCCGCCCCGGCAGCGGCCGCCCCGCCACGCCGCCGGCCATCGGCCCGATCGCCGCGGCTCCGGTCGTCGCGCCGCCGGCCCCGGTCGCCGCGCCCAAGCCGGTGGAAGCACCGAAGCCTGTTCCCGCCCCCGTTACACCGCCGCCCGCCGCCAAGCCTGCCCCCACGCCGGTGCCGGTCGCCGCGCCCACGCCGGCTGCACCTGCTGTCGCCGCCGCCAAACCGGCGACCAAGCCCGCGCCTGAAGCATCGAACAATGACGATGTGGCCCGCGCCATCAACGCCTGGGCCGCCGCTTGGTCGAAGAAGGACGTCAAGGGCTACCTGTCCCACTACGCCCGGGACTTCAAGACCCCAGGCGGCATGGCCCGCAATGCCTGGGAGACCGAACGGAACCAGCGCATCAAGAAGCCCGGTAACATCCAAGTTGGAGTGGATAGTTTGAAGGTCTCCATCGAAGGCGGCGACCACGCTACCGTGCGTTTCCGCCAGCACTACAAATCCGCCTCGCTCACCACCTCCAGCGGCAAGACCCTGGTGCTGGTCAAGCGAGACGGCAAATGGCTGATCCAACAGGAGCGTATCGGCGGATGAAACGTACTGCCCGAATGATGGCCCTGCTGCTCGCCGTGCTGGCGGGTGGCGCCCATGCCCAGCGTTACACCGACTCTGGGCCCGAGCCCTTGCTGGCGGGCATCTTCGAGGCCATCGAGCTGGGCAAGTTCGAGCAGGCGCTGAATCAGACCGAGCAGTTGATCAAGGGCTATCCCAACTACCGCCTCGCCCACCTGATCAAGGGTGATCTGCTGCTGGCCCGCACCAAGACCCTGACCCGCTTCGGCGAAGGCAGCGACGCCAACGCCAGCGAAAAGGTGGCCGACCTGCGCGCCGAAGCCATCGCCCGACTGAAGGCCTACAAGGCCAAGCCGCCGACCAACTACGTGCCGCGCTACCTGGTGCAGATGGAATCCGACCAGAAGTACGCCCTGGTGGTGGATACCCAGAAGTCGCGGATGTACGTCTATCAGAACGACAAGGGCACGCCGCGCTTCGTCGCCGATTACTACATCACCCAGGGCAAGCTCGGCGCCGACAAGACTGCCGAAGGCGACAAGCGCACGCCGATCGGCGTCTACCACGTCACCTCCAGCCTGCCGCGGCAGAAGGTCGGCGACTTCTACGGCAGCGGCGCCTACCCGATCAACTATCCCAATGAGTGGGACAAGCGCATGGGCCGCAACGGCCACGGCATCTGGCTGCACGGCACGCCGTCCGACACCTACTCGCGCCCGCCCAAGGCCTCCGACGGCTGCGTGGTGCTGACCAACCAGGATCTCGAAGCCCTGTCGAAGAACCTGCAGATCGGCCTGACCCCGGTGATCATCAGCAACAGCATCGACTGGCTGTCGATGGACGACTGGCAGGCGGAACGCAAATCGCTGCTGGGCATGATCGACGAATGGCGCCGCGACTGGGAAAGCCGCGACGTCGGGCGCTACGCCAGCCACTACTCGGTGCGCTTCTCCAGCGATGGCCAGAACCGCGATCAGTGGGTGGAGCAGAAGCGCAGCGTCAATGCCGGCAAGACCTGGATCAAGGTCGGCACCAAGAACCTCAGCATGTTCCGCAATCCCGGCAAGGAAGACTACGTCGTGGTCACCTTCGAGCAGGATTACCAAAGCAGCAACCTCTCCAACCAGATGAAGAAGCGCCAGTACTGGATCAAGGAAGACGGGCGCTGGAAGATCGTCTACGAAGGCGCCGCCTGAGCCCAGGCTGCAGGAGGGCCGCCCTCGGCCCGACACGGCGTTCATCAAGCACACCATCGGGCCGAGGGCGGCCCCTCCAAAACTAGATTTCGAAACCCATGAAAAAACTGCTGATTGCCCTCGCGGCGCTGACCTTTTCCGTATCCGCGCTCGCCGCCAACCCGGAAGTCGAACTGAAGACCAACCAGGGCACCATCGTCATCGAACTGAACGCAGAGAAGGCGCCCAAGTCGGTGGACAACTTCCTCCAGTACGTGAAGGCCGGCTTCTACAACGGCACCATCTTCCACCGCGTGATTCCCGGCTTCATGATCCAGGGCGGCGGCTTCGAGCCCGGCATGAAGGAAAAGAACACCCGCGCGCCGATCCCCAACGAAGCCAAGAACGGCCTGAAGAACGCCGTCGGCACCATCGCCATGGCCCGCACCAACAACCCGAACTCGGCGACCGCCCAGTTCTTCATCAACGTCGTGGACAACGTCATGCTCGACGCCCCCAACCCGGATGGCTACGGCTATGCGGTGTTCGGCCGCGTCACCCGCGGCATGGACGTGGTCTTCGCCATCGCCCGCAGCAAGACCGGCCAGTCGGGCATGTATGGCGACGTCCCGGTCACGCCCATCGTCATCGAATCCGCCAAACTTCTGCCCGAAACCAAATAAAGGAATCCCAACATGATCAAGCTGCACACCAACTTCGGCGTCATCGGCATCGAGCTGAACTTCGAAAAGGCCCCCAAGACCGCGCAGAATTTCCTCGACTACGTGGAAGCCGGCTTCTATGACGGCACCATCTTCCACCGGGTGATTCCCGGCTTCATGATCCAGGGCGGCGGCTTCGAAGCCAACATGAACCAGAAGCCGACCCGCGAACAGATCGAGAACGAAGCCGCCAACGGCCTCAAGAACAAGCGCGGCACCATCGCCATGGCCCGCACCAACGATCCCCACTCCGCCACCGCCCAGTTCTTCATCAACCTGGTGGACAACGACTTCCTCGACTTCAAGGCACCCAGCGGCAATGGCTGGGGCTACCGCGTCTTCGCCGAAGTGGTGGAAGGCATGGACGTGGTGGACAAGATCAAGGACGTGAAGACCGGCAGCAGCGGCTTCCACCAGGACGTGCCGAAGGACAAGGTCGTCATCGAGCGCGCCGAAAAGGTCTGATCTCAGGGCACTGCATTTGCACCTGTTCATCTCCGATCTGCACCTGCATCCGTCACGCCCCGGCGTGACGGAGTTGTTTCTGGGCTTCCTAGAAGGCCCTGCCGCCGATGCCGAGGGGCTCTATATCCTCGGCGACCTGTTTGATTCCTGGGCCGGTGACGACGACCTGGCCGCCCCCTTCAACGCCACGATCTGCGCCGCCCTGCAGCGGCTCACCGCCAGCGGCGTCGCCACCACCTTCATTTCCGGCAACCGCGACCTGCTGATCGGCGAAGCGTTCGCCGCCGCCAGCGGCATCGAATTGCTAGCCGGCCCCAGCGTCGCCGATATCGCCGGCACGCCCACCCTGCTGCTGCACGGTGACGAACTGTGCACCGACGACCTGGAATACCAGCGCTACCGTGCCACGGTGCATGACCCGGCCTTCCAGCGCGACTTCCTGGCCAAGCCCCTGGCCGAACGCAAGGCCTTCATCGCCGGCCTGCGCGAGAAGAGCAGCATGGGCAAGCAGAGCAAGCCCGCGGCGATCATGGACACCAATGCCGAGGCCGTCGCCGCCGCCTTCCGCGACCATGGCGTGAACCGGATGATCCACGGCCACACCCACCGCGAGGCCTGCCACCGTCTCAGCGTGGACGCTCGCTCCTGCGAGCGCTGGGTGCTCGGCGACTGGCACGACGAGGCCGGCAGCTATCTCGAATGCGGCCCCGCCGGCTGCACCCCGCGCCCCTGGACCCGCGCTTGACCGCCCCCGCCGCCTCCCGTAGCATCCCTTCCGCAGTGTTCCCAAAGGGGAGTAGCTCCAAGCCACGGTGTCGTCATCACGGATTCCTCGAATCCCGGTGCCGTGGGCGACGCGAGTCGCAGCGAGACCTTTGCCGCCAGGCAAAGGTCTTTTCGTTTGCGGACCAGCCTACGGACTGTGGCCCGCGAACGTACTGATTGGAGCAAGACACCATGACCAGCCTGATCCGCAAAGCCTTTCTGTTCTTCGTCCAGCGTGCCGGCAAAAGCCGCCTGGCTGCACTCGTCGCCGCCCTGCTGGCGCTGTGCTTCGCTCGCCGCCTGATGCAGCGGGCCGCGACCGACAAGCGCAGCGACAGCCGTACCCGCCGCGCCGACGGCCGCGTCATCGACGGCGAATACCGCCGCGTCGACGACCACCGCTGAGGCGCCCGCCATGCTGCACACCGTCGCCGCGCCCTGGATGTGGGGCGCCTTTTTCCTGTTCGTCGTCGGCGCCATCTATGTGGACCTGGCTGCCATCCGCCACAAGGGCGAGCACACCGTCGGCTTCCGTGAGGCCCTCGGCTGGTCCCTGCTGTGGATCAGCCTGGCCCTGGTGTTCAACGCCCTGCTCTGGTTCTGGATCGACCAGCACGAGGGCCGCGCCCTCGCCAACCAGAAGGCCACCGAGTTCCTCACCGGCTACGTGATCGAAAAGTCCCTGTCGGTGGACAACCTGTTCGTCTTCATGCTGCTGTTTCGCACCTTCGCCGTGCCCGGCGAACTGCAGAAGCACGCCCTGATCATCGGCGTGGTCGGCGCCATCATCCTGCGCACCATAATGATCCTGATCGGTGCCTGGCTGATCTCCCAGTTCCACTGGATCCTCTACCTGTTCGGCGCCTTCCTGGTCTACACCGGCATCAAGATGCTGGTGGCCGCCGAGGAAGACCCGGACATCGAGCAGAACCCGGTGCTGCACTGGATGCGCGGCCACCTGAACCTGACCAGGAACTACGAAAGCAACCACTTCTGGTTCCGGCGCGACGGCATCCGCTGGTACACCCCGCTGTTCGTGGTGGTGGCGCTGATCGCCGTGACCGACGTGATCTTCGCGGTGGACAGCATCCCCGCGATCTTCGCCGTCACCACCGATCCCTTCATCGTGATGACCTCCAACATCTTCGCCGTGCTCGGCCTACGCGCCTTGTACTTCATGCTGGCCGGCATGGCCGACCGCTTCCACCTGCTGAAGTTCGGCCTGGCCTTCGTCCTCGCCTTCATCGGCATCAAGATGCTGATCGTCGAGTGGTACGCGATCCCCACCGGCGCCTCCCTGGCCGTGGTCGCCATGCTGCTGACCGTCTCCATCGTCGCCAGCCTGCTGCGGCCGGAACACAAAGAATGAGCGAACGCACGCCCCTCGCCCTGTTGCAGAGCGTCTTCGGCTACAGCGCCTTCCGCGGCGCCCAGGCCGAGATCGTGGACCACGTCGGCAGGGGCGGCGACGCCCTGGTGCTGATGCCCACCGGCGGCGGCAAGTCACTCTGCTTCCAGTTGCCGGCGATGCTGCGGCCCGGCTGCGGCATCGTCGTCTCGCCGCTGATCGCGCTGATGCAGGACCAGGTGGACGCCCTGCTGCAATCCGGGATCAAGGCCGCCTTCCTCAATTCCAGCCAGGATTTCGACGCGGTGGTCGCCACCGAGCGGGCCCTGATGACCGGCCAGTTGGACCTGCTCTACGTCGCCCCCGAGCGCCTGCTGACCGAGCGCTTCCTCGGCCTCTTGGACCAGCTCGACGAGCAGAAACGCATCGCCCTCTTCGCCATCGACGAGGCCCACTGCGTCTCCCAATGGGGCCACGACTTCCGCCCCGAGTACATCCAGCTCTCGGCCCTGCATCAGCGCTATCCGGCGGTGCCGCGGATCGCCCTGACCGCCACCGCCGACGAGCTGACCCGGCGCGAGATCATCGAGCGCCTAGGACTGGACGAGGCCAAGGTCTTCCTCTCCAGCTTCGACCGGCCCAACATCCGCTACACCGTGGTCGAGCGCGACAACCCGAAAAAGCAGTTGCAGGCCTTCCTCGCCGACCACAAGGGTGAGGCCGGCATCGTCTATTGCCTGTCGCGCAAGAAGGTGGACGAGACCGCCGTCTGGCTGCGGGAACACGGCGTCAACGCCCTGCCGTATCACGCCGGCCTCGACGCCGAAACCCGACGCAACCACCAGCAACGCTTCGTCCGCGAGGACGGCATCGTCATGGTGGCGACCATCGCCTTCGGCATGGGCATCGACAAGCCCGACGTGCGCTTCGTCGCCCACCTGGACCTGCCCAAGAGCCTCGAAGCCTACTATCAGGAGACCGGCCGCGCCGGCCGCGACGGCGAACCGGCCGAGGCCTGGATGACCTACGGCCTCAACGACGTGATGGTGCATCGCCAGCGCATCGACGAATCCGCCGCCGGCGAGGAGCAGAAGCGCATCGAGCGGCAGAAGCTGGACGCGATGCTGGCCTACTGCGAGGCCGCCGCCTGCCGCCGCACCGTGCTGCTCAACTACTTCGCCGAACAGTCGGCCCCCTGCGGCAACTGCGACACCTGCAGCGAGCCGCCGGAACTCTGGGACGGCACCGTCGCTGCGCAAAAGCTGCTCTCCGCCGCCGTCCGCACCGGCCAGCGCTTCGGCGTGGTGCACCTGATCGACCTGCTGCGCGGCAAGCGCAACGAGAAGATCGCCCAGTTCAACCACGACGCCCTGCCCACCTTCGGCATCGGCGCCGACATGGACGAAGCCGCCTGGCGCGCCGTCGCCCGACAACTGATGGTCGAAGGCGTGATCCGCCCCGACGCCGAACGCTACGGCGCCATCACCCTGACCGACGCCGCGCGCCCGGTGCTGAAGGGCGAGACCACATTGATGCTGCGCCGCCAGTTGCGGCGCAAGAGCAGCAGCGAACGCAGCCGCCGCAGCGCCTCAGCCGCTGACGTCGTCGAACTCTCCGCCGAAGCCGCGCCCCTGTTCGAAGCCCTGCGCGCCTGGCGCGCCGGGACCGCCCGCGAACTGGGCGTGCCGGCCTACGTGATCCTCCACGACAAGACCCTGCGCGAAATCGCCAACCGCAAACCCGATTCGATCCACGGTCTGCGCACCATCCCCGGCATCGGCGAAGCCAAGGCCGACCGCTACGGCGCGACCATCATCGATGTGTTGCGGCAGGGGCAGCCGGACTAAGCGCCGACACCGAAGCATCGCCCCGCCCATGATGGACCCCCGCACCTTCCTCCTCGTCGCCAACCTGCTCGGCATGCTCTGCGCCCTGGTGCTGTGGGTCCAGGCCCGCAGCTTCCCCGACGACATCGACGGCCTCAACGACTGGGCCAAGGCCGTGATCCTGATCGGCTTCGCCTCCGGCCTGGCCTCGATGCGCGGCGTGCTGCCCGACCTGTTTGCGGTCGTTGCCGCCAGCGGCTTGCTGCTGTTCGGCCAATTGCTGCTGGTGGTCGGGCTGCAGCGCTACACCGGACGGCAACCCCAGTGGCGCCCTGCGCTGGACGTGATCGGCGCGATCCTGCTGCTGGTCGTCATCCTCACCTTCGCCACCGAGAGCTACCAGGGCCGCCTGTTCATCATGACCCTGGCCCAGATCGGCCTGTTCTCCTGGGGCGCCTGGCTGGCCTGGCAGACCGCGCCCAAGGGCTTCGGCAACCGCTTCCTCACCGCCGCCTTCGCCCTCAGCGTCGCCGTCGCCGTCTGGCGCCTGGCCACGCTGCCGGCCTCGGTCAGCGAGAGCGACGACATCTTCGATCACAGCCTGATGCAGCAAATCTACCTGGGCACCTTCTCCCTTGGCGTGCTCGGGCTTTCCATCGGCTTCATCATCCTGGCCAACGAGCGGCTGCGGGTCGAACTGGAATTCATGGCGACCCGCGACCCGATGACCGGCAGCCTCAACCGCCGCGCCTTCTTCAACCGCGCCGCGGTGGAATGGGCTCGCAGCGTCCGCTCCGGCCGGCCCCTGGCGGCGATCACCTCGGACATCGATTTCTTCAAGAAGGTGAACGACACCTACGGCCACCACATCGGCGACGAAGTGATCAAGGACTACGCCCGGCGCGCCCAGCAGATGCTGCGCCTGCCGGACATCCTGGCCCGCTTCGGCGGCGAGGAATTCGTCATCCTGCTACCCGACACCGGCATGGCCGAAGCCCGGAAGGTGGCCGAACGTATCCGGCGCGAGATCGAACAGCAACGCGACAAGAAACTGCCGGCCTACACGGTGAGTCTGGGCGTCTCCGTCGCCCAGGGCGCAAGCGGCCAGGCGGCGGATATCGAAGCCCTGATCGCCGAGGCCGACGAGGCGCTGTATCGGGCGAAAGAAGGCGGGCGGAATCGGGTGGAGAGCTAGGCGGTTGATCTGCACCGGTCCCCGACGGGCCTGGCTGGATTAGCGTTACCCGGATTTGCCCCGCAGCAGCTTTTCGAAACTGGCCAAATCCGCCGCTTGCACGTCGGACACCAGCCAAAACTGCATGCCGTCGTCCTGCCAGGATTTGACGTTATATCCCTGGCGGACTGTGCTGACGGCAACGAAAGGCGACGGACCGCTGGCGGGCCAGATAAAGAGGTTGATGACGTGTAGGCGATGGCGGTAGATCAGCGCCGCCACCGGGCGTTCCGCCAGGTAGTCGAGGCGGCCGCCGGCCAAGGGGAAGCCCGCTGCCGCCAAGTCCTGTACCGGCGGTGCGAAATCGAGCTTGCCATCGAACCACGGCTTGACGGTGTGCTGGTCGCTGGAGGCCACATCGGACAGATGAGCCACCATCAGGGAGCGAACGTGGCTGTCCACCACTTGTTGCACCAGACGATCCTGGCCGCCCTGTGAACCAAAGAACAGCGAGAGCGCGACAGCCATCGCGATCCCGGCAGCAAAGGCGGCCCCCATTCCGAACCAGCGTTGCCAGACCGATGGTGCAGGCATCACCGTCCTCGGCGCCGCCGTGGCTTGGGCCAGATCAGCGGCGATGCGCTGCTGCAAGCCAGAGGGAGCCCGGTAGCGGCCAGCCTGCTGTTTGATCAGGGCAGCGAGTTCAGCGTCGTCGCAATTTTCCATCAGGGTTTCTCCCCCTTCTGCAGTAGCGCTTTTCGTAACAACACCCGGGCACGGGCCAGGCGGGACATCACCGTGCCCAGCGGAATTTCGGCGACAAGGGCGATGTCTTCATAGGACAACTCTTCCATTTCGCGCAGGATCAGGGCTTCGCGATACACGGCCGGCAGGCCATCAATCGCCTGCTGCAATTGCGTCCTTTGCTCCTTGCGCGCCAACAGCGTTTCGGGATCGGTCTCGGGACGAGTGAACGACGACTCCAGATATTCGCTGTCGCGCTGCTCGTCGAACTCCACGTCATCCTTGCGCGCGTTGTTCCGCGCCAGCCAGGTGTAACAAGTGTTGCGCAGGATGCGCAGCAGCCACGGACGTATGTCGTCGCCATGAAACGTGTCGTAGTAATTGAGAGCGCGCAAATACGCCTCCTGCACCATGTCCTGGGCCACCTGGTCGTCGCGAACCAGCCAGCGCGCCAGGTTGTAGGCAGCATCCAGATGGGCCAGCGCCTGGGATTCAAAGGACGATATAGGTCTTCTCAATTCGAATTTCACTCAGTCAGAGAGTAGACCGGGCCAGGGCCCGGTTTATTCCAAGAAGGCTCCCACGATGCCCGGAAAATATTTTCAGCGTTGCCGGCTAGTGCCCCCCGGCCGGCGCCCCACGCCTTTGCCAGGCTACGGCTGGCATTCGGATCAATGATAGCGAGGAACTCCTGCCGAAGCGCCGGGAATATTTTCCTCGCGCTTGGGGTAATGCATTGCAAGGAGCCGGCCATGGATGCCGGTGCCGATTCCATACCCCATCCCAAGGAGAGCCCAAATGATCAATCGTCGTGATTTTTTAAAACTGTCCGCTATCGGTGGCGGCGCCGTGTTCCTGCCCGGCCTGGTCGGCCGTGCAAATGCGGCAGCGGCCGCTTATGACGATTTCTACTTCGTCCAGTTGTCGGATTCCCACTGGGGCTACGAAGGCCCGGCCAATCCCGAGGCGGCCCATACCCTGGAAAAGGCCGTAGCGACAGTGAATGCCCTGGAAAAACAACCGGACTTCATCATGTTCACGGGCGACCTGACCCACACCACCGACGACCCCGAGGAGCGCCGACAGCGCCTGAGCGCCTTCAAGAAGATCGTCAGCGCCCTGAAGGTCAAGGACGTCCATTTCATCCCCGGCGAGCACGATGCGTCCCTAGACAAAGGTGCGGCCTTCCAGGAGATGTTCGGCAAGACCCACTACACCTTCGACCACAAGGGCGTGCATTTCATCACCCTCGACAATGTGTCGGACCCGGGTGCCAGCCTCGGCGACGAGCAGTTGGCCTGGCTAGCCGCCGATCTCGCGGCACAGCCCAAAGACGCGCGGATCGTGGTGTTCACCCATCGTCCCCTGTTCGATCTGGTGCCGAAATGGGACTGGGCGACCCGCGATGGCGCCAAGGCCATCAAGCTGCTGTTGTCCCATCCCAACGTGACGGTGTTCTACGGCCACATCCACCAGGAAAATCACCACTACACGGAGCACATCGCCCATCACTCGGCCAAGTCGCTGATTTTCCCGCTGCCGGCCCCAGGCTCCCAGGACAAACGGACGCCGCTGCCCTGGGACCCGGCCCTGCCCTTCAAAGGACTGGGATTCCGCGAGGTGGAGGCGGAAGCCAAACCGGTGGCCTATCAGATCACCGAATTCCCGGTAGTGAGGGCCTAGCCGTGACGCTCTCGCAAAAACGGATCGGGGCTCGGCTGCTGATCGGCGTCGCCGCCATCGGCCTGCTGGGCCTTGGCCTGACCCACAGCATGGCGGGCCAGGAGCGGGTGGTGAAGGTGGTGGCCCAGCGCTTTTCCTACTTCCCCAGTGAAATCCTGCTGAAGACCGGCGAGCCGGTGCGGCTCGAAATCACCTCGACGGACTTCCTCCACGGCTTCAAGGTGCCCGACCTGGACATCCGCGCAGACCTGCCGCCTGGGCAGGTCACGGTGCTTCATCTGACGCCGGCCAAGGCCGGCATCTACGATTTCCTCTGCGACAATTTTTGCGGTCTCGGCCACGAGGAAATGAATGGCCGAATCGTCGTGAAGGATTGACGGCAGGCGGGGCAAGCGCAGCAGCCGGCCCATCCGGCCGGTCAAGCATGGACTGAGGATATGGCGGGGCAGACGTTCGGTGATAATGCCGCCCCATGCCCAACACGCAGATACCTCCCCGCTTGGTCCTCGCCCCCATGGAAGGCTTGGCCGACGACATCCTCCGCGACGTCCTCACCGGGGCGGGCGGCTACGATTGGTGCGTCACCGAATTCATCCGCGTCAGCTCGACGGTGTTGCCCCACTCCGCCTTCACCCGCGTCAGCCCGGAACTCAAAAACGGGTCGTGCACCCGCGCCGGTACGCCGGTGCGAATTCAGTTTCTCGGCTCCGACCCGGCCCTGCTGGCGGCCAACGCAGCCCACGTCGCGCGGCTCAACCCGGCCGGCATCGACCTCAACTTCGGCTGCCCCACGCCGCTGGTCAATCGAAACCGGGGAGGCGCCGCGCTGTTGAACGAACCGGAACTACTGCATCGAATCGCCACCGAGGTCAGGGCCGCGGTGCCGGCCGAAATTCCGGTCACCGCCAAAATGCGCCTCGGCATCGAGGACACCAGCAGGGCCCTCGACTGCGCCTGCGCCCTCGAGGCCGGCGGCATCCAGGAACTCGTCGTGCATGCCCGAACCAAAAAGGACGGTTACCGCCCCCCCGCACGATGGCCCACGGTTGCCCTGATCCGCGAACAGCTACGGATTCCGGTCATCGCCAACGGCGAAGTCTGGACCGTCGCCGACTACCATGCGAGCCGCGAGGCCACCGGCTGCAACGACATCATGCTGGGGCGCGGCGCAGTGGCCGACCCCCTGCTTGCCAGGCGTATCCGCGGAAGTACCGAGTGCGCCCCGGAAGCTCACTGGCATACGATAGTCGGCATGCTGCTGGACTTCTGGTCGCAAATTCAGAACAAGGTCTTGCCAACCCAATCGCCCGGGCGGCTCAAGCAATGGCTGGGCTACCTGAGGAAGAACTACCCCCAGGCGGACCTGCTGTTCACCGCCATCCGCTCCCTGCGCACCGCGCAGGAAGTCTCCATGGCGCTCCAATCCTCGCCGCTCTGCCAAGCCCCCTTGCCTCGCTAGGCTTGCCCTTGCTGCGCCCTCACCTGGCGGCCGTCGGGTCGGCGTAATATGCAAAGTTGAAATTTGCAGCAACCCGAGCCCAGGAAGATTGCGCGGCTCATTCGATAGGACCACTTTCTCACACGCGGAGGCAAGATGAATCCAATCACCTATGAAGCAATCGAACCGAATATTGCAACGGTTGAGGTAGAGGGCGCGCAGGTTCGAGTGACCTGGAAATGTTCGCAAACCGGCCGTGAAGTCGGGCAGTCGAGCGCCACCATGGCCGCCGATGCTTCAACGGCAGGCAGAGTCAAATCCAGCGTGGAGCGCAGTATCGCGTCGGAGCTCATTAACGGCTTGGCCCGCTTTATCACAGGATTGGTCGGCGGCCCGGTCGGTCGAGTCGTCAGAAATGCGACTTACACCGCTGCCAGCGATTTAAATGCGCGAGCCGTCGCCGCATCGACCTTCACGGAAGCCAGCAAAAAAGCCGCAATCGTCAGAGCGTTCGACTCAGTAAGCGCGTCGTTCGAGTGGAACGAGCAGAAAAAAGCGTTCGTTGCTAAGTAGGACTGCGCTTTGCGCGTCCGGCAGATGCTGCGACTGCCGGACATCTCGGTTCGCTTCGGTGGCGAGGACAAACTGAATGCTCTGAAACTGCCCTCGTACGGCGTCTTTAGATTTTTATCGCTTCGCAAGCGGCCCCGACAAAATGTCATCGTCACTAAAACCACACGAAATCTATTTTCGTCAAATGGTGGAAGCCAAACGGCGCCTTCGTGCCATTGATCGAATCCTTGGGGCCAAGAAGCCGCTTACTCAAAGTGCCGAGATTGACACTGAGTGCGCGTTTCTTCAACTTCGCAAGATCGTTGAACTCATTACTTTTTCTGCCATCGTCTCGGACGAGCAGCGTTACCAACGGTCTCGTGAATTGGATGCTGTGGCTAATCCAAAAGACAAAGGCGACTACACCCTTGATTGGAACGCCGCAGAAATCCTTGTTCGCCTTTCAAAAATCAGCCCGCATTTCTTGCCTCGCCCACTCGGCCCAATGAAGGAGCAACCAGACGGGGTCAAGCACTTTGAGGAAGCATCGGCCAAACTGATTCATAGCCGCTTGATTGAAATCTACAAATTAGCAGGTGGTTTTGCACACATGCCGAACCCATACAAACCCAATGGTGTGGAGCTAGAGAAGAAGAAAAAAGAAACCGCCCGCGCAGTTTTGGAAAAAGAAGTTGCATACATAAAGGCGGCGATATGGGAGCACGTCAAGATCGGTCTTGCTTGGAATCCTGCATCTGATCCGAAGCTACTTGATGAGAGCGCGTCAGCATGGCTGATATGGTTTGGGGACAAAAGCACAGATGAAGTACGCATGTCTCAAGCTATCGCCGC
>DATDMT010000227.1:0-2027 GCA_036518635.1 Rhodocyclaceae bacterium | reverse complement strand
GAGGATGCGGCGGGCGAGCTGCTGGGCTTCGCCCTGGTGGGCGACACCAACGCCAAGCTGGCCCTCGGTGGCCAGGTGCCGGCCTGGCTCTAGGGCCGCTCAGGGCGCGGTGTCGAGGGCGCGGCTGCGCCCCGGCGGCACCTCGTCCAGCGCCTGCATCACCTTCATGAACGAGGGCAGCAGCACGCCGTAGGTCACCCGCGCCGAGCCGCCCATATTGCCGAAGTGGGCTGCCTCGGCGCCATGCGCCACGCGAACTTTCGCACCCATGGCCTGCAGCAGCTTTTCCACCAGCGCGGCCCGTTCCAGTTGCAGGGGCTCCGCGGTCGGCAGGGTGCCGCGGACGAACACCGCCAGATTGCACAGCAGGTCCTGCACCATCCAGCCGCCGCGCTGGGCGACGGCGGCAGCGATACCCAGTTGCTCGGCGGTGTCGTCCGGCGTCGTGCCTTGCACCAGGGCAAAGACGAACTCCACCGGGCCGGCGCTGAGGCAATTCAGTTTGCTCGGCGTCGGGACGGCGGCTTCGGGGCGCTTGAACAGGCGGTCGAACATGGGCGGTCCCTCCGGAAAGATTTACGTGCCTTGGCGCAGCAGGGCAGCGGCCAGGTCGGCAGCCATGGTGGCCAGATGGCTGCGCAGCCAGTGCGGAATGCCCTCGGCCAGATAGGGCCGCACCAGGGCCGGCCGGCCGCGAGCGGCGCGGGCCTGCATGTTTGTCAGCTCGCCCAGCACCCGCCGGTGGTCGGCCTCGTGCTCGAGGCGGGAGCCGAGTCCGCACTGCGCCATCAGCGCCGACTCGCGCTCGAAGTGGGCCTGGGTGTGGCTTAGTAGCGTCGCCATCGCTGCCCCCAGGCCCGCATTGTCGGCCGCCAGGGCTGCATTCACCAGGGCGACGAATTCCTCGTGGGTGGCATCCATCTCGGCCTGGCCGAGGCCATGCTCCTGGGCGTTCCAGATCAGGGCTGCAGTCATTCAGTTGCTCACTCGCTTGTGTTTATCAGGGCCTTCTCGATGCGCCGGTCCGGCACCAGCCAGAGCAGGGCCACCAGCACATAAACGGCCATCGAAATCCACGGCTGCCAGAAGGCCGCGGCCATGCCGGCCAGATAGCTCAGCGGCGACAGCTTGCCCTTCCAGTCGCGGCCCACCGCCTTCTGCAGCAGCGAGTCGGCCCCCTGGGCGGCGATGATCGCCTGTTGCAGCAGCCAGTAGGCGATCGCCGCCATCAGCAGCACGAAACCATAGAGCGCCGCCGGCATCGCCGCGAAGTGGTTCTCCCCCATCCAGCCGGTGGCGAAGGGAAACAGCGACAGCCAGAACAGCAGATGCAGATTGGCCCACAGCACGGCCCCGGTCACCCGGCCGCTGGCGTGGAGCATATGGTGGTGGTTGTTCCAGTAGATGCCCACATAGACGAAGCTCAGCACATAGCTGAGGAACACCGGCAGCAGCGGCGCCAGGGCCTCCAGGCTCTCGCCGTGGGGCACCTTCAGTTCCAACACCATGATGGTGATGATGATCGCGATGACGCCGTCGCTGAAGGCTTCGAGCCGGTTCTTGTTCATCGCGGAATCCTCTGTGCTAATCCCAGCCCGCCGGCGCCACCCGGTGGCGACAGGGCAACTGGAACACCTGCCGATCCTCCAGCCGCAGCGCGGTCAGGGCGCCGCCCCACAGGCAGCCGGAATCGAGGGCCATCAGGCCGGGCTGGATACGCAGGCCGAGGGCCGACCAGTGGCCGCAGATAAGGGTGTGGTCGGCGCTGGCGCGGCCGGGCACGTCGAACCAGGGGATGCAGCCGGCGGGAGCCTTGTCCACCGGGCCCTTGGCGCGGAATTCCATGACGCCGCCGGTGCTGCAAAAGCGCATCCGGGTCATGGCGTTGACCACCACCCGCAGGCGGTCCCAGCCCTGCAGATCGTCGTGCCAGTGGTCCGGGGTGCTGCCCCACATATTGGCGAGGAAGTCGCAGTAATTCGGCGCCTGCAGCGTCGCGGCGACTTCAGCGGCGAGATCGGCCGCCT
>DATDMT010000226.1:0-27218 GCA_036518635.1 Rhodocyclaceae bacterium | reverse complement strand
TCCGAGCGCAAGGCGGCCGAGCGGGACGTGGTGCGGCTGAACCGGGTGCTGACGATCCTCAGCGAGATCAACAAGCTGATCATCTATACCCGCAACCGCCAGCAACTGCTGGAAGACGCCCGCCGCATCATCCAGGACGTCGGCGGCTTCCCCGGGGTCTGGATCAAGATGCAAGACGGCGAGCAAGAACGTCTGATCGCCACCCAGGGCCTGGAGCCGGTCATCCGCTCGATCTACACCGAACTCGACAAGCCCAGCCGCCGCTGCTGGCCGAAGCGCAGCCTGCACTGCCAGTCGATGCACTGCTGCGACCAGGGCCTGTCCGGCGAGCTGCAAAAGCTCGGCCTCAAATCGATGCTGCATCTGCCGCTGCAATCCGGCGAAACCCAATGGGGCGACATCGGCATTCTCGGCGGCATCGACCAGGTGTTCTCCGACCATGAGCGCGAACTGCTCAACGAGTTGGCAGCCAACCTGTCGTATGCGCTGGAATCCATCCACCAAGAAGAGCGCCGCCACATCGCCGAAGACAAGCTGGAACTGTCGGCCCGCGTGTTCGAGAACAACACCGAAGGCATCATCATTTCCGATGCAGACAACCGCATCCTGATGGTCAACAAGGCCTTCACCGCCCTCACCGGCTACGGAGCGGACGAGGTGATCGGCCAGACGCCGTCGATCCTCAGTTCCGGCCGCCACGACCAGCAGTTCTACCGCCAGATATGGGCGGCCCTGGCCCGCGACGGCGAATGGCGCGGCGAGATCATCAATCGCCGCAAGAACGGCGAGGATTTCCCCGAGTGGCTGACCATCAGCGTGGTGCGCGGCGAGGACGGCCGCATCCTCAACCACGTCGCGATCTTTTCCGATCTCAGCGCCCGCCGCAAGATCGAGGAACGCCTCGACTTCCTCGCGCACCACGATTCGCTGACCGCCCTGCCCAACCGCGAGCATTTCCACCGCCGCCTGGAACAGACCCTGGTCGAGGCCAAGCACAAAGCCCAGCGCGTGGCCGTGCTCTACATGGACCTGGACCGCTTCAAGCTGATCAACGAATCCGCCGGCCACACAGTCGGCGACCTGCTGCTGGTGGAAGTCGCCAGTCGCCTGCTGTCCGTCGCCAGTTGCCGCGAAGACGTGGCGCGCCTGGGCGGCGACCAGTTCGCAGTGATGGTGCCGGCCATGGGCGCGGCCGAGCAGGCCGAGCAATTCGTCACCGAGCTGCAGGCAGCCATCGGCAAACCCGTCCTCGACATCATCGACCAGGACATCCACATCTCCGCCAGCATCGGCATCAGCGTCTATCCCGAAGACAGCGAGGATGCGGATACCCTGCTGCTGAATGCCGACTCGGCGATGTACAAGGCGATCGAGGATGGCGGCAACACCCATCGCTTCTTCCATCAGGCAATGAACGAGCGTGCCTCCGAGCGCATCAGCCTGGAGGGCAAGCTCTACCACGCCCTCGAGCGCGGCGAGCTATCGGTGGTATTCCAGCCCTTCGTCGAGGCCGAAACCGGCCGCGTGGTCGGCGCCGAAGCGCTGCTGCGCTGGCATCGCGAAGACCTCGGCGGCTCGGTCAGCCCGACCATCTTCATCCCGCTGATGGAGGAGATCGGCCTGATCCGCCAGGTCGGCAAATGGGTGCTGAACCGGGCCTGCCAGGAGGTCAAGCGCTGGCAGGCCATCGCCGGCGACGAGATTTTCGTCGCGGTGAATATTTCCGCCTTGCAGCTCGACGACGACCTGCCCGGCATCGTCGCCAATGCGATTACCGAATACGGCATCGCGCCGCGGCAACTGGAAATCGAACTGACCGAAAGCGCCGTGATGCGCGATGCCGAGCGCGGCATCGAACTGCTGCACCGGCTCAAGGCCCTGGGCATCCAATTGTCGATCGACGACTTCGGCACCGGCTATTCCAGCCTGTCCTACCTGAAGCGTTTGCCGATGACAACGCTGAAGATCGACCGCTCCTTCGTCAGCGACATGCCCGACGACCTGGAAGCCGTATCGATCACCCGCGCCATCCTGGCCCTGGGCCGTTCACTGAATCTGAACATCATCGCCGAGGGCGTCGAAGCCCGCGAACAAGTGGAAATGCTGCGGGACAACGGCTGCGACCTGCTGCAGGGCTATTACTTCGCCAAGGCGATGACGGCGGAGGCCTTCCGCAGCCTGCTGAAGGAAGCGCCGGTGTATTCGATGCCGCCGCGCACCCAGCCGATCCGGCTGATCCGTCCCGAGCAGGGGCGCAGCCACTGAACAGGCAGCGCTAAGCCGCTGCGGTGGCTTAGCGCTCGCGCAGCAACACGCGCAGGCCGATGTGTTGCAGCAGGGTCACGATCAGCGCACCGAGCAGGGCGAGGCCGAAGATTTCTAAATAGTCATGGATCGTCACCCAACCGCTTTCCGGCGACAGGGAGAGAATCCAGTGGCCGTTGAAAATGGTGATGACGTATTCCACCGGGTCGTCCAGCGGCTTGTCGCCCGAACTGGCAAAGACCTCGCGCTTTTCCGTCTCGGGATGGGTACGCCACAATTGGTACTGATAACCGGACTTGGTCAATGCCGGCAAGCCGACCGACTCGATCAGGCTCTGAATCCGGATCAAGGCAATCGCGAAGCCCCAGAAGTAACGTTCGCCCTGCTCGTTGGTGAGGAACACCGGCAAGCGGCCGACAGCACCCAGACCACCCTGGATCAGGTTGAACGGGCCAGCCAGGGTCAATTGACCGGTAGTCACCGCAACCACGGCATCGCGGTTGCGCTTGCGATCCTGCAGCAGGTCGTGGCCGATCGCTGCTTCGTTGCCCTTGAGCGGATAAATCTCCTGGATCACCCCGTCCGGCGCCAATTGCAGCGCACTGACGCCGGGGAAGAGGGACAACAGTTCGCCGGCCACATCGTTGAAATTCCGCAAATCCCCGCGGGATTGCTTGACCGTGTTGGCCAACACATAGGTGGACACCAAGGCAGTCTGGACTCGCTCCTGTATCCGCTGCGCGTAGCCCTGGGCCAGCATCTGCGCTTCCAGGCGGCGGCTGGCGATATGGCCGAGATGCACGTAGCCGATGGTAACCAGCAAAAACAGGAAAGCACCGGCGAAGGTCGCGGCCAACAGCCATTTGAATCGAGGGGGCAGCGCGGCGCGGACAGCAGCGGTGTCGTCTGCGACCTCGGCTTGAGTTGTTTGTTCGTCCATCCGCGGCATCTCCAACGCGACCGACCGGGAGCGGGGCAGTCCCATCCTGCGGCGGCCCTGATCTGGCTATGTCGAAGAGTGTAGCGCGCATTCCACTGACGGCGCAGCGCTGCCGCAAATGGCGCGCAGCCGTGGCGCGGTATTCCTGCCACACGGCAGCGCTTTGCCGCGCAGAGGCCGCATTATTCAGGCAAAATTCCGCGTAATGCTGAGCGCCCATGGAATTGCCTGCGTGCGCGGAGAGCGCCGCCTCTTCGCTGATCTGGACCTGGAAATCTGTCCCGGGGAATGGGTGCATGTACGCGGCGAAAACGGCACCGGCAAGACCAGCCTGTTGCGCATCCTGGTGGGGCTGTCGCAACCCGCCGCAGGCGAAGTGCGCTGGCAGGGCGAGGCTATCCAAGACTGCCGCGACAGCTTCCACGGCGATACCCTGTTCCTCGGCCATCACGGCGCAGTGAAGGAGGAATTGACCGCGCTGGAAAACCTGCAATTCGATGCAGCATTGGATGGCGGCCGGCTGGATGAGCGCGCCTGCCTGGCGGTGCTGCATCAGTTCGGCCTGCTCGGCCGCGAGTCGTTTCCGGTGCGCTACCTTTCCGCCGGGCAGAAGCGCCGCGTATTGCTCTCACGCCTGCTGACCCGCCGCGCCAAGCTGTGGGTGCTCGACGAACCCTTCACCGCCCTCGACACGCGGGCCGTCGCCGCCCTGACCAAGCTGATCGCCGACCATACCGCGGCCGGCGGCATGGCAGTGCTGACCAGCCACCAGGACATCCCGCTGGACGGCGGCCGGACCATCACGCTGTGAAGCCCTTCATCGCCATCATCCGCCGCGACCTGCTGCTGGCTTTCCGGCGCAAGAGCGAGGTGCTGACCGCCTTGTTCTTTTTCATCATCGTCACCAGCCTGTTTCCCCTCGGCATCGGCCCCGACGCGCCGCTGCTGAAGAAAATCGCCCCGGGCATCCTCTGGGTCGCCGCGCTCTTGTCCACGATGCTGGGCCTCAACCGGATGTTCGCCACCGACTACCTGGACGGCACGCTGGAACAGATCGTGCTGAGTCCCAGTCCATTGGGACTGCTGGTGGCCGGCAAGATCATCGCCCATTGGCTGGTGTCCGGCCTGCCCCTGGTGTTGCTGGCGCCGGTGCTGGGTTTGCAGTTCGATCTGGACGCAGCGGCCCTGGGGGTGCTGATGATCGCCTTGCTGCTCGGCACCCCGCTGCTGTCGCTGATCGGCGCCATCGGCGCGGCCCTGACCCTGGGGGTGCGCGGCGGCGGCGTGTTGTTGAGTTTGCTGATACTGCCGCTCTACATTCCGGCCCTGATCTTCGGCGCCGGGGCAGTGGAAGCGGAGATTTCTGGGCTGGGGGCCAGCGGCCATCTGTCGCTGCTGGCGGCCCTGCTGGTACTGGCGGGATTTTTCGCCCCCTGGGCAACGACGGCGGCCTTGAAAATCGCCTTGGAATGAACGATGAGCAATCGACTGGTTAACTGGTTTCAATACGCCTCACCGCAGCGCTTCTATCCGATAGCGGGGCGCCTGATTCCCTGGTTCTGGGCGCTCGGCGCCGTGTTCCTGGTGCTCGGCGTCTATGTCGGCTTTTTCGTCGCCCCCACCGATGCGCAGCAGGGCGAGGGCTACCGGATCATCTTCCTCCACGTGCCGACTAGCTGGATGTCGATGTTCATCTACTGCGTGATGGCCACCTGGGCCGGCCTGGGCCTGGCACTGAACACCCGACTCTCCGGCATGATGGCCTCGGCCCTGGCGCCGACCGGCGCGCTGATGGCCTTCCTCTCACTGATGACCGGCGCCTTGTGGGGCAAGCCGATGTGGGGCGCCTGGTGGGTGTGGGATGCGCGGCTGACCTCGGAGCTGATCCTGCTGTTCCTCTACATCGGCTTCATCGCCCTGCAGGCGGCGATCGACGATCCGCGCCGCGCCGACAAGGCCGGTGCCGTGCTGGCCCTGGTCGGCGTGGTGAATGTGCCGATCATCTATTTTTCGGTGAAGTGGTGGAACACCCTGCATCAGGGCGCGTCTATATCCATGACCAAATCGCCGACCATGGCCCAGACCATGTTGTGGGGCATGCTGCTGATGGCCCTGGCCTTCTGGATGTATTCGATAGCGGTGGCCCTGATGCGAGTGCGGGCCATCATCCTGGAACGGGAAATGTTCAGCGATTGGGTAAAGCATGCAGTGGAATAGCCTGGCCGAATTCGTCGCCATGGGCGGCTACGGCCTTTATGTCTGGGGCAGCGTCGGGCTCTGCCTGGTCTGCATGATTGCCGAGCCGCTGCTGGCCCGTCACCGCCTGCAACAGGTGCGCACCACACTGCGCCGCGAACGCATTGCCGAAGAACTGGAAAGCTCATGAAACCACGTCACAAGCGAATTGCCCTGATCGTCGGCGGCCTCAGCACGGTGGCCATTGCCGCGGTACTGGTGCTGAATGCCCTCAACAGCAACATCGCCCTCTACATCACGCCGACCGAAGTCACCCAGGGCAAGGCACCGAAGGAACAGGCCTTCCGCATCGGCGGCCTGGTGCTCCAGGGCAGCCTGAAGCGCCAGGATTTGGACGTGCATTTCATCGTCACCGACACGGCCAAGGAAATCCCGGTGGTCTATCGCGGCATCCTTCCCGACCTGTTCAAGGAGGGCAAGGGCGTGGTGGCCCAGGGCAAGCTGAATGCATCGGGGCAGTTCGTCGCCACCGAAGTCCTTGCCAAGCACGACGAGAACTACATGCCGCCGGCCGCCCAGGACGCCATCAACCAGGCCAACAAGGCCAAGCAGGGGGCAGCGGCGCCCAAGGCGCCCAGCTACTGAGCCGGCTTGGCGGCGGGCTCGCCGCCCGGTTGCGGCACGCTGTGGCAGCGCTGGCAGGAGAAGAAGGTGATGAAGGCCACCCGGTCGTGGCACATGCCGCAGAACTTGCCGCGGAAGATTTCCGTCATGTTGATTGCCGTCGAGCCGGCCTTCATCTCGAAAGGCTTGGGGTGGCAGTTGCTGCAATCCAGCCACAAGGTGTGCGAGTAGTGCGGGAAGCGCACGTAGGGCATCTGCTTGGTGTTCTTCAGGATCACGTCGAGGTTCAGCGGGTTCATCGCCGCGCCCTCGCTCAAACCGGCGCGCGGCTTGATCGTGCCTTCGCGGATCGCCCGCATCCAGTCGGGAAAGCCCACCGGGTCCTTGGGTAGGCCGGCGGTGGCGGTTTCATAGTCCTGCAGGCGCTCCAGGTCCGGATTGGTCGGATCGTAGAAGCCGCCGCGCACGGCGCGTTGGGCCACATGGGGCTCGGCCTCGCCATTCGGTTTGGCCTCCCCGGCGGCGCCGCCCTGGGTGGGATAGGCGCGCAGGAAGGCCAGCTTCTCACCGCCGCCGGCCTGCCCCAACTGCGGCAGGCCGGACAGCAGCAGCGCCAGCATTGCACCGGCGCGAACCAATCGCATGCTCACTTCCAGTTGCGCAGGTGCGTCACTCCGCCAAAACTGCCAATCCACAGATCGCCTTCACGGGCGGTCGACATGGCGAACACGTTGTTGGCGAAGAGGCCATCGGCCACCGTCAGCGCCTTGGCGAACTTGCCGTCTTCCCAGCGGGTCAGGCCGTTGTTGGTGCCGACCCAGAGGCGGCCCTGAGTGTCGGCATGCAGCATGAAGACGTGGTTGCCCGGCAAGCCTTCGGCCATGGTGTAGCTGACCCAGCGCTTGCCGTCATAGCGCGACAGGCCGCCGCCCCAGGTGCCGGCCCAGACGTTGCCCGACTTATCCACCTGCAGTGCGATCACGTAGTTGGGGTTGTAGGCCACGTCCACGTTGGACAGGCCCATTTCCTCCTTCTGCTTGGCGTGGTGCACCGACGCCTTGCTCGGATCGTTCTTGAAGGAGATGTCGCTCTTCACCTTTTCATAGTCGGCGCCGAGACCCTTGGCGTGATTCCAGTTGGTCCAGTGGCCGTTGTTGAAGCGGGCCATGCCGCCCTCGGTGGCCAGCCACATATCGCCGTTGCGGCCTTCGGCCAGGCCATAGACCCAGTCGTTGGGCAGGCCGCCCTTGGTGTTCTCGACGGTGAACAGATCCCACTTACTGCGGTCGTCCAACTGGCCGCCGCGCACCCGGTTCACGCCGGACCAGGTGGCGATCCAGATGTCGCCGTTGGCGGCGGTGACCATGCCGTAGACGAAGGCGTCGCCGAGCCCTTCGGGAATGTTGTAGGTCTTCCACTGGCCGCTGGCCTCGTCCAGCATCGAGAAGCCGCCGCCGTAAGTGCCGACGGTGAGCTTGCCCTTGATCCGGCCGACATAGAACACGCCGTTGGAGAGCAGGCCGCTTTTGGTGTCGAACAGCTTGTAGCTGTCGTCGCGGGTGTCGTAGCGCACGACGCCGCCGGAGGTGCCGACCCAGACCACCTTGTCGTCCACGAAGATCGACTTGACGTTCTTGTTGCCGACGCGGAAATGGGTGAACTTGGAGGCCGGATCCACCGACGTCACCTTGCCCTCGCGCTGCGGCTCCGCCGGCTTTTGCGCACCGGAGAGGGGGCGCATCGGCGCGCTCTGCGCCATCACCGAGCTACTCGCCAGGGCCAGGCCCAGCGCCGCCACGATCGGGGAAACTATCTTGAATTTCGCAAACACTTTCACTTACCTCGCCTTCTGTTCCGGGCCAATTCTGACCACGCCTTTTTTCGTACCTGCCCAGACGTCGCCGTTGGGTGCAATCGCCACGGCGTAGACGCTGCTGTCGAGCAGGCCTTCCTGACGTCCGAAGTTCTTCCAGGTCTTGCCGTCGTAGCGCGACACCCCGTTGTTGGTGCCGAACCAGAACACGCCCTGGTTGTCGCGCGCCATCGAATAGACGATGTTGCCGGCCAGGCCGTCGCGGGTGGTCAGGTTGCTCCAGCTCTTGCCGTCGAAGCGGGCCACGCCGCCGCCCCAGGTACCGGCCCAGACGGTCTTGTCCGGCGCGGCGATGATGGAGAAGACGTAGTTCGGGTTGTAGGTGCCCATGCCCGCCACCTCGGTGGCCAGGTCGTGCCGCGAACGCGTGCCGAGGCCGGTATTGGCGCTGGCCGGCAGCGACTCGACGTTGGGCGCGCCCATGCCGTCCTTGTGGTTCCACTGTTTCCAGCGCTTGCCGTCGTACATCGAGACGCCGCCCTCGGTGCCGAACCAGACGCGGCCGTCGGCATCGACGCTGAGGCCGTAGACCCACTCGTTGATCAGCTCCTTGACGTAGGTCTTGAACTTGCCGGTCTTCAGGTTGTACTGGTTGGCGCCGGCCCAGGTGCCGATCCAGAGGTTGCCCTCCTTATCGTTGGCGAAGGCATAAATCCAGTAGTCGGCCAGACCGTGCATCGGGAAGAAAGTCTTCCACTTGCCATCCTTGAAGCGCGAGGCGCCGCCGGCGTTGGTGCCGAACCACTTGTAGCCCTGGCTGTCGATGCCGATGGCGAAGACGTACTCGTTGGCCAGGCCCTGATCGCGGGTGTAAGTGTTGAGCGGCTTGTTGGTCTTCAGGTCGATTTCCATGGCCCCGGCCGAGGTGCCGACCCAGAGCGTGTTGCTCGCCGGGTCGACGGTGAGGGCGCGGGCATAGACGGTGTTGCCGACTTCGAAGGATTCCAGCACGCGCTCGTTGGCGGCGATGGCCGGCGCCGCGAGCAGCGCCAGCAGGGCAAGACAAAGGCCGTGGGCAGATTTGGTAAAGGTCATAGGTTCAGCGAATGTTGCGGATGTATTGAAGGACGTCCAGTATGTCGTTGTCGTTGAGGATGCCAATGTAGGGCGGCATGGTCTTCTTGCCCACTTTGATCGATTGCATCAGCACCACGTCGGGCTGATTCATGCCCTCGCGCTGCGACAGGTTGGGCGTATCGGGCATTACCGGAATCCCGGTGATGCCGTGGCAGCGGGCGCAGTGCAGGTTGTAGAGCTGCTGGCCGTGCACCAGGTTGACCGCCTGGGCGCTGGCGCTCAGGCTCAGAGCCGCGACACAGGCGGCAATGCGATGAAGTTTGCTCATGATTCACCTGCTTTCTTTGATTTGCGGCCCTTCTTCAAGCCGGAAGCCTTGCGCGATTTTTCAGCCCACTGCTCGGCCAGTTTGGCATCCGCCGTCAGCCCGTAGGCGCCGGTCTTGTAGGCCGCCGACAGGGCGTCCATTGCCGACACCAGGCCGTTGTCGGCAGCGAGTTGAATCCAATGCAGCGCCTCGGCGCCGGTCCGCGCCTCTTCGGGAATGGCGAGGTTGCCATTCAGGTAGGCGGTGGCCAGTTCGGCAATCGCCAGTTTGTGCCCCTGCTTGGCTGCCAAGGTAATCCATTTCCTGGCTTCCGCCGGATTCTTGGCAACGCCCTCGCCGGCCGAGAGCATCACCCCATAGCCATACTGCCCGCTGGCATTGCCCTGCTCTGCGGATTTTCGATAGTAGGGCACGGCCTCTTCACCGGCATCGGTCTGGGCGAGGATGTCGCCCAGATCGGCCTGGGCCTGGGCATGGCCGGCGTCGGCGGCACGGCGCAGCAAAGGCAAGGCGGCGATCAGGTCGCCATCGGCGTAGGCCTTGGCACCCTGGGTGAAATCCTCAGCCGGTCCGGCATTGGCGTTCGACAGGCCAAGACTCAGCATCATGGCCGCCACAGCGAGCCACGGCACCACACGGTTTGACGGTTTTGTTTTCATGTCGCCCTTGCCTCTAGTAAGTCGTTGATACAAGACCGGCCCAACGGCCGGCGCTCATGCTATTCGCGCGTTGGCAGCATGCCCAGCGACGCGAACTCCTCCAGTTTTCGATACAGGCTGGACAGGCCGATTTCCAGGCGCTGGGCAGCTTGCTTGCGGTCCCCGTCGCATTCCGCGAGCATCCGGTAGATCACCTCGGCCTCAAAGGCGCGCATCTGCTCGCGCAGGCTGCCGCCGACATTGCGCGCCGCGCCGCCCGCGGCATCCGCATTGGGCACCGCACGGGCGATATCGGGCGGCAGATCGGAGATGGTAATACGCCCGCCGTCGGCCAGGATATAGGCGCGATTGATGACGTTCTCCAACTCGCGCACATTGCCCGGCCACGGGTATTCCACCAGGATTTCCTCGGCGGTCGGATCGAGGCCCAGCGGCTGTTTACCGGCACCGGCGATGGACTGCATGACGTAGCGGATCAGGCGCGGAATGTCTTCCTGGCGCTGGCGCAAGGGCGGCACTTCGACGACGAACTTGGACAAGCGGAAATACAAATCCTCGCGGAACTTGCCCTGCTTGACCATCTCCAGCAGGTCGCGATTGGTCGCGGCGACGATGCGCGTATCGATGCGCCGCGCCTGCTCGCCGCCCAGCGGCCGTACTTCCTTGTCCTCGATCACATGGAGAATCTTGGCCTGCATGTGCAGCGGCATTTCGCCGATTTCGTCGAGGAACAGGGTGCCGCGGTCGGCCTGGGCGAAGAGCCCCTTGCGCGCCCGGTCGGCGCCGGAGTAAGCGCCCTTGGTGTGGCCGAACAGTTCGCTTTCCAGCAGGTTGTCGGGAATCGCGCCGCAGTTGATCGGGATGAACGGCGCCTCGGCGCGCTGGCTCTGCTCGTGGATCGAGCGGGCGACGACGCCCTTACCGGTGCCGCTTTCGCCCATCACCAGCACGGTACTGTCGGTCACCGCTACGCGGGCCACCAGGCGCTCGACCTCGGCCATCTTCGGCGCCGAGAAATGGAACAGGCCCTGGCCGGTCACCAACTTGCGCAGGGCGCGGTTTTCCGCGCGCAGGCCGCGCAGGGCATCGATGTTGCCGAGCCGGTGCAGCAGATCCTCCTGGGCGATCGGCTTGACCATGTAGTCGGTGGCGCCGGCGCGCAGCGCCTCGACTGCGGTTTCCATGGAGGCGAAAGCGGTGACCATGATGAACTGGGTATCGATGCCGGCGCTGCGCATGCCGCGTACCAGCTCCACGCCGTCGCCATCGGGCATCTGGATGTCGCACAGGGCGATGTCCACGTCGCCGCGCACCAGCTTGGCCGCGGCCTCTTTGACACCGTTGGCGGTATCCACCGAATAGCCGGCCTTGGTCACCGTGTTGGCGAGAATCTGCCGTACCGCGATTTCGTCGTCGATTACTAGGACATGCATCAAGCGGCCCCTCTTAGGCTCACATCATGGGAGTTCGAATACTGGCTGCCATTCGCCAGCGGTAGGGGCAAGGTCACCGTGACGACAGTGCCTTCGCCGGGGGTCGAGTCCATCGCCACCTGCCCGCCGGCGCTGTTGATCAGCGAGCGGCAGAGCGCCAGGCCGAGGCCCGAGCCCTTGCCCGGCGCCTTGGTGGTGAAGTGCTCGTTGAAGACCTTGTCGAGAATTTCCGGCGGAATCCCGGCGCCGTTATCGCGCACCGCCAGGGTCACGTGGTCGCCAGCGAAATGGGTGGCGACCGTGATCCGCGGCGGGCGGTCGGAGACGGTGTCGAGGGCGTCGGCCGCATTCAGCAACAGATTCATCAGCACCTGGACGATGTGGTCGGCCACGGCATTCACCGCCGGCAGATCGCGGTCAAAGTTCTGGATCAACTCCAGGCGGCGGAAGCGGCGGTCGAAGCCGACGAAATTGCAGGTGCTGCGCACCAGGCCATTCAGATCGATCAGCTCCGGTTCCTGCGATTGGGGCACGGAGAACTCACCGATCTGGCGGGTGATCTGCATCACCCTTCGCGCCTGCTCCAGCACCATCTCCGGCCGGCAACCGGAGCCGCCGGCCTGGCACTGGCGCTGCCCCTGCTCGCTGACCATGGTCTGGGCGATGCCGACGATGGCGGATAGGGGATTGTTGATTTCATGGGCCACTGCCGCGGCGAGGGAGCCGACGGCGGCCATTTTTTCCTTGTGGAACTGCTGCTGGCGGCCCAGTTCGATCTGCAGCTCGCGCGCACTCAGCTCGCTTTGCATGTTGTTCACCGCGTCGATCAGGTCGCCCAGCTCGTCATGG
Source organism: Rhodocyclaceae bacterium (assembly GCA_036518635.1). Taxonomy (GTDB): domain Bacteria; phylum Pseudomonadota; class Gammaproteobacteria; order Burkholderiales; family Rhodocyclaceae; genus AWTP1-18. Next base: position 15,034 of record DATDMT010000226.1, on the reverse strand, counting down.
CGGCTGTTGGGCAGGGCCTCGCCGCGGTGGCCGCGGACAATAGCCGTGGCGTGCTCCTGAATCCGCCGGATGTCTTCCGCCAGCTTGCGGAAGAAGAACATCATCAGGCCGGCAAGGAAACCCAGGCCGACGACGCCGAAGCCCAGCCATTCGACGGTGATCCGGTCGTGGGAGCGTTGGTAATCTTCCAACAGTTTCTGCTTGCGGCTGCGGATGTCGCTGGTCACCGCATCGAGATCGATTACCGTACGGTGAAAGACGCCGCGGATGTCCGCCACCGTCGAGCGGCTAGGGTGTTCCAGCAACTGATTCATACCCTGCTCGAGCAGGGCGGCGTCGTCGGAGATCATCGAATACTGCCCGGTCAGCTTGCGCAGGCCGGACAATACGGCTTCGATTTCCAGCGCCAGGATTTTCGAGGAGACATCGACGTTGGGAGAAAAATAGTTTTCGTTGACCGTCAGGATCGCCCGCGCCACCTGGATGTTCAGCGCAACCTGATGTTCCTCCTGCTGATGCACCTCGGTCAGTTGGTCCACCGAATCGATGAGAATCCGGCGCTCGTAGGCGATGACCAAAGTAACCAGGACAAAATATGCAATCAGGATCGCCAGGGTGACGATGCCCTTACGATTGAGCGTACCGCGGCTACCCAACGCCCATCTTGACCAGGGCGTAGGTTTTTTTTCTGCCTGACGGCTCACTTTTTGCTCTATGTCGATGGACATAGCTATCCCTGCTCCGGAGTCACTAGAATCATACAGCGCTCCAACCTCCAAGGAATGATAGGAAAAGGATTCACTTCGATGCCCCGCCGTCTGCTACTTCTATGCCTCTTGATGCTCACGCTGCCGGCTGCGGCGGACCCTCTTCAGGAGGGCCTTCAGGCCTATGAGGCAGGCCGATATGGTCAGGCGATCCAATTGCTCACGCCGCTAGCGAATCAAAGCAATTCCCAAGCCCAATTTCGCCTCGGCATGATGTACTACCACGGCCAGGGCGTTGCCGAAGATGAGAAGCAGGCGGTGTTCTGGTTGAAGAAGGCCGCCGAGCAGGGCATGGTGGAAGCGATGTTCCAACTCGGCAGCGCCTTCCTGTTGGGCAACCAGACCGCCAAGCTGGTGGCCGACCCGGACCGGGAAGCGGCCCTGTGGTATTTCCAGGCCGCCAGCGCCGGCCATGCCGAAGCGCAGTATCACCTGGGCCTGCTGTTCCTCGCCGGCAAGGGCGTCAGCGAGAACCGCAAGGAAGCCATGGCCTGGTTCCGCAAGGCCGCGGCACAAGGGCATGCCGAAGCCAAGCGGGCGGTCGGTCGGGTCGAGAACGGCAAGTAATCAGCGCAAGCCGAGCCGCGCGGAGATATTGCTCTGCACGCCAGTGCTCGCCCACTCCCGCGGCCCCACCAGGGTTTCGCGGATGAGATGCGTATCGCCTGCAACCAAATAGCTGGTCGGCAAGGCCAACCCCGGCAGCGACTGTAGCGCCCAGTGACCGGCGCCATCCAGCAGCACGGTCAGGCCAAGGCGCTCGTGCAAAACAAATTCCCGCACCAGATTCACATCCTCATCGACGCTGATGGCCAGCACGGTCAACCCGGCCTGGCCCAAACTCAATTGCATCGTTTGCAGCGCGGCCATCTCACCACGACAGGGCGGGCACCAAGTGGCCCAGAGGTTGATCAGCAGTGGCTTGCCGGCGTAATCGCGCAAGGCATGGGTCCGGCCCGTCAGGTCCGGCAGGGCGAAATCCGGAAAACGCTGGAGTGGCGCCTGCTGCTTACCGCAGCCGCCCAAGCCGGCCGTCGCCAGCGTAGCGGCAGACCACCCCAGAAATGCGCGGCGCGACGGCAAGGCGGATATCAGAGCGGCTTCTTGATCGTCACCGCGCCGCGGACCTGGCCGATGGCGTAATCCACCGCCTTGTCATGGGGGTACTCGCTCGCCAGAACCGAGTGCACCGCCTCGGAGATGCCGGTACCGTGACAAGAGACGCAGGCCGGCCCCATCGGGATGGCCTTCAGATAACGAAAAAAGCGCCCGGCCGGTTCACGGACGATTTCGCTGTACTCGAGATTCTCAGCCTTCTCACCTTTGGCAACGCGTTTCTCGAAGTCAAGAAGAACGGTCTGTTCCCAGGCATCCGCTTCGCCCAAAGCCCGATTGCGCGGTTTCAGGCTGATGCGGGCAATCTTCTCGCCATACTGGCGCGACAGGGTGGCGGTCACTTCGGGCGCGCTGAACTTGCAGACGACGATGGCGCGCAAAGGCCCGGCGCGATCCATCTCGCGGACCACCTCGCTACGCAATTGATCGAGCAGGCGCACCGAGGCGCGACGCGCCTCGTCATTGAGCTTGGCGATGTCCTCTTCGGCCGATGCGGCGCCGGCAAACAGCGACAGCGCCGCCACGGCGACGACTCGCCACGACACCATTACTGGACCACCTTGGAAATCGACACCTGGACGCTGTTGCTGCCCAGCTCCACGGTGTTGGACAAGCCTTCCAGATCGCCCGGACGCGGCATGGCATCGCCGCTCTTGGAGATGCGCGCGCCGATCACCACCTGCTTGTAGTCGGAAAGCTTGGGGCCGCCGGGCATGCCTTTGCTGTCATCCAGGGCGAAGCGGGCGGGGAGGTCCTTGACCGTCATGCGCTGGATCGCCAGCGGCATCCGCGGCCCCGAAGTGGCCCGGGCGAAGACGAACACCTGATCGCCGTCGCCGGCCTTGGCGCGCAATGCCGCATCCAGGCTGACGGTGCCCTGGATCGTCGAGGTCCCCGGTTTCGCCGCCACCGCCGCAGGGACGCTGCTGCCCGGCGCCACGCCGAGCTTGGCCTCGGCATCGGCAATGCTGGTGCGAATCCGCTCGGCCACGTTGGAGTCGCCGGGAACGACGGTCAGGATGTTTTGCCAAGCGGCGATGGCCCCCTTGTAGTCGCGTTTTTCATAGGCCACGGAGCCCAGCAAGGCCATCGCCTTGATGTTCTTCGGATCGACGGTCAGTGCCCGCTTGATGATCTTCTCAGGATCGCCGATCAGGCTGCGGCCCTGGGCCATGGCCAGGGTATCGGCGTAATCGGCCAGCAACTGGGCGTCGGGAGGCAGGATGGCAACGGCACGGCCGAAGGCGGCGGAGGCTTCGGGGAAGCGCCCCATGGCGTTGTAGGAGCGGGCCAGCATCAGCCAGCCCTCGCCGTCATCCGGGTTTTCCTGCAGACGTTCCGCCAGGCGCGCCACCATGGCCTGAATCTGCTGCGGCGTGACCGAATGGGAGGCCTGCTGGCCACCACCGGCCTGCATCGCCTGGGGCGTGCCGAGGGCCACGTACATGCCGATCGCCAGGGCCACCACGGCAACCCCGAGCGCGCCCGCCAGGCGGGCGCGGCGACCCGCGCCCTGCCGGGCCGCGGGCTGAGCCTGGCCGTCTTCAATGGCGCGACGCTCAATCTCGCCGCGCTCCAGATCGTAGTGAGCCTGATCGATCACCCCTGCATCGAGATCCCGCTGCAGGTCGCTCAGTTGCTCGCGCAGCACATCGACGCAAATAGCCGAAGCATCGACGCTATCGGCAGGCGCGGCCTGCTTCAGCAGCGGCCGCAACAATACGGCCAGCGTGCCGGTGAGCAGGATGGCGGCGAATATGAAAAATACGGTCATTGCTTTTTCTCTCCGCCTTTGAGTACGGCTTCGGCCAAGGCGTGTTCCTCGGCCGACAGCGGCTGTGCCGGCGGGCGGCGGCGCAGCTTCAGGATCAAGGTGGCCAGGCCACCGAACAGCAGCAGGAAGGGGCCGCCCCACAGCAGCAGGGTGATGCCCTTGAGCGGCGGACGATAGAGCACGAAATCGCCGTAGCGCTGCACCAGGAAGTCCACCACCTCCTTGTCGCTCATGCCCTTCTGCAGCATTTCGCGAATCTCGCGCTTCAAATCCTGCGCCAACTCAGCATGGGAATCCGCCAGGTTCTGGTTCTGACAAACCAGGCAGCGCAAATCCTCGGACAGGCGATTGAGGCGCGCCTCGATCTCGGGATTCTCGGCGGCCGGAGGAGCCTCGACAGCCAGCGCGGAACTCGCCACGCAGCAGGCAAACAACAGGGACAGGAGTGCCTTACGCACCGTTGAGCTCCTTCAATAGCGGAACAATGGTTTGATCGAGCGCCGCCTGGGTCAGCGGGCCGGTGTGCTTGTAGCGGATCACGCCGGCCTTGTCGATGACGAAGGTTTCCGGCACGCCGTAGACGCCGAAGTCGATGCCGACCCGGCCGTCCTTGTCCATCACCGACAGGGTGTAGGGGTCGCCGTGTTCCTGCAGCCAGGCCAGGCCGGCCCCGCGCTCGTCCTTGTAGTCCAGGCCCACCACCGGCACCACGCCGCGCTTGGCGAACTCGACCAGCACCGGATGCTCCTGGCGGCAGGAGACGCACCAGGAGGCCCAGACATTGAACAGCCAGACCTTGCCGCGCAAATCCGCCGGCGAGAAGTTGGCCTGCTCGACATGCAGTTGCGGCAGTTTGAACTGGGGCGCGGCACGGCCAATCAGCGGCGAAGGCACCTCACGCGGATTCAGGCGCAGGCCCACTGCCAGGAAGCCGACCAGGACCGCCAGCACCACCAGGGGAAGAATGAAACGACGCATAAATTGTCCTCAAGCAGTTGCGGCCGCCGCCGCGGCTTTTTCCGCGGCGCGGGCAAGGCGATAACGCCGGTCGCTGGCCGCCAGGCCGCCGCCGATGGCCATCAACAGGCAACCGAGCCAAATCCAGATCACCACCGGCTTGTACTGCACGCGAACGATCCAGGTCTGATCGTCCATCGGTTCGCCAAGGGAGACGTAGAGGTCACGGAACAGGCTGGAGTCGATGGCAGCCTCGGTCATCGGCATGCGCTGCACGGTGTACAGGCGCTTCTCCGGTTTCATCGTGGTCAGCAGTTGACCGCCTTTAGTTACCGAAATCATGGCGCGGGCCGCGACGTAGTTGGGGCCCTGTACGTCGGAGATGCTTTCCATCTTGAACACGTAATCGTTCAGGGTGACCGTCTGGCCTTCGGACATGCGCACCTCGGAGGTGTTCTCATAGCTCTTGACCATGGTCACGCCGATGATGAACACGCCGATGCCGATGTGGGCCAGCACCATGCCCCAGTGGGCGCGCGGCACGGTAGCCAAACGGGCGGCGAGACTGCCGCTGGCGTAGCGGGTGCGCGACCAGAGTTGCAGCACGCTGGCGGCGATGGACCAGAACGCCAGCAACAGGCCCAGGGCGATCAGCAACGACCAGCGGCCGAAAGCCAGCGGCGCCAGCAGGGCCAGCACCACCACCAGCGGGATCAGCCACTTGAGGTGCACCGAGAAGTCGCTCCAGCGCGCCTGCTTCCAGCGGGCGAAGGGGCCGAGGCCCATCAACAGCACCACCGGCACCATCAGCGGAACGAACACCGCCTCAAAGTACGGCGGGCCGACGGAAATCTTGCCCAGGCCGAGCGCGTCGAGGAACAAGGGATAGAGGGTGCCGAGCAGCACAGCGGCGGCCGCCACCACCAGCAGCACATTGTTCACCAGCAGGAAGGACTCACGCGAGACCAGGGCAAAGCTGCCGCCCAGGCCGACCTTGGGCGCGCGCCAGGCAAACAGCGTCAGCGAGGTGCCGATGGTCAGCGTCAGGAAGGCGAGGACGAAGACGCCGCGCTTCGGGTCGGTGGCAAAGGCATGGACCGAAGTCAGCACCCCGGAGCGGACCAGGAAGGTACCGAGCAGGGACAGGGAGAACGCCATGATCGCCAGCAGCACGGTCCAGTTCTTGAAGGAACCGCGCTTCTCGGTGACGATCAGCGAATGCATCAGCGCCGTGCCGACCAGCCAGGGCATGAAGGAGGCGTTCTCCACCGGATCCCAGAACCACCAGCCGCCCCAACCCAGCTCGTAATAGGCCCAGTAGGAGCCGAGGGCGATGCCGAGGGTCAGGAAGACCCAGGCCACCGCGGTCCACGGCCGCGACCAGCGCGCCCAGGCGACGTCGAGGCGGCCCTGGATCAGGGCGGCAAGGGCGAAGGCAAAGGCCACCGAGAAGCCGACGTAGCCCATGTAGAGCATCGGCGGGTGGATCGCCATGCCCGGGTCCTGCAGCAGGGGATTGAGGTCATTGCCGTCGCTTGCGGCCGGCAGCAGGCGCTCGAACGGATTGGAGGTCAGCAAGAGGAACAGCAGGAAGCCGACGCTGACGCAACCCATCACCCCGAGTACCGACACCACCACGCCCTCCGGCAGGCGCCGGCTGAAGGCGGCGACGGCAATGGACCACAGGCCGAGAATGGTGACCCACAGCAGCATCGAGCCTTCGTGCCCGCCCCAGACGGCGGCGACCTTGTAGACCATCGGCAGCATGGAATTCGAATGCTCGGCGACATAGCGCACCGAGAAGTCGTTGCTGACGAAGGCCTGGGTCAGGCAGCCGAAGGCGATGATCACCAACAGCGACTGGGTGACCGCCGCGGGCCGCGCCAGGGCCGAAAGGGCGGCATCGTGGCGGATCGCGCCGGTAAGGGAACCGATGCCTTGCACCAAGGCAACGGCCAGCGCCAATATCAGGGCAAAGTGCCCAATCTCAGGAATCATTCCAGCTCCAAAACTATAAAAACCATACTCGGCGCCGAGTCGCGGCAGACGCCCCGTCGATCAAGCCACCTGGAAGCGTGCAACCAATTGGGACAAGCGGGTAGCGATTGAGTTCATCTCCGAAACGGCTTCGGAGACATGCTCGATGCTAGTTGTGTTGCTCTCGGTCAGCGTGGAAATTTTTTCCATCGACTCTCCGGTGCTGGCCGATGCAATTGCCTGCTGCCTGGTCGCCTCGGCGATCCCCTCGGACAGACTGCTAACCTTGTTCGAGGCGTCGAGAATTTGAGCCAACATGCCGCCCATCGCCCGGGTCTGCTCGGCGCTATGGTCCACATCCGAGGAAATCTGCTGCATTGCTTCAATCGCCAAGGCAGAGTGACCGGTCACCTTTTTCAGCAAGGTGCCGATGCTATTCGAACTTTCGGCGGTACGCTCGGCCAGCTTGCGCACCTCGTCCGCCACCACCGCAAAGCCTCGCCCTTGCTCACCCGCCCGCGCCGCTTCGATGGCCGCATTGAGCGCGAGCAAATTCGTTTGATCGGCGATGTCGCGGATGATGCCCGCCAGTTCGGCGATCAGCTTGGTGGAATCGCACAAATCGTTGATCGACGAGCTGGAACAGCGTACCTGCTCGACAATCTTGTCCACTGCGGACAGATTGTCATTCATATTCTGAGCGCCAACTGCGGCCAAATTCTTGGCATTGACGCTGGCCTCCCGGACGCCGGACGCGTTCGACGACACCTCCTCGATCGACCGCCCCATTTCCTCCAGCGCCGACGAGGTGAGCTGGATGTGGTCGCGCTGCTGCTGGGCCCGGCCCACCGTTTCATGAATCTTGGTCAGCAGCAAATGGGCGTCTTCCGCCACGGTTTGGGAACAACTGGAAATCTCGCCGATGACCTCCTTGAGGCTCTGCTGCATCTTGGTCACGGAGTGAAGCACTTGGGAGAACTCCGTCTTGCCACGAATTTCGATATTCATCGACAGATCGCCCTGGGCAATCCTTTCGAGCAGGCTGCGAACACGGGCGAGGGGGCGGGTGATGCTCAGCGATAGATAGTAGTAGGCGCCCCAGATCAGGGCCGCGCCGAGGGCGCAACTCGCCCAGAGGAAAACGGTAATGCGCTTGATCAACTCCTCGCTGGCAACGTTCTGCTTTTTCGAGTTCGAAATCAGCGCGAGCTCAGCCGCCGCGACCTTGTCCTGCAAGGCATCGACCGCCGGATTCATTTTTTTTAGGATGAGTTCGTTAGCGTGATCGAAATTTTCCGCTTCGAAATCCTGGACGATCTGCTTGCCGGCCTCATTGACCTGGCCCAGGGCGGCGGCGACGCCGGCCACCATCTTTTTTTCCTCGTCGCCAAGATCGGCGCGCTTTTCATACGAAGAAACGCCCGCCCGGGCGTCATCCAGGGCGTCCTGGTAGTTGTTGAGGTGCTTGTCTAGCTTGTGATCGTGCATCGCGCTCCACTTGCCGTGGGGGTCGTGCTGCAGCCCCAGCAAGAGCTGGGCGCGGGCGCCGTGGACGTTGCGCATCACGTCGCCGATGGCGTTGATCGGAATCAATGCCTTGTCATAAATCTTTTCCGCATCCCGATGCATCAGCAGCGCGGAATAGCTGCCGATCGCCGTGCCCACGATGGCCCCAACGGTGATCAGGAAAAACGTACCGATCAGCTTGGCGCGAACCGTAAATTGCAGGAGAAAATTCATACGACCTCCTAGGTCGGGAAGGGCCACAAGCCAAACGGCTTGTGGCCCGCAGGTGCATCAGTATTTATGGATCACGTTGACGCCGCTCGGCTGGCTGCTGACATAGCCGACGGCACCCGGGGTCTTCTTGACGAAGTCGGTGACCTCGGCGTCACCCGATTTGACCGGGGGCGGATTGATGCCTTCGCGGAACGATTTCTTGGTCCACACCGTGCTGTAACGGCTGGCATCCATCTTCATCACCGCATCGAGGAACTTCTCCTGCAAGGCGCCGTTGTCGACGGGAATCAGCTTGACCGAGCCGGCAAACTGCTTTTCGCCGATGAAGACGTCGCGCACATCGGTCGGCGCCAGTTGCGCGCCGGAATTGCTGATGACATACACATCGGCAAAGGCGAGCGTGCTGACCAGGCTCAACGCGGCGACGGCCCACTTGGAAAATTGACTGCTCATGTTCTTGTCTCCCCTAGTGGATCAGAAGCGGATCGAGTATTGAACTCGCGCATCGGTGAAGGTGTCGTTGTTGCCGGCGCCCAGATCTTCCTTGCGGGTGCTGTCCAGCTCAACCTTGATCGCTGCCTTGGGGTCCACGTCGTAACGGACACCGACGGCAAAGCGCTTGTAGGATCGGCCGCTTTCCTGAACGGCAAAGTAATTGTCCTTCTGGTCAAGATCGGTACGTTCAGCACGTGCAAACGGGGTCCACTTGCCGATGTTGTAACCGACCTGGCCGTAAGCGGCCCAACTGCTGTGCGTACCGGTGCTGCCGCTCAAATCCTGATTGCGGAAGCCATAGTATTCACCAAGGATTTCCCAGGGATCAGACAGGTAAACCAGGTAGCCGCCCAACATGTTCAAGCGCGTACGGTTGGCGTCAGCAGAGTCGTCCACCACTTCGGCGCGCAGGCCATGGGCGCCGAGCCGCAGGCCGTCCACCGAACGGGGTTCGAACCAGGCATTGAAGCCGACGGAGTTTCGATTCGTGGTGCTGCCGGCCATACGCATATCCAACGTGCCGGAGCCGGCATATTTGCCAGCGTTGACGTTGGTATTGAAATCGGTCGGATTAATCCCCGATAGAACAGACGGACTCGCCGTCCCGTTGATTTGCGGGGCATTAGCCACATAGGCGTCGTAACCGAATTTACCGCTAGCGCCACCCATTGAGCCGGTCAGCCATAGACCGGTGCTGTGCGCCGGCAGAATGCCGCCCTTATCCTCAAAATCGAGAAACATCGGTCGATTGATCGAGGTTTGAATTTGCGCGCCATGGTGGAACCCGGTGTTCCAGTAGCCATAAGGCGTGTGAAAACGCCCCATCCAACCGGTCGCCGAGTCGCTGAAGGTGTAGCCGATCTGAGCCCGCTCCAAGTCGGTACCAACACCACCATCGCGATCCACTTCAAAGTTAAGCTCCACCAGCGATTTGACGTTGCTGCCGAATTGCGGCGTCAAATACAGGTCGAAGGTGCCGACCGTACCGCCCTTGCGCCCCTTGAAGGTGGCATTGTTTTCACCGCTATGGGCAAGCCCAACGTCGGCAAAGCCATGCACCGGCAGGCCCGAATCGTCGCCGCGGCGCGACAGGCTGGAGCCGATCTCGGAGATGGACTTTTCGAGCTGCTCGATCTTTGCGCTCTGCTCCGGCGAGGCAGCGGCGGCGCGGGGAGCGGTGTTGGTCCGCTCGATCTGGTCCAGCTTCTTCGACAACTGGTCGATCAGCTCCATGCTGCGCTCAAGCTTTTTTTCCAGATCGCGAATCTTGGCGGTGTCCGTGGTTTCCGCATGAGCGATACCCATGCTGCCGATTGCCAAGGCAATCGACGCGGCAGGCACAACTGCGCTTAGCAATTTCATTGCTCCGTCTCCCTAAAGTAATAGATCAAATCGTTTAAGCAGCAAATTTCAGGCCCGTTATTCAAGAAATGACGGTCTTTTTTTGCGCTGGATCAAGTGTGACGCAGAGCGCTGCTTCCAGGTCACTTTGGCCTTCGGCACGCTGGGATTTTGTGCGCAGGACAAGCCCCTCGGTCGTGCAATAACCGGGCAAGAAACTCAACTGCTATGGCTTGGGCCGCCGTTGCAGCATGAAGCGACGCCCGCAGCAGCCGCAAGCACCATACGGCGCAAGTTGGGGGCTACGCTGTGCGGTCGACTTAACGAGAGGAAAGGCTAAGGGCTAGAGCAGCGCCGTGCGCAGATAGGCGGCAATCGCATTCGCGCTGCTGCCCTGCTGGTTGCCCAGCTGCGCCTGCGCCTGTTGCGCGGCAAATGCCTGCTGCTGAGTCAGTTGGGCGCCCAGGGACTTGACCTGCTTGCTCAGGGAGCCGACCGCGCTATTGATGTTGCTGCTGGGCGCCAGCTCGCGGGTCGCCGCCGATCCCACCTGCGTCCCCGCGCGGCCCAAAGCATCGCGCGTAGCTTGCGGCCTTGCCTGCAGCGCCTGATCGAAGGTCTTGCTGTTGAGGGAGAGACTGCCGTCGGCATTCTTCATAACGCCCGCCTTCGACAAGGCGGATGCGGCATCACTGTTGCGCAGCGCCCGCGCCAGGTTATTGCCGGTCAGTTGCGCACGAACGTCGCCACTGGCGCTGCCGGCAGCGGCCGCGGCCTTGATCGCCGAGTTGAAGGCGCTGACGAAAGCGCCTGCGGAGGTTTTCAGTTCGTCGCTGCTGCCGCTCTGCGCCGCCTTGGCGAGATTGTTGCTGGCGCTATCCAAAGCCGCCACTGCCGACTTGGCCTGACCGAAGGCGGAAAGTTTGACGGTACTGGAATCGAGTTGCTGCTGGGTGCGGGTTTGGGCGCGCTTCAGGGCTTCGCCGGCCGGGTCGGACGCGGCTTGGAGAGCCGCCTGCAAGGAGCGGTTACTACTGTTGAAGGAACCGATGCTGGATACGGTCACTGCGAAGCTTCCCTGAAGGCGCTTGATCCACTATAGCAAGCACCCAGCGACTTGCCAGTCAAAGAATCCGCTGCAGAAACAGCGCCTGCCCCGCCGCCGGATCGAGCACATAGGGCGCAAAGCCTGCACGCTGATAGGCCTGCAAGGCCGGACGATTGTTGGACAGCACTTCCAGTGTCAGCTTGCAGCAGCCTTCGTCGCGCGCGATGGTCTCGGCCCAGGACAGCAGCGCCTGACCGATACCTTCGCCACGCCGCCCCCGCAATACAACAATGTCATGAACATTGAGCAGCGGCATTGCGGCAAATGTGGAGAAGCCGAGAAAGCAGTTGATCAAGCCCACCGCTTCGCCCTCGCAAAAGGCCAGGGCGCCGCGATAGTGGGGGGTGGCGCGCAGGCCGGGCAGCAAACGCTCACGGGCTGCCGGATCGAGCCCCTTGCCGCCGCCCATCGGGTCACCGGCGTAGTGGTCGAGCAGGGCGAGCAGGGTCGCACCGTGGCCGGGGTCGGCCAGGTCGACGCGGGACAGGGTGAGGGTGCGGGTCACTGCAGGCTCCGGAACGGGATAGCGGCGGCCGACACTTTACCGTGCAAGCCCGGCCGCCGCACCGCAATGCCCTTGACATGAGGGCGGGATGACGCGATAAGCCTGCTTGCTACCCGCCGCACATTCACGGAAGGAGGTCTCGCGATGATGTACCTGCATTGGCTGATTCTGGTTCCCATCTCTTTCGGCTTCACCCTGCTGGCCATGGCCCTGTCGCCCATCCTGCCGCTGTTCGCCTCCGCCGACGGCTGGTTGCCGCGTTGGCTGTGGTGGTTCCAGACGCCGGACAATTCGCTGGACGGCGATAACGGCTGGAAGACCGAGCACTGGCAGTGGCGCTACAAGCTGCCGGCACCGCTGTGCCGCTACGTCGGCCGCTTCGGTTGGCTGTTGCGCAACCCGGCCTACGGCTTCGAGTGGGATGGCCCGCTGTCGGCCAAGATCGATCCGAATGCGACGGTGCGCTACTCCGGCGACCTGGCGGTACGCAATCGGCCCAATGGCAAGGAAGGCTACTGCTACACCGTGGTCAGCAATCCCGGCGGCCCCGATTACTGGCACTGGTATTGGGTGAAAAAGATCAATGCCGAGAACTGCTGGAGCATCAACCTGGGCTGGAAGCTGAAGACCTATGCCGAGAATCCGGCGCGGATCAAGACCGAGCCGAAGGCGATGTTCTGCTTCAGCCCGCGCGCCACGTCCTTCGATCCTTAAGGGCGATAGCCCAGCGAATCAAAGCCCGAGGGAATCCCACAGCGCATCGACGCGCTGTTTTACCGCGGCATCCATCTCGATCGGGCGGCCCCATTCGCGGCTGGTCTCGCCGGGCCATTTGTTGGTGGCGTCGATGCCCATCTTGCTGCCAAGGCCCGCCACCGGCGAAGCGAAATCGAGGTAGTCGATCGGCGTGTTGTCCACCAGCACCGTGTCGCGCGTCGCGTCCACCCTGGTGGTCATGGCCCAGACCACTTCCTTCCAGTCGCGGATGTTCACGTCGTCGTCCACCACGATGATGAACTTGGTGTACATGAACTGCCGCAGGAAACTCCAGATGCCGAACATTACCCGTTTGGCATGGCCTGGGTACTGCTTTTTCATGCTGACCACGGCAAGCCGATAGGAGCAGCCCTCGGGCGGCAGGTAGAAGTCGGTGATCTCGGGGAACTGCTTTTGCAGCAGCGGCACGAACACTTCGTTCAGCGCCACGCCGAGCATCGCCGGCTCGTCCGGCGGCTTGCCGGTGTAGGTGCTGTGGTAGATCGGGTCACGCCGCGAGCTGATGCGCTCGACGGTGAACACGGGGAACTCGGCCTGTTCGTTGTAGTAGCCGGTGTGGTCGCCGTAGGGACCTTCGAGGGCCACCTCGCCGGGATGGATCACCCCTTCCAGCACAATCTCGGCGCGGGCCGGCACCTGTAAATCGGAACCGAGGCATTTGACCAGCTCGGTGCGGCCACCCCGCAGCAGACCGGCGAATTGGTATTCGGAAAGGCTGTCCGGCACCGGCGTCACCGCGCCGAGAATGGTGGCCGGGTCGCAGCCCAGCACCACGGCTACCGGGAAAGGCTGGCCGGGGTTCTTCTCGCAGTGGTCGCGAAAATCCAGCGCGCCGCCGCGGTGGGCCAGCCAGCGCATGATCAATTTGTTCGGACCGAGCACCTGCTGGCGATAGATGCCGAGGTTCTGCCGCGTCTTGTGCGGCCCCCGCGTCACCACCAGGCCCCAGGTGATCAGCGGCGCCACGTCGCCAGGCCAGCAATGCTGGATCGGCAGTTGCGCGAGGTCCACATCGCGGCCCTCTTTCACCACCTCCTGGCAGGGCGCGCTGGACACCACCTTGGGCGCCATGTTCAACACCTGCTTCAGCAGCGGCAGTTTGTCCCAGGCGTCGCGCAAACCCTTGGGCGGTTCCGGCTCCTTGAGGGCCGACAGGGTGCGGCCGATCTCGCGCAGGGCGCTGACGTAATCGTCGTCGCCGACGCCCATGCCGAGGGCAACGCGACGCGGCGTGCCGAACAGATTGCCGAGCACCGGCACGCGGTGGCCCTTAGGCTTTTCAAACAGGATCGCCGGGCCGCCAGCGCGCAGCACGCGGTCGCAGATCTCGGTCATTTCCAGCTTGGGATCGACTTCCGCGGCGACGCGCTTGAGTTCGCCCTGGGCTTCCAGTTGCGCGATGAAGTCGCGCAGATCGTTGTATTTCATGGCTCGGATAATACCGTCAGGGGCAGCACACCGGCACCGGATGCGTCAGGCGGATTTCGTCGGGAGACACCTCGGCCGTCAGCGCATAGGCTTCGACGCCGGCGGCAATCGCCTGGCGCAAAGTCCGACCGTAGACCGGATCGATGCTGTCGGCGGGGCGCACTTCGCTGACGTCGCCACGCTGGCAGCAGAAGACAATGGCGGCCCGATCGCCGCCACGCACCATCGCCATCAGTTCGCGCAGGTGCTTGCTGCCGCGCTCGCTCACCGCGTCGGGGAACAGGGCGATACCGCCATCCACGGCGGCGGTGACGTTCTTCACTTCGACATAACAGCGCGGGCCGGCATCGTTTTCCAACAGCAGATCGATGCGGCTGTTCTCTTTGCCATAGCGCACCTCGCGACGAATCCGGGCGAAGCCGCTCAGCGACGGTACCAAGCCCGCGATGATCGCCTCCTCCACCAGCGCATTGGAGCGCCCGGTATGGATGCCCACCAATACGCCCGGCAGCGCTTCCACCAGTTCCCAGGTCCAGGCCAGCTTGCGTTGCGGATTGTCCGCGGGTGACAGCCAGACACGGCTGCCCTCGGCCTTGCAGCCGAGCATCGAACCGGTATTGGCGCAGTGGGCCACCACCTGTTCGCCGCTGTCGAGCAGCACATCGGCGAGGAAGCGCTGACGCCTCCCGAGCAAGCGTCCCGGCACGAGGGCAGGCAAGCGCATCAGAAGGGTAGCCAGCCGCTCAAATCGAGGGCGAGGCCGGCAAACACCGCGGCGCCGAACCAGGTGTTGTGCAGAAAGGCCTTGAAGCAGGCGGCGCGCTCGCGGCCCCGGATCAAGAGGTAATGGTAGGTCGCCACCCCCAGAGCGGCGAGCAGGCCCAAGTGGTAGGCCGGGCCATAGCGGAGATGCCAACCCAGCCAGGCCAGGATCACCAAGGTGAGGCAGTAACAGAGCATCACCGCGACGACATCGAGGCGGCCGAAGGTGATGGCCGAAGTCTTGATGCCGATCTTCAGATCGTCTTCCCGGTCCACCATGGCGTACT
>DATDMT010000225.1:0-5694 GCA_036518635.1 Rhodocyclaceae bacterium | reverse complement strand
TTTATGTCTCGCTGCGCCTGGCGCGCCATGTCTCGGGGCCGGTGGAGCAGATGCACGGGGTGATCAGCGCCATCGAAGCCGGCGACGAGGAGGCCCGCGTCGGCCGCATCGTCGGCGCCGACGAGCTGGCGGAATTGGGCGAACACTTCGACCGCCTGCTGAACCGGCTCTCCGACCAGACCGAGGCGCTGCAACGCTGGGGCCACGAACTCGACAGCAAGGTGGCGGAACGCACCGCCGAGTTGGCGGCGGCCAACGACTCGCTGCGCTCGGCGCAGCAGCGCCTGGTGATGTCGGAAAAGCTCGCCGCCATCGGCCAACTGGCGGCCGGCGTGGCCCACGAGATGAACAATCCGATTGCGGTGATCCAGGGCAACCTGGACGTGCTGCGAGAAGTGCTAGGGCCGGCGGCGGAGCCGGCCAAGCCGGAGATGCAACTGATCCAGGACCAGGTGTTCCGCATCCGCCTGATCGTCACCAAGCTCTTGCAGTTCGCCCGCCCCGGCGAATACGGCGGCTATCTGGATTCGCTGCAGGTCGACGCGGTGGTGCAGGACAGCTTGCTGCTGATCGGTCACCAGTTGCGCAAGCACGGCATCGACGTGCGCCAGAGCCTGCATGCGCGGCGCGCCGTCACCGTCAGCCGCAACGAGCTGGAGCAGGTGTTGATCAACCTGATGGTGAACGCGATCCAGGCCATGAGCAGCGGCGGCATCCTCTGGATCGAGACCGGCGACCGCAGCGAGGGCAGCTTGCCCGGCGTCTTCGTCGCCGTCGCCGACAACGGCCCGGGCATCGCCGAAGCCGACCGGGCGCGCCTGTTCGATCCCTTCTTCACCACCAAGGCGCGTGAAGGCACCGGCCTCGGCCTGTGGGTCAGCCTCGGCCTGGTGCAGCGCTACGGCGGCCGCATCGATGTGGTCTGCCCGCCCAGCGGCGGCTCGGTGTTCACCGTCTGGCTGCCGGTGGAGCCGCCGGCCCCGGCCGGTCCCGGCAGTCTGGGCCGGCCATGAGCCAGGTCAAACTGGGCAGGGCGCCCCGGTGTTAGCCTGCGCAGGAATACTTTTCAAGGAGCAGGCGAGATGGCGGAAAACAACAGGCGGGTATGCCCCAAGTGCGGCTATCGACGGACCGAGAACGAGACCGCGCCGGACTACGAATGCCCCAAGTGCGGCATCGTGTACGCCAAGGCGGTGTTGCATGCGGCGCCGGTCGAGCGCCCTGAGCCCGAAGCAACGGACAGCGGCGCATCCGGCGCCAAGTGGGTGAAGCTGGCCCTGACCGGCGTGGCGGTGCTCGGCATCGGCTATTGGCAAATGCGGGCCAAGCCGCAGCCCGCGCCGGCAGCACCGGTGGCCGCGGCGCCGGCCCCGGCGGCTGCGGCTGCGCCGGCGGCAAAGAGTTACGCCAGCACTGTCGAATATGCCCAGGACAAGGTCAACGTCCAGCTCGGCGACGTGCAGGGCAACATGGTTTTGTCCAAGGTGATCAATAACGGCGACCGCGACCTGAGCAACGTTTTCGTCAAGGTCAAAGGCCTCAAGCAATGGGTGCCCGATCCCCGCTTCAAGAAGGAGGAGACGCCGGAGGAATACGAGGTCGAGATGACCAACGGCCCCTTCCCCGCCGGCTCGACCAAGGAATCGGTGCTGAAATTCCCCCAGGGCGTGCAGACCCTGGTGGGCGGCGTCAGCATTTCCAACGCCTATTAAGGGTTCTGCCTAAGTCCGACTACTTCTCGACGAAAGCCCGTTCGATCACGTAGTCGCCGGGCTCGCCGATCCGCGGCGAAACCACGAAGCCCCGTTCATCCAGCAGGCGGCAGGTGTCGTCCAGCATGGCCGGGCTGCCGCAGATCATCGCCCGGTCCACCGCCGGGTCGAGGGGCGGCAGGCCGATGTCGGCGAACAGCTTGCCGGATTCGATCAGCTCGGTGAGGCGGCCCCGGTTGCGGTAGGGCTCGCGGGTCACCGTCGGGTAGTACAGCAGCTTGCTGCTCAGCTCCTCACCGAAGAATTCGTTCTGCGGCAGTTGCTGCTGGATGAACTCGCTGTAGGCTAGCTCGGAGACGGTGCGCACGCCATGCACCAGCACCACTTTCTCGAAACGCTCGTAGGCCTGCGGGTCCTGGATCACGCTGAGGAAGGGCGCCAGGCCGGTGCCTGTGGAGAACAGGTAGAGATGCTTGCCCGGCTTCAGGTCGTGCAGCACCAGGGTGCCCGTGGGCTTGCGGCTGACCACTACCTCCTGCCCCGGCTGCAGGTGCTGCAGGCGCGAGGTGAGGGGGCCGTCGGGCACCTTGATGCTGAAGAACTCCAGGTGCTCTTCGTAGTTCGGGCTGGCGATGCTGTAGGCGCGCAGCAGCGGGCGGCCGTCCACTTCCAGGCCGAGCATGACGAACTGGCCGTTCTCGAAACGTAGCCCCGGATCGCGGGTGGTGCGGAAACTGAACAGGCTTTCGTTCCAGTGGTGCACGTCGATCACGCGCTCGGTGGCAAGGCTGGCCATGGTGCTGCTCCTTCGGAAGAGAAAATCTTTTTCACCACGGCGACACGGCGGGAACGGCGAAAATCAAAAAAGCGATTGACCAATATCGGTTGGGTTGGTTTTCGTTCCTCCGCTGTGTTCGCCGTGTCGCCGTGGTGAACGCATTTAGTAGCGTCGATTCTCCGATCCCTGCTGTTATCTGTAAAATGGGTAATTCAGAAGTAACTATTCGGACGGATAGATATGAAGTTCACCCTGCGCCAGACTGAAATCTTTGTCGCGGTGGCGCGCGAGGCCAGCGTTTCCCGCGCTGCCGAGCGCCTCTCCCTGTCCCAGTCGGCGGCCAGCACGGCGCTGAGCGAATTCGAGCGGCAGTTCGACTGCCGCCTGTTTGATCGCATCGGCAAATCGCTGCGCTTGAACACTCTGGGCGAGCAACTGCTGCCGAAGGCGGTGGAGTTGCTCGACCGCGCCGCCGAGATCGAGAACCTGCTGGAAGGCCGTGCCGGCCTTGGCCCGTTGCGCATCGGCGCGACCCTGACCATCGGCAACTACCTGGCGACGCTGATCGTCGCCGACTTCCTCAACCGCCATCCGGAGGCGCGGGTGCAACTGACCGTGCACAACACCGCCGACATCGTCGAGCGGGTGGCGAATCACGAACTGGACCTGGGCCTGATCGAAGGCGTCGCCCATCATCCGGACCTGGAAAGCGAGATCTGGCTGGCCGACGAACTCTGCCCCTTCGTCCCGCCGGGCCACCCGCTGGCGAAACGCCGTGCGTCGCTGACGCGCCTGGCCAAGGAAAGCTGGATCGTCCGCGAGAAGGGCTCGGGCACCCGCGAGGTGTTCGACCAGGCCTGCGAACGCCTGCACTTCGAACCGAAGATACGTCTGGAGCTGGAGCACACCGAGGCGATCAAGCGCGCGGTGGAATCCGGCCTGGGTATCGGCTGCCTGTCGCGCCTGGCGCTGCGTGAAGCCTTCCGTCGCGGCAGCCTGGCGCCGGTGCAGGTGCCCGAATTGGAACTGGGGCGGCACTTCCGCTTTCTCTGGCATCGCGACAAGTACCGCACCGTCGCCATGCGCGCCTTCCTTGAAGCCTGCCGGGCGATGACGGCGGGCGCGGCGCGCAGCGACAAGGTGGCGCTGCCTTACATCCCGTGAGGTTTGCCGGCGCCCCGGTCGAGTTCTTCACCCATGGCTTGGATGGCCGCCAGCACCGAGGCGGAGAGGTCGCGGAAGGTGGTTTCCTCAATCACGCGGGCGCCCTGAATGTCGCCGCTGTCGAACTTGCGCACCATCTCGCCGGCGACTTCATGAAAGCGCTGATGGCACAGACACAGTTCCTGGAAATGCGGCAGGGTGGCGTATTGCGCCTCGCGGTCGAGTATCCATTTGCCCAACTCGCAGGCGCCGGCATTGGCGATCACGGCGGGATCGTGGGCCTGCAACTCGCTTCCCTCCACCAGACGCTCCAGATCGAAGGCGAAAATGCGGTGGGCGGTGGCGGCAAAATGACAAGACATCATGATGAATCTCCTGCATTGAATGGCTCTTGCTTAAATCATAGTCCTGCCGCCCTTAAGTCACTAATGTCATAGCAAAGCGCTCGGCTAAGCCATCCATGGGCCCCATCACCTATCAATTGCTGATCGAACTGCGCCAGCCGCTACGGCTGCAGATCGGCCGTCTCGGGCTGTGCGATTTCGCCGCCGGCCGCTACATCTACACCGGCAGCGCCCGGCGCAACTTCGAGGCGCGCGTTGCCCGCCATCTGTCGCCCACCAAGCGCCTGCATTGGCACATCGACTACCTGCTGACGGCGCCCGGCGTGGCGGTGGTCGATGTCCGCCGCTATGTCGAGGACGAGTGCGCGATCAACCGCGCCACGCCGGGCAGCGTGCCGATTCCCGGCTTCGGTGCCAGCGACTGCCGTGCCGGCTGCGGAGGTCATTTAAAGCGCATGCTTCCGTGAGCACCTGCGATCCATGAAAGCGCGCAAGGCAACGACGCCCGCCCCCTCCCATCCTCCCCCTCGCGGGGGAGGCTACTAAACGGCTCGCTGCGCTCGATATCACCCGGCGCCTTGTTCAAAGGCTTTCGCTCTGAAAGGGGTTTGAGCGGGGCGCTTCGATATCGGACTGCTGTAGGGCATGCCCATCGGCTAATATCCCCTATATCGCATCGACAATCGGGGGAGAGCAATCATGTCGTTGATGGATTTCATCAAGAAGCAGTTCATCGATGTCATTCACTGGACCGAGGATGCCGCCACCGACGCCGACACTCTGGCCTGGCGCTTCCCGATGCAGGATTTCGAAATCCAGCACGGCGCCCAGCTCACCGTCCGCGAATCGCAACTGGCGCTGTTCATCAACGAGGGCAAGCTGGCCGACGCCTTCGGCCCCGGGCTGTACAAGCTGACCACCCAGACCCTGCCGCTGCTGACCAATCTGAAGAATTGGGACAAGCTGTTCGCGTCCCCCTTCAAGTCCGACGTCTATTTCTTCAGCGCCCGCCAGCGCCTCGACCGCAAGTGGGGCACGCCGAATCCGGTCACCATCCGCGACAAGGAATTCGGCATGGTGCGGCTGCGCACCTTCGGCATCTATTCCTATCACATCACCGACGCCAAGCTGTTCCACACCAAGGTCTCCGGCACCGTCGAGCGCTATAGCGCCGAACAGTTGGAAAGCCAGTTGCGCAACACCATCGTCGGCCACATCTCAGACCTTTTCGGCGAATCCGGCACGCCCTTCGTGGACATGGCGGGCAATCAGGAGGAATTCGGCCAGGCCCTGCGCACCCGCGTCGAGCCGCTGTTCGCCGGCCTCGGCCTGGCCCTCGATAGCCTCGTGGTGCAGAACATCTCCCTGCCGGAAGAACTCCAGGCCGTCCTCGACCAGCGCATCGGCGTGAACATGATGGGCGGCATGCAGGCCTACACCCAGTACCAGGTGGCCAACAGCATTCCCCTGGCGGCGCAGAACGAGGGCGGCCTGGCCGGCCTCGGCGCCGGAGTCGGGGTGGGCCTGGGCGTCGGCCAGCAGGTGGCCAACACCATGGCCCAGACCCTGGGCGGCGCCGCCCCCGCCGCGCCGGCGGCTGCGGCGCCGGTCTCCGCCGACGAGGTGGTGGCGACCCTGGAGAAACTTCACGGCCTGGTGGAGAAGGGCATCCTGTCCGCGGCCGAATTCGAAGCCA
>DATDMT010000224.1:0-3043 GCA_036518635.1 Rhodocyclaceae bacterium | reverse complement strand
AGAAAAGCGGCTGGGGTAATGGCTGCCGCCGATGTAGGCCCAGCCGGTCTCGGCGCTGTAGGCCATGGGCGGCCAGTTGGCGCCGCCGGCCTCGCCGGGCACGGCGAGGAAGCCTTTCTCGTCCCGGGCCCGCTTGAACAGGTTGGTCTGCGGCACGAAGCCTTCGGAGCGGCGGATCAGCTTGCCGCTGGCGCGGTTGAAGAAGTACATCCAGCCGGACTTGGTGACCACGGCGACGCCGGGCAGTTTGCCGCCGTCGGTCGGCACGTCCAGCAGCAGCGGCGAGGCGGCCACGTCGTAGCCCCACATGTCGTGGGGGGTGATCTGCTGGTACCAGCGCAGTTGGCCAGTGCGCACGTCGAGGGCCACCAGGGACGAGGTGTAGAGGTTGTCGCCGGGGCGGTAGAGGTCGGCATAGGGGGCGGCGTTGCCGGTGCCGAAGTAGATCAGGCCCCGTTCCGGGTCCAGGGCCGGCGAGGAGCTGATGGAGCCGCCGCCGCGCTTCCAGGCGTCGCGATATTTCTCGGCGTTGGCGCGCTCGGCTGCGATGTCGCGGTCCAGCGGGTCGCCTGATGAAGTGCGGGTAACGAACTCGCCTTCCCAGCCCTCGTCCTTGGTCGAGTACCAGCGCCAGATCAGGCGGCCGCTGGCGGCATCGAAGGCGGAGATGAAGGCGCGCAGGCCCTGGCGCGGCCCGCTGCGGCCGACGGTGTTTATGGTGCTTTCCATGTCGCCGAGCACGCTGGTATAGCCGGTGCCGGAGGTGCCGACGATAACCATGCCGTCATAGACCAGGGGCGCCATGTTGCCCATGAAGCGGGTCCACTTGGCGACTTCCTCTTTCGGCTGGTTTGCCATGTCGCGCACCCGGGCCGGCGCGTCACGGCGGCCGTCGGCCGGGTCCACCATCGGCACATCCCAGGCCAGCTTGCCGCTGCCCCGCTCCACAGCGATCAGCCGGCCGTCGGCGGTGACCTCGTAGAGCTTGCCGTAGCCGAGGGCGACGCCCCGGTTGTGGCTGCCGCAGCAGAGGGTGTCGGTGCTCATCTTGTGGCTGTATTTCCAGCGCACCGTGCCAGTAGCGCCGTCGAGGGCGACGATGTGGTTGCGTGGCGTGGTCAGGTAGACGGTGCCGTCCTGGACGATGGGACTGGTCTGGAAGGTGTCGGCCATGCCGGTCTGGTAAATCCATTTCGGCACCAGCCGGGCGACGTTGCCGCGATTCACCTGGGTCAGCGGCGAGTAGCGTTGATTGGTGTAGCCGTGGCCGTAGGTCAGCCAGTCGGCACCGTTGCCGGCGGCGGCGAGCAGTGCGCCATCGCTTTGCGCCTGGACGGTCGGGGCAGCCAACAGCAGGAGGAGCAGGGGCCAGGCGGGTAAAGCGCGGGAAAGTTTCATTGGTGCATTCCATGGTGTCGGTATGCACTTAGGCTAGCGCCGGGGATGGCCCCGGCGCATGGGCCGATTCCCCGCTGATAGCGGGTAGATTGCCTGAGATCAGCCGGCGGTGGCCACGGCCTTCAGCTCCGTCGCGCCTTCGCCGCCGAACTCCTCCCAGGCCCGGACGGCTTCCGCTGCGTACATCAGCGACGGACCGCCGCCCATGTAGGTGGCGACTTCCAGGGTTTCGATGAACTGCTGGCGCGTCGCGCCGAGCTTGACCAGGGCCTTGATGTGGAAGCCGAGGCAGCCGTCACAGCGGGCGGCGATGCCGATGGCGAGGGCGATCAGTTCCTTCTGCACCGCGTCCAGGGCGCCGGGGGCCATGGCCGACTTGGCCATGGCGGAAAAACCCGCCATGGTGTCGGGCGCCGCCTTGCGGAAGGAAGTGAGAGCCTGGTTCAGGTCCTGAGTGATCTGCTTGAAGGACTTGGCGGTCATGATCGGCCTGCGGAATTAAGTATTAACAAACTCTAATATACAGATTTCCGGAACCGCTTGCCAGTGCGCTGGTCGGAAAACGGCCTACTGAAATAAGATGCCGCGATGAGCCCACCTCCTGAACTTGCCCTGACTGAGCCTGCCCTGCGCAAGGATGCAGAAACCATTGCCGTGGTCGGTTACGTCCACGGCGTCTCGCATTTCTTCCATCTGGTGCTGCCTTCGCTGTACCCCTGGCTGATGCGGGAGTTCGGCTTGAGCTACACCCAGGTCGGCGTGGCGATGACCTTGTTTTTCGTGGTCTCGGGCATCGGCCAGGCGCTGGCGGGTTTTGCCGTGGACCGTTTCGGCGCGCGCCGCGTGCTGCTGGCGGGGATGGGCTTTCTCGGCCTGTCCACGGCGGTGTTGTCGATTGCGCCGGCCTATCCGGTACTGCTGCTGGCTGGCCTGCTGGCCGGGGTCGGCAATAGCGTGTTCCATCCGGCGGATTTTTCGCTGCTCAATCGCAAGCTGCCGACCGCGCGCCTGGGCCATGCCTTTTCCGTTCATGGCGTATCCGGCGCCATCGGCTGGGCGGCGGCACCGATCCTGGTGACGGCGCTGGCCGCCGCCGAAGGCTGGCGGGTGGCGGCCCTTGCTGCCTCGTTGGTGGCGCTGTCGGGCATTGTCCTGGTGCTATGGCGCAACGACAGCACCCGCGAGGCGGCGCCGGTACGGCAGCAGCCCCACGCGGATGCCAAGCCGGAGGGGGCGCTGGCGTTTCTCGCCGTACCCGAAGTGTGGATGTGCTTCGCCTTCTTCCTCGCCGCCTCGACGGCCTTCGGGGCGCTGCAAAGCTATCTGCCGACTGCCCTCGATCATGGCTTCGGCATGCCGGTGACGGTGGCGGCCCTGGCCATGTCGGCCTTTCTGTTGGGCACGGCTTTCGGTACCGCCGCGGGCGGCTTCGTCGCCGGTGGGCGCTTCGGCCAGGATCGGGTGATTGCCGCGGCCCTGGCGTTCGCCGCGTTGCTGGCGGTGCTGCTGGCCGGCGGTGCCATGCCGCAGTGGGCCATTGCGCCGATGCTCGGCGCCATCGGCTTCGCCATCGGCATGGCCGGACCTTCGCGCGATTTGCTGGTGCGCCGTGCCGCCGCTTCCCGCTTCGCTCAGGCGGCCTATG
>DATDMT010000223.1:0-2080 GCA_036518635.1 Rhodocyclaceae bacterium | reverse complement strand
TTCCGACCTGCGTGCCCGGGCGCGCCGCATGCATCGCCAGTTCGTCAAGCTCGGCATGATCGTGATCGACTACCTGCAGCTTATGACCGTCAGCGGCAGCATCGAAAACCGCGCCACCGAAATCTCCGAGATTTCACGTTCGATCAAGGCCCTCGCCAAGGAGCTGCAGGTGCCGATCCTGGCCCTGTCCCAGTTGTCGCGTAAGGTCGAGGAACGTACCGACAAGCGCCCGCTGATGAGCGACTTGCGCGAATCCGGCGCCATCGAGCAGGATGCCGACATCATCATCATGATGTATCGCGATGAGTACTACAACAAGGACAAGCCGGACAACAAGGGCATTGCCGAAGTGATCATCGGCAAGCACCGGAACGGCCCGACCGGCACGGTGAACCTCAATTTCCTCGGCGAGTACACCAAGTTCCAGAACCTGGCGAAGCCGGGCAGCTACTGATCCTGCCGGCAATCGGCGGCGGCGCGCGGCCCGCTCAGATCGGCGCCTAGGCCAGCGCCACAGTTTCTTCGGCCAAGGCCGTGGCGCTGTCCGTGGTCCAGCGCACCAGCTCCATGCGGCCGTCGAGGTGCTCGACGATGCCGGTGCAGCTATCCACCCAGTCGCCGCAATTGATGTAGCGAATGCCATCGACGTCCTTGATCTCGGCCCAGTGGATATGGCCGCAGATCACGCCGTCGAGGCCGCGCTCGCGGACGTGGTGGATCACCGAGTCCTCGAAGTCGAAGATGAAATTGACCGCCGTCTTCACCCGTCGCTTGGCATAGCCGGCGAGGGACCAGTAGCCGGAGATCGCCAGCTTGCGCCGCAGCCACGATAGCCAGCCGTTCACCCGCACCAGCAGGTTGTAGAAGAAGTCGCCGAGCACCGCCACCCAGCGGTGGTAGCGCGTCACCTGGTCGAAATCGTCGCCGTGGGTCACCAGGTAGCGGCGCCCGTCCAGCCCGGTGTGCACGAATTCGCGCAGCAACTGGATGTCGCCGAAGGAGGTGTCCACGTAGTCGCGCAGCGCCTCGTCGTGGTTGCCCGGCACCAGGATCACTTCCTCGCCGTGACGGGCGCGGCGCAAAATCTTCTGCACCACGGTGTTCTGCATCGGCGTCCAGACGATGCCCCGGCTCATGGACCAGAAGTCGATGATGTCGCCGACCATCACCAGCCGTTCGGCCGGATAGTGCTTGAGAAATTCGAGTAGCTGGTCGGCCTGGCAGGCGCGGGTGCCGAGATGGACGTCGGAGATGAAGACGGTGCGAACCTGGGGCATCAGTCCGCCGTCACCAAAGCGTCGCGCACCAGGCGCTTGCGTTCGTGGGTATCGATCACCCGGCGCAGGGTGGCGGCGAATTCGTCATGCACGGTGTTCCAGTCCAGGCGCGAGACCGAGGCCGCGGCGCGCATCCGCACCCGCGACATCAGCACTGGGTCGGCCGCTAGGCGTAGCGCCGACTGAATGAAATCGGAAACGTCGTCCGGCGCGGCGAGAAAGCCGTTGTGGCCGTCCTCGATCAGCTCGGCGGCGGCGGCGCAGTTGTAGGCCACCACGCCCAGGCCGCTGGCCAGGGCCTCGCTGGTGACGTTGCCGAAGGTCTCGGTCAGGCTGGGGAAGAGGAACAGGTCGGCCGAGGCGTAATGGGCCGCCAGGTCTTCGCCGCGGCGCATGCCGGCATAGATGTGCTCCGGGTGACGGCGCATCAGCTCCGCCAGCATCGGCCCGTCGCCGACGAACAGCAGGCGGCTGTCCGGCCGCTGGCGGGCGATTTCAGCGAAGGCCGAGAGCACCAGGCCGATGTTCTTTTCCGCGGCGATGCGACCGATGTAGCTGACCACCAGGGCGTCGTCGGCCACCTGCCATTGTTCGCGCAGATAGGCCGAGCGCCGTGCCGGCTGGAACAGGCGGATATCCACGCCGCGCGACATCAGTCCGACGTTGCGATAGCCCTGCTGCTGCAGGCTGCCGGCCAGGGCGCGGGTCGGCACCAGGGTGGTGTCGGCGCGGTTGTGGAAGCGGCGCAGGTGGGCGGTGATGAAGGGGCGGATCAGGCCAATGCCGTAGTGGTGGCTGTAGGC
>DATDMT010000222.1:0-10696 GCA_036518635.1 Rhodocyclaceae bacterium | reverse complement strand
TAGCTGATCTTGATCTCCTCCGCATCCTGGGTGGAGGTGCGCAGGGCGATGGCGATGTCCGAGGTCATCTGGTCGCCGGCGATGGGGATCACCGCCGTGTGACGGATCGCGCCCTGGGTGAAGATCGCCACGTCGGTGGTGCCGCCGCCGATATCCACCAGGCAGACGCCGACGTCCTTCTCGTCCTCGGTCAGCACCGCATGGCCGGAGGCCAGCGGCTGCAGCACCAGGTCCACCACTTCAAGGCCGCAGCGGTGCACGCACTTGACGATGTTCTGCACCGCGGTGACGGCGCCGGTGACCAGGTGCACCTTGACCTCCAGGCGCCGCGCATCCATGCCGATGGGCTCCTTGACGCCATCCTGGCCGTCCACGATGAATTCCTGCACCAGGGTGTGGAGAATCTGGTCGTCGGCGGAGATCGGCGTCGCATTGGCGGCCTCGATGGCCCGCTCCACGTCGTACTGGGTGACTTCCTTGTCGCGCACCACGGCCATGCCGTTGGAATCCTTGCTTTTGATGTGGCCGCCGGCGATGCCGGTGTACACCTCGGTCACCTTGCAGCCGGTCATCAACTCGACTTCTTGGATGGCGCGGGAGATCGAGTTCACCGTGGCCTCGATATTGACCACCATGCCCTTCTTCAAGCCTTCGGAATCCTGGCTACCGCGCCCCAGCACCAGCAACTGGCCCTCGGGGTCCAGCTCGGCGACGATGGCGACGATCTTCGAAGTGCCGATGTCGAGGCCGACGATCAGGTCTTTGGTTTCCTTGCTCATAGCTTTTATGAAGGTTCTCCGGCCGTGGCGCGCAGCGCAAAGCCGTTCGGGTAACGCATGTCGATCTGACTCGGCTTCAGATGGAAGCCGTCGCGGATTTGGTGATAGGCGGTGACGAAGCGCGCCATGCGCTCGCTCACCGTCTTCTGGTTTTCTTCGCGGCCCAGGTTCAGCACCAGGCCGTCGTCCAACTTCACCTGCCAGGCCTGGCGCGGCGAGAGTTGCAGTTCCACCGGATGGCGGCCGAGGGACTCGAGGCTGGCGCTGAACTCCCGGTGACGGGCCAGCATGTCGCCGGCGCTGCCCTCGGGGCCGGCAAAGGTCGGCAGCGCCGCCTCGGTGGCGGCGACGAAGACCTCGCCCTGGCTATTCACCAGGCGATAGCCGCCGTCGGCCTGGCGCCAGCGCGCCACCGCCTGCTGCTCCTCGATGGTCAGTTCCAGGCGGTCGGGCCAAATCCGCCGCACGTCGGCGCGGCGCACCCAGGGCAGTTTTTCGAAGGAGGCGCGCACCGCGTCGAGATTGACGGTAAAAAAGTTGCCGTTCACCGCACCGCGCACCGCATATTCCACTTGCATCCGAGTGACCTGATGCAGCTCGCCCTGCACCACCACCTGGCGCAGCGGGAAGAAGGGCAGGCGCTGCGCCCCCACCGCGGCGGCATAGAGCAGGCCGGCCGCAGCGGCGACGTAGAGCACGTCGGCCAGCAGGTTGAGCAGCGGCGGCCGGTCCCACAGGCCGTCGCCCGCGGCCTTTTTCGGCTTCACGGGGCGACTCGGCCGGCTCTTCAGCACCTTAGCCAAGGCGGGCCTCCGCCAGCACCTGGACCACCAGATGCTCGAAATCGATGCCGGCGGCGCGAGCCGCCATCGGCACCAGGGAATGGTCGGTCATGCCCGGCGCCGTGTTGGCCTCCAGGCAGTAGAGGCGGCCGTCGCCGTCCAGCATCACGTCCACCCGGCCCCAGCCGCGGCCGCCGAGGATGGCGAAGGCCTTCTTCGCCAGGGCCTGGGCTTCCACTTCCTGGGCTTCGGTGAGGCCGCTGGGAATCCGGTACTGGGTGTCGTCACGCAGATACTTGGCGTCGTAGTCGTAGAACTCGCCAGCGGGGACGATGCGGATCACCGGAAACACTTTGTCCGACAGCAGGCCGACAGTGAATTCGCCGCCGGAAAGGAAACGCTCGGCGATCACCACCTTGTCGTAGCCGGCGGCGAATTGGTAGGCGGAACGCAGGTCGGCGGCCTCCTTGACCTTGCTGATGCCGATACTGGAACCCTCGTTGGCCGGCTTGACGAACAGGGGCAGGCCCAGTTCCTCCACCACCGCATCGAAATCGCTGTTCTCTTCCAGCACGACGAAATCCGGCACCGGAATGCCGGCGGCGCGCCAGACCAGCTTGCTGCGCCACTTGTCCATGGCCAGGGCCGAGGCCAGCACACCGCTGCCGGTATAGGGAATGCCCATGAATTCGAGGGCACCTTGCAGGGTGCCATCCTCGCCGCCACGACCATGCAGGGCGATGAAGGCGCGTTGGAAATTTTCCTCGCGCAGGGCCGCCAGGGGCTTTTCCCGCGGATCGAAGGCATGGGCATCCACGCCGGCGCTGCGCAGCGCCTTGAGCACGGCCGAGCCGCTTTTCAGCGAGACTTCGCGCTCGGCGGAATCGCCGCCGAACATCACCGCCACCTTGCCGAATTCCCTGCCCTTCACCGTTTGTTATCCCCCACGATCCTGACCTCGCGCACCAGTTCGACACCAAACTTTTCGCGCACCGCGGCCTGAATTTGGCCGATTAGCGTTTCTATCGCGGATGCGCTGGCGGCGCCCTGTGGATTAACGATGAAATTCGAATGCTTTTCGGACACGCAAGCGCCCTCAAGCCCAGTCCCCTTCAGGCCTGCCGCCTCGATCAGGCGAGCGGCGTGATCCCCCGGCGGGTTGCGGAACACCGAGCCGGCATTGGGCAGTTGCAGGGGCTGGGTGGCGATGCGCTTTTCCAGCAATTCGCGGATCCGCTCCAGGGCCGCGGCGCCGTCGCCCTCAGGGAAGCGCAGCCAGGCGGCGGCAAAGACCTCGTCGCAGGCGGCTTTCAACCCGACATGGCGATAGCCGATAGCGAAATCCTCGCGGCTGCGGACGATGCGCTCGCCGCGGCGATTCAGCATCAGCACCCGATCCACGTAGTTCCAGGTCTCGCCGCCGTGGCAGCCGGCGTTCATCGCCAGGGCGCCGCCGATGGTGCCGGGAATTCCGGCGAGGAATTCGGCGCCCACCAGGCCTAGGTTGGCGGCGAAGCGCGCCACCTTGGGCGAGGCAACACCGACCTCGACATAAAGGCTGCCGTCCGGCTCCTGGCGCAGCTCGTTCAAGCTGCCATGGGTGAAGATCATCGTGCCGTCATAGCCGCCGTCGCGCACCAGCAGGTTGGAGCCGAGGCCGACCATCATCACCGGCTCGTCGCCGCGCAGGCCGGCGAGGAAGTTCGCCAGGTCGTCCAGATCGGGCGGGAAGTAGGCGCGGGCGGCAGCGCCACCGGCACGCCAGGAGACGTGGCCGGCCATCGGCTCGGCAAAGCGCAGCTCGCCGCGCAGGGGATGCTGTGGAGCCTCAACCATGAACGATCCTCCCCGGTACGGCGCCGATGGAGCCGGCACCCATGGTGATCACCACATCGCCGTCGCGGGCCGTTTCTAGAATGGCCTGCGGCATGGCGACGATGTCTTCGACGAACACCGGCTCCACCTTGCCGGCGACGCGCAGGGCGCGCGCCAGGGTGCGGCCGTCGGCGGCGACGATGGGCGCCTCGCCGGCGGCATAGACCTCGCCGAGCAGGATCGCGTCGGCGGCGGAGAGGACACGGACAAAATCCTCGAAGCAATCGCGGGTGCGGGTGTAGCGATGGGGCTGGAAGGCCAGCACGATGCGACGCCCGGGAAAGGCACCGCGAGCGGCGGCCAGGGTGGCGGCCATTTCCACCGGGTGGTGGCCGTAATCGTCGATCAGGGTGAAGCTGCCGCCGCCGGAGAGCGCGATCTCGCCGTAGCGCTGGAAGCGCCGGCCGACGCCCTTGAACTCGGCCAGGGCCTGGGCGATGGCGGCATCCTCGACGCCGACCTCGGTGGCCACGGCAATGGTCGCCAGGGCGTTCAGCACGTTGTGCAGGCCCGGCAGGTTGAGTACCACCGGGAAGCGCACCACCGTGCCGTTGGTCTTGACGCAATCGAAATGCATCTGGCCGTCCACGGCGCGCACGTTCTCGGCGCGGACGTTGGCCTCCGGCGAAAAGCCGTAGGTAATGATCTGCTTCGACACCCGCGGGATGATCTCGCGCACATTGGCGTCGTCCAGGCACAGCACCGCCACGCCGTAGAAGGGCAGGCGATGCAGGAAGTCCACGAAGGCCTGCTTCAAACGGCCGAAGTCGTGGCCGTAGGTCTCCATGTGGTCGGCGTCGATGTTGGTGACCACCGAGACCACCGGCGAGAGGAACAGGAAGGAGGCATCGGACTCGTCGGCCTCGGCCACCAGGAATTCGCCGCTGCCCAACTGGGCATTGGCCCCGGCGGAATTCAGCCGGCCGCCGATGACAAAGGTGGGATCGAGCTTGCCGGCGGCCAGGGCGCTGGCCACCAGGCTGGTGGTGGTGGTCTTGCCGTGGGTGCCAGCGATGGCGATGCCCTGCTTGATGCGCATCAGCTCGGCCAGCATCTGCGCCCGCGGCACCACCGGCACCCGCCGTTCGCGGGCGGCCTGCACTTCCGGGTTGTCTTCCTTAACCGCGGTGGACACCACGACGGCATCGGCAGTGGCGGCGTTCTCGCTGCGATGGCCGATGTCCACGCGGATGCCGAGGCCGGCCAGACGGCGCGTCGTGGCGCTCTCGGCCAGGTCGGAACCGCTGACCTGGAAGCCCTGGTTGGCCAGCACCTCAGCGATGCCGCTCATGCCGGAACCGCCGATGCCGACGAAGTGGATGCTGCGAACTTTGTGTTTCATGTCGTTTCCTCCCGCATCATTTCGCGAGTTCCATGCAGACCTTCGCCACCTGGGTCGTGGCGTCCGGCTTGGCCAGGGCGCGGGCCTTTTCCGCCATTTGCAGCAGTTGTTCGCGGGACAGGGTATGCAGCAGGGCCAGCTTGTCGGCGTCCAGCTCACCCTGCGGCAGCAGGATCGCCGCGCCGGCATGGGCGAGAAAGCGGGCGTTGCCGGTCTGGTGATCGTCCACCGCATGGGGGAAGGGCACCAGCACGCTGGCGACGCCGGCCGCCGCCAGTTCGGCAATGGTCAGGGCGCCGGCACGGCAGATCACCAGATCGGCCCAGGCGTAGGCCCGCGCCATGTCCTGGATGAAGGGCACGGCATTGCCGCGCACGCCGGCCGCGGCATAGGCGGCCTTGAGCGCTTCCAGATGTTTCTCGCCGGACTGGTGCATCACCTCCGGCCGCAAGGCTTCGGGGATCAGCGCCAGGGCCTTGGGGATGTGTTCGTTGAGGGCCTGGGCACCCAGACTGCCGCCCACCACCAGGAGGCGCAGCGGCCCCTGGCGGCCATCCATGCGCTCGGCCGGCGCCGGCAGCGCAGCGATCTCCGGCCGCACCGGATTACCGCACCACTCGCCCTTCGGCAGCACCTCGGGAAAGCCACTGAGGATGCGCCGGGCGAAGCGGGCCAGCACCCGATTGGCGAGGCCGGCGACGGAGTTCTGTTCGTGCAGCACTAGCGGGATGCCGGCCAGAGACGCCATCACACCGCCGGGGAAGCTGATGAAGCCGCCCATGCCCAGTACCACGTCGGGCTGGACCCGGCGAATCTCGCGCCGCGCCTGCAAGAAGGCCTTGGCCAGATTCACCGGCAACAGCAGCTTGCGCAGCAAGCCCTTGCCGCGCAGGGCGGCGAAATCCACCCAGGCCATTTCGTAACCGCGCCCCGGCACCAGTTTGGCTTCCATGCCATTCGGGTTTCCCATCCAGACCACGCGCCAGCCCAGACTGCGCAGATGATCGGCCACCGCCAGGCCCGGCATGATGTGGCCGCCGGTGCCGCCGGCCATGACGAGCAGGGTCTTCATATCCGCACCCCTCTCATCACGGACCTGTTTTCATAGTCGATGCGAAGCAACACGCCCAGCGCCAGACAGTTGGCGAGGATGCCCGAACCACCGAAGCTCATCAGCGGCAGGGTCAGGCCCTTGGTCGGCAGCAGGCCCATGTTCACCCCCATGTTGATGAAGGACTGGACGCCGAGCCAGATGCCGATGCCCTGGGCCACCAGGCCGCCGTAGATGCGGTCCAGCGCAATCGCCTGGCGGCCGATGGCGAAGCAACGCTGCACCACCAGGGCGAACAGCAGTACCACCACGGCGACGCCGACCAGACCCAGTTCCTCGGCGATCACCGCCAGCAGGAAATCGGTGTGGGCCTCGGGCAGGTAGAAGAGCTTTTCGACGCTGGCGCCGAGGCCGACGCCGAACCACTCGCCGCGGCCGAACGCTATCAGCGCGTGGGACAGTTGGTAGCCCTTGCCGAAGGCGTCCTGCCAGGGGTCCATGAAGCCGAACAGGCGCTCACGGCGGTAGGGCGAGGTGAGAATCAGGATGACGAAGCCGATTACCGCCACCACCGCCAGCATGGCGAACAGGCGGGCGTTGATGCCGCCGAGGAAGACGATGCCGAAGGCGATCGCCGAGATCACCACGAAGGCGCCAAAGTCCGGCTCCCGCAGCAGCAGGAAGCCGGTGAAGATGATCACGCTGGCCATCGGCAGGAAGCCGCGGCGGAAGCTGCCCATGTCGGCCAGCTTGCGGTTGGTGTAGTCGGCGGCGTAGAGGGCGGCGAACAGCTTCATCAGTTCCGAGGGCTGGAGGTTCACCGGGCCGAGCGGAATCCAGCGCTGGGCGCCATTCACCGAGCGGCCGACGTGAGGGATCAGCACCACGATCAGGGTCACCACGCCGATGACGAACAGGGGCATCGCCGCCTGCTGCCAGAAGCGCACCGGAATCTGGAAAGCGACGACGCCGGCCACCAGGCCGATGGCGAGGAAGAAGGCGTGGCGGATCAGGAAGAAGTACGGCGAGTTGCCGGTGAAGCGGCTGCCCTCGGCAGTGGCGATGGAGGCGGAATACACCATCACCAGGCCGAACAGCAACAGACCCAGCGCCGGCCACAGCAGCAGCGGGTCCACCTCGGCCGACTGGCGGCCGATCGGCGCCGGCCCCGGATTGCGCGCCGAGGAAAAGCGTTCGCCGATGAAGCGCTGGCCGATGGCGGCGAAGTTCATTGGGTCTCCTGCCGCAGGCGCTGCACGGCGCCGATGAACACCTCGGCGCGGTGGGCGTAGTTGCGAAACATGTCGAGGCTGGCGCAGGCCGGCGACAGCAGCACCGCATCGCCCGGCAGGGCTTCGCGGACGCAGAGCTGCACGGCGTCTTCCATGTCGGTGGCGGCCAGCAGCGGCACGCCGCTATCCACCAGCACCACGCCGATGCGCGGGCCGTCGCGGCCGATCAGGATCACCGCGCGGACGTAGTGCTTCACCGCATCGAGCAGGGGCGTGAAATCCTGGCCCTTGCCATCGCCCCCAAGGATCAGCACGATCTTCGCCCCGGCCTTGGCGTTCAGCGTCGGCCCCAGGCCGTTGATCGCCGCCAGGGTGGCGCCGACATTGGTGCCCTTGGAGTCGTCGTACCAGTCGATGCCGCCGAAGTCGTCCACCTTCTCCACCCGGTGCGGCAGCCCCTTAAAGCTGCGCAGGCCGGGCAGCATCGACACCGGATCGAAATCCACCGCGTCGCACAGGGCCAGGGCCGCCATCGCGTTGGCGGCGTTGTGCAGGCCGGCCATCGGCAGGGCCGACACCGGCAGAAGGAACTGGTCGCCCTGGACGATCCACGGTTCGCCGCGATTGACGCGCAGGCCGAAATCCTCCTCGTCAGCCGGCGCGTCGAGGCCGAAGCTGATGATGCTGCGCATGTCGCGGGCCATGCGTTTGACCCGGGCGTCATCCCGATTCAGCACCTGGACGCCCTCGCCGATGAAGATTCGCGACTTGACCTCGGCATATTCGTCGAGATCGATATAGCGGTCCAGGTGGTCGTCGCTGACGTTCAGCACCGTCGCCGCGTCGGGGCACAGGCTCTCCAGGGTTTCTAGCTGGAAGCTGGACAGCTCCAGCACCCAGACTCGCGGCAGGCGGCCCTCGTCCTGGGCGTCCATCAAGGCGGTCAGCGCCGCCGGCGAGATGTTGCCGCAGGCCAGGGCCGGCACGCCGCGGGCACTGCAGAGGTGGGCGGTCAGCGCGGTGGTGGTGGTCTTGCCGTTGGTGCCGGTAATCGCCAGCACCCGGCTAGTGTGGCGCAGGCCCAGGTCGCGCAGGCCCCAAGCGAACAGCTCGATCTCCCCGACCACCGGCAGGCCGGCGGCGCGGGCATGGATCACCGCCATCATGCCGCCGGAGAGACCGGGGGACAGCGCCACCAGATCGATGCCGGCGAGCAGGCTCTTGTCGAACTTCTCGTTGAAATCCGAGACGCGAAATTCGGCGCCGCCGGCCGCGGTGCGCAGCACGTCGAGGTAGGGCGGCGCCGGGCGGGTGTCGGCGACGCGCACGCGAGCGCCGCGGCGCTCGCACCAGCGCGCCATGGCCAGGCCGGATTCGCCGAGGCCGAGAACGAGGACCAGTTTGCCGCGCAGTTCCATCAACGAATCTTCAGGGTGGACAGGCCGAACAGCACCAGCAGGATGGTGATGATCCAGAAGCGCACCACCACCTGGGTTTCCTTCCAGCCGGTGTGTTCGAAATGGTGGTGCAGCGGCGCCATGCGCAGGATGCGGCGGCCCTGGCCGTAACGCTTCTTGGTGTACTTGAACCAACCCACCTGCAGCATCACCGACAGGGTCTCGACGACGAAAACGCCGCCCATGATGAACAGCACGATCTCCTGGCGGACGATCACCGCCACCGTGCCCAGGGCGCCGCCAAGGGCCAGGGCACCGACGTCACCCATGAACACTTCGGCCGGATAGGCGTTGAACCAGAGGAAACCGAGGCCGGCGCCAGCCAGGGCGCCGCAGAACACGGTGAGTTCGCCAGCGCCGGGGATGTAGGGCAGCAGCAGGTATTTGGAGAACACCGCATGGCCGGCCACGTAGGCGAAGATGCCGAGGGCCGAACCGACCAGCACGGTGGGCATGATCGCCAGGCCGTCGAGGCCGTCGGTCAGGTTCACCGCGTTGCTGGTGCCGACGATCACCAGATAGGTCAACACCATGAAACCGGAAACGCCCAGCGGGTAGGACACGGTCTTGAAGAAGGGCACGATCAGGTCGGCCTTGTCCGGCAGCTCCAGGGTGCCGCCGCTGACCAGCCACTGGAAGAACAACTGGACCACCTTCTCGTTGTTCGGCGCCGAGATCGAGAAGACGATGTAGATCGCGGCGACGATGCCGATCACCGACTGCCAGAAGAACTTGGAGCGGGCCGAGAGGCCGTCCGGATTGCGGTAGACCACCTTGCGCCAATCATCCACCCAGCCGACAGCACCGTAGCCCAGGGTGACGATCAGCACGATCCAGATGAAGCGATTGGAGAGGTCGGCCCACATCAGGGTGGCAACGCCGAGGGAGATCAGGATCAGGCCGCCGCCCATGGTCGGCGTACCGGACTTGGCGAGGTGGGTTTGCGGGCCGTCGCTGCGCACCGACTGGCCGATCTTTTTCATGGCCAGCCAGCGGATGAAGGCGGGGCCGGCGACGAAGGAAATCGTCAGCGCGGTCATCGTCGCCAGCACGGCGCGCAGGGTGATGTAGTTGAAGACGGCAAAGGCGCGGACGTCCAGCGCCAGCCATTTGGAGATTTCAAGCAGCATTCTTTTCTCCGTTCTGTGTCACGGCGATGGCATCCACCACGCGCTCCATGCGCATGAAGCGGGAGCCCTTGACCAGGACCGTGGTGCGTTCGTCCAATTCCGGCTTGAGGGCGCGGATCAAATCGTCCAGCCGGCTGTAGTGGCTGCCGCCCTCGCCGAAGGTGTGGGCGGCGGCGGGCGACAGTTCGCCCAGGCAGAGCAGCCGGTCCAGGCCCATGCTTTTGGCGTAACCGCCGAGTTCATCGTGGTACTGGCCGCCGGCGTCGCCGACCTCGCCCATGTCGCCGATGACGAACACGCGCTTGCCCGGCAGGGCTGCCAGCACGTCCACCGCGGCGCGCATCGAATCCGGATTGGCGTTGTAGGTGTCGTCGATTACCAGGGCGCCATGCAGGCCTTCCTTGCGTTGCAGGCGACCACGCACGCCGCCGAAGCTGCTCAAGCCGCGCTCGGCGGATTCCAGCGCGGCGCCGGCGGCCTGGGTCGCCGCGACGGCGGCGCAGGCGTTGCGCGCGTTGTGGCGGCCCGGCAGTTCCAGGGCGCTGACCACGGTACCCAGCGGCGTGGCGATATCCAGCCGGCCGCCGAGGCCGCGTTCGTAGAAACGGCCGTGCACCTCGCAGGCGCCATCGATGCCAAAACCGAGCAGGGGCCGGCCGGCGGCGGCGCGGCGCCAGACGTCGGCATACTCATCGTCGGCATTGATCACCGCGATGCCGTCCGGCGGCAATGCCGCCAGCAGCGCGGCATGCTCCTCGGCGACGGCGGCGACGGTCTTCATGAATTCCTGGTGCTCGCGCTGGGCATTGTTGATCAGGCCCACGGTAGGCGCAGCGATGACCGCCAACTCAGCGGTTTCGCCAGGATGGTTCATGCCGATCTCGATCACCGCGGCGCGGTGCTGGGGGCGCAGGCGCAGCAGGGTCAGCGGCAGGCCGATGTCGTTGTTGAGGTTGCCGGCGGTGGCCAGCACGGCGTCCTCGCCATAGTGGGCGCGCAGGATCGCGGCGCACATTTCCTTCACCGTGGTCTTGCCGTTGCTGCCGGT
>DATDMT010000221.1:0-19490 GCA_036518635.1 Rhodocyclaceae bacterium | reverse complement strand
ATCTGGCCGATGATCCTCAACACCGCCGAGGGCGTGCGCCGCGTGCCCCAGGACTACCTGAACGTGGCCCGGGTGCTGAACCTGTCGGAAACCAAGATCGCCACCAAGATCCTGCTGCCCGCCGTGCTGCCCTACATGCTGACCGGCATCCGCCTCTCGATCGGCACCGCCTGGCTGGTGATCGTCGCCGCGGAAATGCTCACCGGCGGCGTCGGCATCGGCTTCTGGGTCTGGGACGAGTGGAACAACCTGAAGGTGGACCACATCGTCATCGCCATCTTCGTCATCGGCGCCGTCGGCCTGCTGCTGGAGTACTGCCTGCTGATGATCGCCAAGCGCTTCACCTACGAAACCCGCTGACGGTGGCCGCAATGGGAACAGTCGAACGTAGCAGGTTCCCTCTCCCCTCGTGGGAGAGGGACAGGGTGAGGGGGAGACGCATTGCCCTCAGCCCCCTCA
The DNA here is from genome assembly GCA_036518635.1 of Rhodocyclaceae bacterium. Lineage (GTDB taxonomy): Bacteria > Pseudomonadota > Gammaproteobacteria > Burkholderiales > Rhodocyclaceae > AWTP1-18. The sequence continues at coordinate 19,031 of DATDMT010000221.1, read as the reverse complement.
CCCCCAGCCCCTCTCCCGCAGGAGAGGGGAACTTTCAGAGCCGCGTTGCGGCTGTTATGTAACGGGAGTCCATCATGAAACCCCTGGTCAAGATCGAAAACGTCGCCCAAGCCTTCGACACCAAGCAAGGCCGCTTCGTCGCCCTGCGCGATGTGAACCTGGAGATCCGCGAAGGCGAGGTGGTCTCCCTGATCGGCCACTCCGGCTGCGGCAAGAGCACCCTGCTGAACCTGATCGCCGGCCTCACCAAGCCCACCACCGGCGTGCTGCTGTGCGACGGCCGGGAAATCTCCGGCCCCGGCCCGGAGCGGGCGGTGGTGTTCCAGAACCACAGCCTGCTGCCTTGGCTGACCTGCTTCGAGAACGTCTACCTGGCGGTGGAGCGGGTTTTCGGCGCCAAGGAAGGCAAGGCCAAGCTCAAGGTGCGGACCCAGGCGGCGCTGGAACTGGTGCACATGGACCACGCCATGGACAAGTACCCCCACGAGGTCTCCGGCGGCATGAAGCAGCGCGTCGGTATCGCCCGCGCCTTCGCCATGGAGCCGAAGATCCTGCTGATGGACGAGCCCTTCGGCGCCCTCGATGCCCTGACCCGCGCCAGCCTGCAGGACGAGCTGGTCAAGGTGATGGAGAACACCGGCGCCACGGTGGTGATGGTGACCCACGATGTGGACGAGGCGGTGCTGCTCTCCGACCGCATCGTGATGCTGACCAACGGCCCCGCCGCCACCATCGGCGAGATTCTCGAAGTCAAGCTGCCCTGGCCGCGGGAACGCCTGGCCCTGGCGGAGGACAAACAGTACGGCGAGTACCGCGCCGCAGTGCTCGACTTCCTCTACCGCAAGCAGTTGAAAAAGGCCGCTTGATCGGCCGCCGGCCCGCCCTGCGGGGTGGGCCGGGTAGTGATGTACCGCGCGGCAATGTCGTCGCGCAAATTTGAATCTGGCAAGGACGCCAAGCTGCTTCTCTCACGGGAGGTGGATTGGCGTCCTTTTTTGTTTTTTTGTTGAGGAGTTTTTCCATGGATCGCAAAGCCTTTCTCAAGGCCGGCCACACGCCCACGCTGCTGGCGGCCTTCTTGTATTTCGACCTGGCCTTCATGGTCTGGGTGCTGCTCGGCCCGCTCGGCGTGCAGATCGCCGCCGACCTGCACCTGACCGCGGCGCAGAAGGGCTTCATGGTCGCCACCCCGGTGCTGGCCGGCGCCCTGCTGCGATTCATCATGGGCATGATGGTGGACCAGATCGGCCCGAAGATTTCCGGCGCCATCGGCCAGATCATCGTCATGGGCGCCCTTTTCGTCGCCTGGCAGTTCGGCCTCCACTCCTATGAGCAGACCCTGGTGATGGGCGCCTTCCTCGGCGTCGCCGGGGCCTCCTTCGCCGTCGCCCTGCCGCTGGCCTCGCGCTGGTATCCGCCGGAGCATCAAGGGACTGCGATGGGCATCGCCGGCGCCGGCAATTCCGGCACCGCCTTCGCCGCCCTGTTCGCGCCGTCCCTGGCTGCCGCCTACGGCTGGACCAACGTCTTCGGCCTGGCGCTGATCCCCCTGGGCCTGGTCTTCGTCTTCTACCTGTTCGTCGCCAAGGATGCGCCCAACGCGCCGCCGCCCAAGACCCTGAACGACTACATCCAGGTGCTGAAGGACAAGGACGCCTGGTGGTTCATGTTCTTCTACTCGGTGACCTTCGGCGGCTTCGTCGGCCTGGCCTCCTCGCTGACCATCTACTTCAACACCCAGTACGGCCTCGACGCCAAGACCGCCGGCTTCTTCACCGCCGCCTGCGTCTTCGCCGGCTCGGTGATGCGCCCCATCGGCGGCAACGTCGCCGACCGGGTCGGCGGCGTCAAGAGCCTGTCGCTGATGTACATCGTCGCCGCCGCCGCCCTGGCCTTCGTTTCCTTCGGCGTGGAGTCCGTGTGGGTGGCCCTGGCCGGCTTCGTCGTCGCCATGCTGGCGCTGGGCACCGGCAACGGTTCCGTGTTCCAGTTGGTGCCGCAGCGTTTCCGCAAGGAGATCGGCGTGATGACCGGCCTGGTCGGCATGGCCGGCGGCATCGGCGGTTTCTATCTGGCGTCCAGCCTCGGCTTCATCAAGCAGATGACCGGCTCCTACCAGATCGGCTTCCTGATCTTCGCCGGCCTGGCAGTGCTGGCCCTGGCCGGCCTGACCGGCGTAAAGTCGCGCTGGCGCACCACCTGGGGCTCTTCGGCGATGACCACGGCGAAGATCTAAGCATCTGCCCACCCCGGGCCGCGCAAGACACAGAGGCTCAGGGGCACGAAGAACGGCCAGGCATCGATCCCTCCTTTCGATGTCCTGGCCGCTGTGCGCTTCGTGCCGCTGTGCCCTCTGTGTCTTTGGGGTAGTTCCATTCAAAGGATTGATCGATGAGCACGCTCAAAGTCGCCGCCGGCTATTCGTCGCAGACCGGGCCGCGGCCACGTAACGAGGATTTCTGCGGCCTGGTCACCCCCGAGGGTGAGGAGCTGGAAACCAAGGGCGTGCTGGCCGCGGTGGCCGACGGCGTCGGCGGCGGTGCTGCCGGGCGCGAGGCCGCCGAATACACGGTGCGCGGCCTGCTCTCCGACTACTACGCCACCCCCGATACCTGGGGTGTGGCCAAGTCCATCGATGTGGTGGTGGCCTCCCTCAACGACTGGATCATCGGCCAGGGTGCCGCCCGCCGCGAGATGGCGGGCATGGCGACCACCCTCTGCGCCCTGGTGCTGCGCGGCAACCGCTGGCACCTGGCCCATGTCGGCGACAGCCGGCTGTATCGCCTGCGCGATGGCGAGCTGATCTGCCTGACCCGCGATCATGTCTGGGATCACCCGGAGATGCGCCATGTGCTGAAGCGCGCGGTCGGCCTCGACCGCCATCTGGCGCTGGATCAGGACGAGGGCGAACTGCTCGCCGGCGACGTCTTCATGCTCTGCAGCGACGGTGTCTGGAGCACCCTGGGCGACAAGGCCATCGCCGAGACCCTGCGGCGCCAGGCCGATCCCGACACGGCAGCCGCCAATCTGGCGATGGACGCGGTACGCGGCGGCGCCCAGGACAACTGCACGGCCCTGGTGCTGCGGGTCGATGCGGTGCCCGAAGCCAGCCTGCGCGACCGCCTTTCCGAAGGCGCCCGTCTGCCGCTGCCGCCGCCGCTGAAGCCGGGCCAGGAAATCGACGGCCTGCTGGTGCAGGAGGTGGTGCACGAATCGCGGGTGACCCTGCTCTACCGGGTGCTCGATCCGGCCCGCGGCAGCCGCCTGACCTTGAAGACCCTGCGCCCTGAGGCCGCCGACGAGGAGGCGCGCAATGCCCTGCTCTACGAGGAATGGCTGGCGCGGCGGGTCGGCGACGGCGCCTTTCCCCAGGTCTACAGCCATCCGGCGCGGGCCCATCTGTATTACCTGCTGTCCTGGCACGAGGGCGCCACGCTGAAGGCGATGCTGGCCCGCGGCCACCGCTTCAACATGGCCGACGCCAGCCGCATCGGCATCGACCTGCTGCGTGCGGTGGCGACCCTGCACCGGCTCGGTGTCGTGCATCGCGACATCAAGCCGGACAACGTGCTGCTGGAGCAGGGCGGCACCCTGCGCATCCTCGACCTCGGCGTGGCGGCCTCGGATGGCGTGGACTTCCAGGAGATCAACAATCCGGGCACGCCCTCCTACATGGCGCCGGAGTTGTTCGCCGGCGTGCCGGCCTCCCATTCCTCCGACCTCTACGCGGTCGGCGTCACCCTCTACGAACTGCTGACGCGCAAATATCCCTATGGCGAGATCGAGCCCTTCCAGCATCCGCGCTTCGGCGACCCGGTGTCGCCGACCCGCTGGCGCCCGGACATCCCGCAGTGGCTCGAGGCGGTGCTGCTGAAGGCGGTGGCGCGGGACCGCAAGGACCGCTTCGAGACTGCCGAGGAATTCCTCGTCGCCCTCGAATACGGCGCCCATCGGCCGTTGCGCATGCCGCGGCGGATGCCCCTGGCGCAGCGCGTGCCCTACTTCGGCCTGCGTCTGCTGGCGGTCGGCTCGCTGACCCTCAACATCTTCCTGCTCTGGCTGCTGCTGGTGCGCTGAGGGCAATCGGCCCTACAAATTCTGTCGCCAAGGGCCAACACGGTGCCCGATGCCCGGTGTTGCACCGCGGTAGTGCGCGGCGGATTTTTCGGAAGTTTTTCGACTATCGCCTGAAACCCGCGCCAGCAGCGGCTCTTGCTCGAATTTCGAGGCATGGCACAGGCTTTGCAAAGCTAGAGGCAAGCAGCAGGTCAACGGCGATCTGGCAACGATTTGGATAACGGCGTCCATGGGAGCAACCACGAGCAATCCGGTTCTCCGATGTGACGCCATTTTGTTTTCCGCCGCGCGCCGCGCGGCATGCAGCAGAGAGGATGGCGATGAAAAAACTCAAACTGGTTCTCGTCGGCAACGGCATGGCCGGGGTGCGCACCCTGGAAGAGCTGATCAAGATCGCTCCGGACATGTACGACATCACCGTGTTCGGTGCCGAGCCGCACCCCAACTACAACCGCATCCTGCTGTCGCCGGTGCTGGCCGGCGAGATGACCCTGAAGGACATCGTCCTCAACGACCTCGACTGGTACAAGGACAACCAGGTCAAGCTGCACACCGGCAAGAAGGTCAGCAAGATCGACCGGATCAAGCGCAAGGTGATCGCCGACGACGGCACCGAGGCCGAGTACGACCGCCTGCTGCTGGCCACCGGTTCGCTGCCCTTCATCCCGCCGGTGCCGGGCCATGACCTGCCGGGCGTGATCGCCTACCGCGACATCGCCGACACCGAGACCATGATCGAGACCGCGCGCCAGTACAAGCACGCGGTGGTGATCGGCGGCGGCCTCCTGGGCCTGGAAGCCGCCAACGGCCTGCAGTTGCGCGGCATGCAAGTCACCGTGGTGCACCTCGCCGACTGGATCATGGAGCGCCAACTGGACCGGATCGGCGCCGACCTGCTGATGAAGTCCCTGGAAGAAAAGGGCCTGCAGTTCAAGCTGGCGAAGCAGACCGCCGAGCTGGTCAAGGGCGAAAGCGGCCGCGTCTGCGCGGTCAAGTTCAAGGATGGCGAGACCATCCCCGCCGACCTGGTGGTGATGGCCGCCGGCATCCGCCCCAACTACGCCCTGGCCGAAGCCGCCGGCATCCACTGCACCCGCGGTGTCGTGGTGAACGACACGATGCAGACCTATGACCCGCGCATCTACGCCGTCGGCGAGTGCGCCAACCACCGCGGCATCGCCTACGGTTTGGTGGCGCCGCTGTTCGAGCAGGCCAAGGTCTGCGCCAACCACCTGGCGATGTACGGCATCGGCCTCTACCGGGGCTCGGTCACCTCGACCAAGCTCAAGGTCACCGGCGTTGATCTGTTCTCTGCCGGCGACTTCATGGGCGGCGATGGCGTCGAGGAAATCGTCCTGCACGATCCGGCCGGCGGCGTCTACAAGAAGCTCTGCGTCAAGGACGACAAGCTGGTGGGCGCCGTGATGTACGGCGATACCGCCGACGGCGCCTGGTACTTCCAGTTGCTGCGCGACAAGCAGCCGATCGCCGAAATCCGCGACCACATCGTCTTCGGCCAGAACCACATGGGCGACGGCGGCCACCAGGGCCAGAGCAAGGCCGCGGCAATGCCGGACGAGGCCGAGGTCTGCGGTTGCAACGGCGTCTGCAAGGGCACCATCGTCAAGGCCATCAAGGAGCACGGCCTATTCACCCTGGACGACGTGCGCAAGCACACCAAGGCCTCCTCCTCCTGCGGCTCCTGTACCGGCCTGGTGGAGCAGATCCTGGCCTCCACCGTCGGCGGCGCCTACCAGCCCACCGACAGCAAGGACAAGGCGATCTGCGCCTGCACCGACGATTCCCACGGCGAGGTGCGCCGCGTGATCCGCGAGCGCAAGCTGCTCTCCGTTCCGGAAGTGATGCACGCGATGGAATGGAAGACCCCCAACGGCTGCGCCACCTGCCGCCCGGCCATCAATTACTACCTGATCTCCACCTGGCCCCACGAGGCCCAGGACGACCAGCAGAGCCGCTTCATCAACGAGCGTGCCCACGCCAACATCCAGAAGGACGGCACCTATTCGGTGGTGCCGCGGATGTGGGGCGGCCTGACCACCCCCGACGAGCTGCGTGCCATCGCCGACGTCGCCGAGAAGTACCAGGTGCCGACGGTCAAGGTCACCGGCGGCCAGCGCATCGACTTACTCGGCGTGAAGAAGGACGACCTGCCGAAGATGTGGGCCGACCTGGCCAAGGCCGGCATGGGCTCCGGCCACGCCTACGGCAAGAGCCTGCGCACGGTGAAGACCTGCGTCGGCGCCGAGCACTGCCGCTTCGGCACCCAGCGTTCGATGGACATGGGGGTCAAGCTGGAAAAGATGCTGTTCGGCATGTGGTCGCCGCACAAGGTCAAGCTGGCGGTTTCCGGCTGCCCGCGCAACTGCGCCGAATCCGGCATCAAGGACGTCGGCATCATCGGCGTCGATTCCGGCTACGAGCTGTATGTCGGCGGCAACGGCGGCATCAAGACGGAAGTCGCCGAGTTCCTTTGCAAGGTCAAGGACGACGAAGAGGTGAAGGAATACTCTGCCGCCTTCCTTCAGCTCTACCGCGAAGAAGGCTACTACCTGGAGCGCACCTGCCACTATCTCGCCCGGGTCGGCCTCGACCACGTCAAGAAGCTGGTGGTGGAGGATGCGGAAAATCGCAAGGCCCTGTACGAGCGCATGTTGTTCGCCCTGCAGGGTTATGAAGATCCGTGGCTGGAGGCGGTGGAAAAACCGCTGGTGCGCCGCGACTACGAAACTCTGGAGATTTGATCATGGAAGCGAATGTGGAACTGGACGTCACCCCGGTGTGGAAGCGTCTTTGCTCGCTGGACGAGATTCCCCGCCTGGGCAGCCGGGTGGTGGCCTCGCCGGCCGGCAAGCTGGCGGTGTTCCGCCTGGCCGACGACAGCGTCTATGCCCTGCACGACAAATGCCCGCACAAGGGCGGCCCGCTGTCGCAAGGCATCGTCCACGGCAATACCGTGACCTGCCCGCTGCATTCCTGGAAGATCGACCTGCAGACCGGCGAGGCCCAGGCGCCGGACAAGGGCTGCGCCAAGACCATCAAGGTCAAGGTCGAGGACTCGCTGGTCTGGCTGGCGCTGGGGTGATTCGCCGCGGTGTTTGGCAGTAGGAAAAACGGCTCCGTTCAGGAGCCGTTTTCTTGCCACCAGCGCTGGAAGTTCACGGGCGCCAAAGGCTTGCTGAACAGATAGCCCTGGCCCAGGTCGCAGGCGCGGGTGCGCAGGAACTGCAGTTGCACCTCGCTCTCGATGCCCTCGGCCAGCACCTCCAGGTGCAGGTTCTTGGCCATGGCGATGATGGTCGCGACGATCTCCATGTCGGCGCTGTCCTGGGGCACGTCGCGGACGAAGCTGCGGTCGATCTTCAGCTTGTCGATCGGCAGGCGCTTCAGGTAGGCCAGCGAGGAATAGCCGGTGCCGAAGTCGTCGATGGCGAGGCGCACGCCGAGGGCCTTCAAGGCTTCCAGCCGGGCCTCGGCCTCGGCGCCCTGTTCCATCAGCGCGCCCTCGGTCAGTTCCAGCTCCAGCACTTCCGGCGGCAAGCCGGATTCGGCCAGGGCGGCGGCCACCTCTTCGGCAAAACTTCCCTGGCTGAGCTGGCGCGGCGAGACATTGACGGCAATGGTCTGCAGCGGGATGCCCGCGGCGCGCCAGGCGCAGGCCTGGGTACAGGCCGTGCGCAGCACCCAGTTGCCGAGGGGCACGATCAGCCCGGTGTCTTCGGCGAGTGGAATGAAACGGTCCGGCGGCACCATCTCGCCCTGCGGCGGCTGCCAGCGCACCAGGGCTTCGGCGCCGACCGCCTGGCCGCCTTCCAGCGCCATCAGCGGTTGGTAGTGGAGGATCAGCTCGCCGCCTTCGAGGGCGCGGCGCAGGGCCGATTCCATGGCCATCCGCTGGGTCGCCAGGGCGCCCATCGACTCGGTGTAGAAGTGGAAGGTGCCGCGGCCGCGGTTCTTCGATTGATACAGGGCGGTGTCGGCGTACTGGATCAGCGAATGCGTATCCGCGGCGTCTTCCGGGTAGAGGGCGATGCCGATGCTGCAGCCGAGATAGACGGTGTGCTCGCCGTGGAGATTGAAGGGCTCGCGCAATTGCTCGATCAATTGCGTTGCCACCTCCGCCGCATCGTCCGGCGCCGCAATCTCCTCCAGCAGCACGACGAACTCGTCGCCGCCGAGCCGCGCCAGGGTGTCGGAGTCGCGCAGGCGCTCCTTGAAGCGCCGCGTCACCAATTGCAGCAGTTCGTCGCCGGCGGGGTGGCCGAGGCTGTCGTTCACGTCCTTGAATCGGTCCAGGTCGATGAACAGCACGGCGCCGTGCTTGCCGCTGCGCTGGGCGATGGTCAGGGCGTGATCCAGCCGCGACAGCAGCAACATGCGGTTGGGCAGGCCGGTCAGGGCGTCGTGGTGGGCCAGGTGCTTGAGTTCCGCCTCGGAGGCCTTGAGCTGGCTGATGTCGGTGAACACGCCGACGTAGTTGGTGGGCTGGCCGTTTTCGTCGCAGACGGTGCTGATGGTCAGCAGTTGCGGATAGACGTCGCCGTCGCGGCGCCGATTCCAGATCTCGCCCTGCCAATGTCCCACCTCCTTCAATGCGTGCCAGAGGTTCTGGTAGAAGGTGCGGTCCTGCCGGTTGGACTTGAGGATGCTGTTGCTGCGGCCGACGGCATCGGCTTCGGTATAGCCGGTGATCTGGGTGAACGCGGGATTGATCGCCTGGATGATGCCGTGCAGGTCGGTGATCACCACGCCTTCGCGGGTGCTGCGCAGCACCGCGGCGCCGAGGCGCAACTGCTTCTCGTCGAGCTTGCGCTGGGTGATGTCGCGCGAGGCGGCGTAGATGTAGCGCTGGCCGCCGGAGGCGAAGCTGGTGGCGCTGATCTCGACTTCGAAGATCGTGCCATTGCGGCGCCGATGGAGGGTTTCGAAGGTGGCGCTGCCTTCCTGCTGCAGATTGCGCGGAATGATTTCGCCGAGCAGGGTTTGCGCATCCCATCGGGCGTCCCACTGGGTGACGCACATGCCGATGACTTCCTCACGCGGGTAGCCGAGCATGGCGCAGAACTGCTCGTTGGCTTCGACGACGTTGCCATGCCCGTCGAGAATGTGGATGCCGTCGCTGGCGCGTTGCAGGTAGAGCCGGTTGCGCAGGCTTTCGTCGGCCGCCTGTTCCATGGCGCGGATCAGCAGGCGCGCCGAGAACAGGGAGAGGAGCAGGAACAGCAGGACGATGGCGCCGGTCTTGTAGGCCTCGGCGCGCCAACTGGCGAGATAGGCTTCGCGGCCGACGGAGACGGTGACGATCATCGGCGCGCTGCCCAGGCGGCGGAAGCTGACGATGCGCTCGATACCGTCGGCGGGCACCACCGTGGTGTAGCTGGTGTGGGCCACGCCGGAGCGGACGATTTCCGTCAACTCGGGGGAGACCAGCTTGTTGCCCGGCTCGTTGCCGCGCGGCGCGGCGAAGGGCGGCTGGCGCACCAGCATGCTCATGTCGTCCTTGCGCAGGATGATGGCGCCCTGGGGGCCGAGATTGAGGCCGGAGAGCAGGCCGGACAGATAGTCCAGGGTGACCGGCGCGGAGATGATGCCGGCGAAGGTTCCGTCCGGATGGTTGTAGCGGCGGGCGAAGGTGACCACCCACTTCTTTACCAAACGGCCGAAGATCGGATCGGAGACCTGCAGGCTCGCGTCGGGGCTGCTCTTCAGGCGCTGGAAGTAGTTGCGGTCGCCCAGGCTGACGGGATGGGCCGGTTCCACCCCGGGGCCGAGGATGACGACACCCCGGGCATCGGTAATCCGAATGCCGTCCACCTCGGGCAGGCGTTGTTGCAGGCGGTCGAGGAAGGCGTTCATCTCCTTCGGCCGGACGCCCCCGGCGCGTTGCTGGCGTTCCAGTTCGTCGGCGGTGGTGTGGAGCACCAGATCGATGCGGCGCAGGCTGAAGGAGACCGCCTGGTCCACCACCAGCGCGATGTTCTGGGTTTCCACCGTCGCCTGGTGCAGCCGGTCTTGGCTACTGTTATTCAGCGAATAGGCCGCCAGGCCGCAGACCAGCAAGCTGCCGAGCGTGAAGCCGGCAACGATCAGCCGTCGAAATTGCGTACTTGCGATCATGAACCCGGTCTAGCGTGAAAGAGTTTGAATAATGCACCAGGTGATATCGAGCGTAGCGAGCCGTTTAATCGCCTCCCCCGTGAGGGGGAGGACGGGAGGGGGCGGGTGTTTATGCCCTGCGCCCTTTCATGGACGGCGGGTGCTCACGGAAAGCATGCGCGTCAGGTGGGGCGCCTTGCCAGGTACTCTGCCACCGAATGGGCCGGCATGGGGCGGGCGTCGAGGAAGCCCTGAGTGGTGTGGCAACCCTGCGCCCGCAGGAAGCTGCGTTGATTCTCGGTTTCGACGCCTTCGGCGACCACTTCGAGATTGAGCGCCTGGGCCAGGGAGATCACCGCCTTGACGATGGCGGCGTCCTCCGGGTCCTGCTCGATGTCGCGGACGAAGCTGCGGTCGATCTTCAGCCGGTCCACGCAGAAGGACTTGAGATAGCCGAGGGAGGAGTAGCCGGTGCCGAAGTCGTCCAGGGTCAGGCTGACGCCGATTTCCTTGAGGGCCTTCAGGGTGCCCAGGGTGGCTTCACCGCGATCCATCAGCAGGCTCTCGGTGATTTCCAGTTCCAGTTGCTCCGGCTGCAATTGAAAATCGCGCAGGGCGTCGCGGATGCTGTCGAGCAGATGCGGGGTGCCGAATTGGCGCGCCGACAGGTTTACCGCGACGCGGCAGAGACCCATGCCCTGGGCTTCCCAATCCTTGAGGGTGCGGCAGGCTTCGCGCAGCACCCAATGGCCGATGGGGACGATCAGGCCGGTTTCCTCCGCCAGGGCGATGAAGCGCTCCGGCGGCAGCAGGCCCAGTTGCGGATGGTTCCAGCGCAGCAGGGCTTCCCAGGTGGCAGTGATGCGGCCCTGGTCGAATTGGGGCTGGAAGTGCAGCAGCAGCTCCCGGTTGGGCAGGGCGCGGCGCAGGTCGGCTTCGAGGGACAGGCGTTCGCGCACCTCCTCGGTCATCGCCGCGGTGAAAAAGGCCCAGCCGTTGCGGCCGTTGGTCTTCACCCGATACATGGCGGTGTCGGCATTGCGCAACAGGGTTTCGATGTCGCTGCCGTCGTCGGGGTAGAGGGCGATGCCGATGCTGGGCGGAGTATGCAGGGTGTTGCCTTCCACCAGCACCGGCTGGCTGAGGGCCTCCTGCACTTTGTCGGCCAGGTGGGCGATGGTCTCGCGATCGTCCATGTCCTCGATCAGCACGACGAATTCGTCGCCGCCGACACGCACCACCGTGTCGCTGGTGCGGACGCAGGCGGTCAGGCGGCGCGCCACCTCGATCAGCAGCTTGTCGCCGACGTGGTGGCCGAGGGTGTCGTTCACTAGCTTGAAGCGATCCAGGTCGAGCAGCAGCAGGGCCATCGCCTGCGGGCGGCGGCGGTCGTTACCGGTGGCTCGTAGCGCCCGCTCTTCGAGCATGCGCCGGTTCGGCAGGCCGGTCAGGTGGTCGTGGTTGGCGAGGAAGTGCACCCGGTTCTCGTTTTCCTTGCGCTCGGTGATGTCGGAGAACAGGGCCACGTAATGGGTGATGTGGCCGTGCTGTTGCACGGCGTTGATGGTGATCCACTTCGGATAGAAGCTGCCGTCCTTGCGCTTGTCCCAGACCTCCCCTTCCCAGTGGCCGTTGGCGATCAGGTCGCGCCAGAGCTGGGTGTAGAAGGCGTCGTCGTGCTTGCCGGACTTGAGGATGTTCGGCTTCCTGCCCACCGCCTCGTCCGGGCGAAAGCCGGTGAGCCAGGTGAAGGCCGGGTTGACCCGCAGGATCACGCCCTCCGGGTCGGTGATCAGGATCGCCTCCGAGGCGTACTCGAAGACCTTGTCGGACAGCAGCAGGCGCCGCTCCGAGCGCTTGCGCGCGCTGATGTCCTGGATGGTCAGCACCGCCAGGGCTTCGTGGCGGTCGGCGACGCGGGTGAACATCAGCGCCACCGGGAAGGGCTCGCCGCGACCCGTCGTGCGCACCAGGCATTCCAGATAGCCGGCGCTGGCACAGTGCATCCAGCCGGCGGCCATGGCGCGCACCGCTTCGCCGTCGTCGCCGTCATTGGCTTCGAGCAGCTCGATGCAGTCGCAGAGGCGCTGGCCGCGCAGCGCATCCTCGCTGTCGCCGATGAGTTTTTGCGCCACCGAGTTGACGAAGCGGATGCGGTAGGGATGGTCGGCCTCGACGCCGATCACGCCCTCGCCGATGGCATGCAGCAGGGCCCGCGACAGTTCGTTCTCGCGGGCGCGGGCCGAGGCCTCCTGCAGCATCCGGTGTTCGCGCAGATCGGTGAGCACCGCCAGGTAGCCGGAGATGTGGCTGCCGTCGTCGTGCAGGGCGTGCATCGACAACTGGCCGGGGAAGGGCTCGCCGTTGCGCGTCACCAGGGTCCACTCCACCCGGTCCGGCAGGCCCTGCATGGCGCGCGCCGCCAGCACGTCGAAATTCGGTGCGATGGTCTCGCCGAGTTCCTCGCTCAGGATCACGGCGCGGGAGGCCACTTCCGCCGGGTCGTGGAAATCCAGCAGGTTGGCCTTGCCCACCACCTGGGCGGCATGGCAGGCCAGCAGCCGTTCGGCGCAGGTATTGAAGCTGCGGATGGTGCCGTCCAGGTCGGTGGTGACGACGCCGACGTCGATGGTGTCGAGCAGGGTGTGGTGCCATTCACCGAGCGCTTCGAGTTCGGTGAGCTGGTTTTCGTGTTCCAGCAGCAGGCCGATCCAGCGCGAGATCAGTTCCATGAACTGCAGGTCGTCGGCGCTGAAGGGCTGGGCCAGGGGCTTGCGGTTCCAGAAGCTGAGGGTGCCCCAGACCCGGCCGGAGGCATGGATGCGCATCCCCAGATAGGCTTCCATCGCATAGCCCTTGAAGCAGGGATGCAGCGCCCACTCGCTGCCGCTGGCCTGGTGGATCGCCAGCGGCCGGTCGGAGATCAGGGCCTGCTCGCAAAAGGTGCTGTCAATCTGGATTTCATCGCCGCTGCGCAGCTTGGCGCGCTCCGGATGCACGCTGCGCACCCGCAACAGCCCGTCCTCCAGCTTGGCGACGACGCTCATGGTCATGCCGAATGCCTGGCAGCCGAAATCGAGCAGGCGACCGAGGCGATCGTGCGGGGCAAAAGCGGGGGTGGCCACCAAGGCATTGAGGGCTGCCAAGCGCGCTTCGATGCGATTTATTTCCATCTCCCCCCGGCCACTGACGATGCTTTAGATTTGAAGATTAAAGACAGGCGGATAGTTATACAAGACCGCATGAATGACGAGGAGATTTTCCCTGGGGAAATCCAAAATACCCTGAATATTGAGGAGGTTTTTCCGGGGTATGGGCGTGATGGTGACTATCGCGTCACGCTTGCGCAGTGCCGTGTCTTGCCGTGTCTTGCCGTGTCTTGCCGCGTCAGTGTGGCGGCGGTGGCTGGCGCCGCGGCTCAGGCCGCGGCGCGGGCGCTATGGCCGGCGGCCAGCAGGCGCTTGATCTCGGGTACGCAGGAGCCGCAGGAGGTGCCGCACTTGCGCTTGTCCTGTAGGGCGGAGAGATCCAGGCCGGCCTTGGCGTCGCCGAGGATTTCGTCTTCGGAAACGTCGTAGCAGTTGCACACCACGCGGCCGCGGCTGACGGTGCCGGCTGGCGGCTGGGCGATCGGGGCGAGCAGCCAGCGGCGCAGTTCCGGCGCCGAGGCGCCCTGCACCATCAGGTCCTTCAGCCAATCCGTGGCGCGGGTTTCGCCGGCCAGGCGGACGCCTGTGAGCAGGCCGCCTTCGAGCAGGGCGCGCTTGGCGATGCCGCGCTTGGCGTCGGCGAAGAAGATCGCATGGTGCTCGGCGTCGATGCCGAGGGCCGCGTCGAGGGCTTCCAGGGTGGCGTCGTCCCAGGCCTGGGCGGACCAGGCGCGGAACACCAGCACCGGATCGTCGCGGCCGATCAGGGTCAGCGTGGCGTGGTCGCAGCGGGCCAGCCAGGGCTGCATCGCTGCGTGCAGGGCCAGGGTGTCGCCACCGCGGCCGGGGCCGAAGCGGCGCAGGGCCACCAGTTGCCAGGCGGCATTGAATTTTTCGATGGCGACGGCGCTGTGCTTGAGTTCCGGCTGCTTCGAGTAGGGATCGAAGGCTGGCAGGGTGACGGCGTTGGCGCCGACCCCGGACATGAACTGGCCGCCCCAGTGCATCGGCATGAAGGCCTGGCCGATGCGGATCGAGCCGGTGGCCTTGGCGCGGGCGATGAAGGCGCCGCGCCGGCTCTTGACCTTGACCAGCTCGCCGTCGGCGATGCCGCGCCGCTCCAGGTCGGTGGCGTTGAGTTCCAGTTGCGGTTCGGCGACGTGGTTGAACAGCCGCGCCACGGTGCCGGTGCGGCTCATGCCGTGCCACTGGTCGCGCAGGCGGCCGGTGATCAGGCGGATCGGGTAGCGGGCATCGACGCCTTCGGCCACCGGCTGGTGGCGGGTGGCGACGAACTTGGCGCGGCCGTCGGCGGTGGCGAAGCGGCCGTCGCCGTAGAGGCGCACCGCTCCGACCTTGGCGCCGGCGGGGAAGGGCCATTGCTGCGGCCCGGCGGATTCCAGTAGGGCGTAGGAGAGGCCGCCGATGTCCAGGTCGCGGCCGACGGTGGTGGCGCGATGCTCGTTGAACACCGCCTCGGCGTTGGCGAAATCGAACATCCGTGCCGCCTGCTCGGCGCGGCCCAGCTTGGCGCCGAGGATGCGGGCGAAGTCGGCGGCGATGCGCCAGTCGGCGCGGGCCTCGCCGGGCGCCGGCACGGCGGCCTGGACGCGGCTGATGCGGCGCTCGGAATTGGTCACCACGCCTTCCTTCTCACCCCAGGCGGCGGCCGGCAGCAGCAGGTCGGCATAGGCCGTGGTATCGGTATGGGCAAAGGCTTCCTGGACCACGACGAAGTCGCAGGCGGCCAGGGCGGCATGCACCTTTTCCGCGTCGGGCATCGATTGCGCCGGATTGGTGCAGGCGATCCACAGCGCCTTGATGCGGCCGGCGGCGACCGCGTCGAAGAGTTCGACGGCGCTCAGGCCGGGTTGCTCGGGCACGCGGTCCACGCCCCAGAGGCGGGCGACTTCGGCCCGGTCGGCCGGATTGGCCAGATCGCGGTGGCCCGACAGCAGGTTGGCCATGGCGCCGGTCTCGCGGCCGCCCATGGCATTCGGCTGGCCGGTGAGGGAGAAGGGGCCGCAGCCGGGCTTGCCGATCTTGCCGGTGGCTAGGTGTAGCTGGATCAGCGCGGCGTTGTTGTGGGCACCGTGGCTGGACTGGTTGAGGCCCTGACACCACAGCGACAGCGCGGTCTTGCCGCGGGCGCCGAGCAGGCGCGCGGCGCTGACGATGTCCTCGGCCCGCAGGCCGCAGATCGCTGCGGCGGCGGCCGGAGTCATCTCGCGCACCGCTTCGCGCAGGGCGTCGAAGCCTTCGGTGTGGTCGCGGATGAAATCCTCGTCGATCAGGTTCTCCCACAGCATCACGTGCAGCATCGCGTTGTAGAGGGCGATGTCGCTGCCGGGCAGCAGCGGCAGGTAGAGGTCGGCCAGCTCGGCGGTGTCGGTGCGGCGCGGGTCGGCGACGATGATCTGCATCTCCGGCCGGGCCTGCTTGGCCGCCTCGATGCGGCGGAAGACGATGGGGTGGGCGTAGGCGGTATTGGAGCCGGTGATGAAGATCACGTCGGCCTGGTCGATGTCCTCATAGGAACAGGGCTGGGCGTCGGAACCCAGGGTCAGCTTGTAGCCGACCACCGCGCTGGACATGCACAGGCGCGAATTGCTGTCCACGTTGTTGGTGCCCACCAGGCCCTTGGCCAGCTTGTTGAAGACGTAGTAGTCCTCGGTCAGCAATTGGCCGGAGATGTAGAAGGCGACGCTATCCGGGCCATGCTCGCGGATCGCCGCGGCGAACTTGTCGGCGGCGTGGTCGAGGGCGGCATCCCAGGCGACGGCTTGGCGCGGCGTCGCCTTGTCCTGGCGCAGCTCCGGCTGCTGGGCGCGCAGCACCCGCGTCTCGGGCGAGTTGGACAAGTGCAGGGTGGAACCCTTGGTGCAGAGGCGGCCGAAGTTGGCGGGGTGGTCGGTGTCGCCATGCACCCCGGTGATGGCGGTGCCGTCGTGTTCGATCACCAGGCCGCAGCCGGTGCCGCAATAACAGCAGGTGGATTTCGTCGCGTTCATGGTGTTGGCTATGAGCAAATGGCGCGCCAGCGGCAGTGGCGCATGGATGGCGCAATTTCGTGCATTTGGGCCACCAGCATGGTGCGCGGCGGGATGGTGGTGAGCCAATTTGGTGCTGCGCCGCATGAGATTCGCCTCGTGATTAAGCTCACGTCAATGCAGGGTGGCATGGCTATAATCAGCAGCTTAATCATGGGGGTAGCATGCAAAAGGCCGTAGACACCTTGATGCAGGCGCTGGCGTTGATCGACGCCGCCAATGCGGAAGATCCCAACAGCGACCAGGACGGGGCCGAGACGGTACCTAAGGAGCTGCTCTACGGGCGCCGCATGAGCGAGATGTTGGCGCGCTTTGCTCCTGCCGCGGCCGATGCCATCAAGCTGGCGGTACGCGCCCAGCATGTGCAGCGCTGGAAGATTCCGCGCAGCGATTTCCCGATGACCAAGCCCGGCTATTTCCAGTGGCGTACCGGGCTCTATCGCTTCCACGCCGAGACCGCGGCGCGACTGCTGAGCGCGGCCGGTTGCGACGAGGCCACCGTGGCGCGCGCCGCCGCCGCCATCGACAAGAAAAACCTGCGCGACAACCCGGACACCCAACTGGTGGAGGACGTCGCCGCCCTGGTCTTCATCGAGCACTACATGACCGGCTTTGCCGCGCAGAAGCCGGATTACGACGAAGCCAAGTGGCTGCTGATCATCCGCAAGACCTGGAAGAAGATGTCCGACGCCGCCCGCGCCTTCGCCCTGTCCGGCGCACTGCGCCTGCCGGCCGATCTGCTGCCGCTGATCCAGAAGGCGATCGCCGAGGAGATGGCATGAGAGTCGGTTTCATCGGATTGGGTTTGATGGGTCGGCCGATGGCCGGGCATTTGCAAAAGGCCGGCCACGAACTGCATCTGTGGGCGCGCCGCCCCGAGTCCCTGGTGCCTTTCCGCGACAGCGGCGCCCAGCTCCACGCCACGCCGGCCGAGCTGGCCGCGGCGGTGGAGGTGGTGATCACCATGGTGGCCGACGGCAGCGACGTCGCCGCCCTGGCCTTCGGCGAGCAGGGCCTGGCCGCCGGCGCGGCGCCGGGCCTGGTGGTGGTGGACATGAGTACCATCGGCCCGAGCGCAGCCCGCGACATCGGCAGCCGCTTGGCGACCCAGGGCATCGAATTCGTCGATGCGCCGGTGTCCGGCGGCGAGAAGGGCGCCATCGAGGCGACGCTGACCATCATGGCCGGTGGCAAGGCCGAGGTCTTCGAACGGGTGCTGCCCTTGTTCAACGCAGTCGGCAAGACCGTCAATCGCATCGGCGAAATCGGCGCCGGCCAGGTGGCCAAGGCCTGCAACCAGGTGCTGGTGGCCGCCGGCATTGCTGCCGTGGCCGAGTCGATCACCCTGGCCGAGCAGTCGGGGGTGGACTTCGCCAAGGTGCGCGAGGCCCTGCTCGGCGGCTTCGCCTACAGCCGGGTGCTGGAGAACCACGGCCAGCGCATGCTGGACGGCAACTTCGAACCGGGCTTCAAGGCCTGGATGCACCAGAAGGACATGCGTATCGTCCTCGACGAGGCCCATCGCGGCGGCCTGATGATGCCCATCGCCGCCGCCTTCGCCCAGTTGATGAACGGTGTGGTGGGGGCGGGCCTGGGCGAGAAGGATTCGATCTCGGTGCTGACCCTGCTGCGCCGTATCGGCGGGAAAGCGCCTCGGTGATCGGGGATTCGCCGTCGCGGAAATCCCCGGCCACGGCGGCCGAGGGCGCTACGGTCCTGACCCACAGCAGTGCCCTGACGCACCACGCGGTGCGCGAACTGCGGGCGATTCTGGAAAACGCCACGGTCGGCATCCTGTTCACCCGCAATCGCTACGTGGTCCAGGCCAACCCCCTGGCGGCGCGGATGTGGGGCTACCGGATGGAGGAGTTCATCGGCATCTCCGGCCTCGATCTGCATCCCTCGCTGGAAGCCTACGACGAGATGGCCCACGATGCCGTGCCGGTGCTGATCGCCGGCGAGGCCTATCGCGGCGAACGGCCGATGCGGCGCGCCGACGGCAGCCTGTTCTGGTGCCGCATCTCGGCCAAGGCGGTGGATCCGGAGCGCCCCCGCGAGGGCACCATCTGGATCATGGAGGACGTCACCGAAGACCACCTGATGCGCGACACCCTGGACAAGATGACCCGCGAGCTGCTGGGCATCTTCGACACCAGCCTGATCGGCATCGCCGTGGTGCGTAGCGAACGGGTCGCCCGCTGCAACGCCTTTTTCGAGCAACTGTTCGGTTACGCCGTCGGCGCCCTGATCGACCAGCCGGTGGATCGGCTGTTCCCCTCCGACGATCGGTTTTCCGCGGCGATCCGCGCCTTCGACGAGGATATCGCCGCCGGCCGCGAGCACCGCGGCGAGGCGCAGATGCAGCGCGCCGACGGCAGCCTGTTCTGGGTGCGCTTCTCCGGCCGCGCCTTCGAGCCGGGCAACGGCGCCGCCGGCTCGGCCTGGATGGTGGAGGACATCTCCGCCGCGAAGGCCGCCGAGGCCCAACTGCGCCAGGCCCTGGACGAACAGCAGCTGATTTTCGACAGCGCCACGGTGGGCATCGTCCTCACCCGCGGCCGCCGCGTGCTGCGGGCCAACCCGCGCCTGGCGGAAATTCTCGGCATCAAGGCGCGGGATTTCGCCGGCGGCGACCTCAACG
>DATDMT010000220.1:0-5485 GCA_036518635.1 Rhodocyclaceae bacterium | reverse complement strand
AACTCCCTGGTGCTGATGGACGAGATCGGCCGCGGCACCTCGACCTTCGACGGCCTGGCCCTGGCCTTCGCCATCGCCCGCCACCTGATCGAGAAGAACCGCGCCCTGACCCTGTTCTCCACCCACTACTTCGAGCTGACGCGGCTGGCCGGCGAATACCCCGAATGCGCCAACGTGCACCTCGACGCGGTGGAGCACGGCCAGCGCATCGTCTTCATGCATGCGGTGGAGGAAGGCCCGGCCTCGCAGAGCTATGGCATCCAGGTGGCGGCCCTGGCCGGCATCCCCGGCGCCGTGGTGCGGGATGCCAAGCGCCGCCTGACCCAGCTAGAAAACGCCCAGATCGGCGCCGGCCCCCAGCCCGACCTGTTCGCCGCGGTGCCGGAAGACGTCGGCCCCGAGCCCCATCCGGTAGTGGACGCCCTGGCCGACCTGGACCCGGACGCCCTGACCCCGCGCGAGGCGCTGGACAAGCTCTATGCGCTGAAGGGCATGCTGAAGTGAGACTAGCTTTGCGCCTAGCTGTCTGCGCATTGCTGCTGGTTCTCGCCACCACCTCGGCCACGGCGAGAACCGTGCTGCAATTCGCCGTATTCGGCGACACCCCCTACTCCGATTTCGAGCGCACTCAGTTGCCCCTGATGCTGGACGACATAGCGCAGCACGAGTCGGCCTTTGCCATCCACGTCGGCGACATCAAGAGCGGCCACAGCCGCTGCGACGACGCGGTGTATCTCGACATCCTCGGCGCCTTCCAAGCGGCGCCGCTGCCGCTGATCTACGTCCCCGGCGACAACGAATGGACCGATTGCCCGCGCCCCGCCTGCGGCGGCTTCGACGCGGTGGAGCGGCTCGGCTTCCTGCGCCGCACCTTCTACCGTGACGACAGGAGCCTGGGCCAACGTCCGATCCGGCTGACGCGACAGGCGGGCTACCCGGAAAACGTGCGTTGGGAGATGGCGGGCGTGATGTTCGTCGCCCTCAACATGCCCGGCGACCGCAACAACGTGAACCAGACCGAAGAATACGGCCCGCGCAACCAGGCCAACCTCCTATGGCTGAGCGAGGCCTTCCGCCAGGCGCGGGAAAAGAAGCTGCGTGGCCTGCTCCTGGCGATCCAGGCCAACCCCTTCATCGAGGCCGACAACGAGGGCGCCACCAAGCCCGGCTTCAAGGACTTCATGGACCGGTTACGCAACGAGGTCGCTGCCTTCGACGGCCAAGTGGCCCTGGCCCACGGCGACACCCACAACGTGCAGATCAACCGGCCGCTGACCGAGCGCAAGACCCACAAGCCGATTGCCAACTTCATCCGTATCGAAACCTACGGCGCGCCTTTCCTCGGCTGGATTCACGGCGCGGTGGACGATGCCGATCCGAGGGTGTTCCGCTTCGATCAGCGCCCCTGGCCTCACAGCTTGCCGCTGCAATAGCGGCCGCCAGTACTACTCGCCGAGAATGGCCTGCCAGGCGGAGGTGATCCGCTCCAGCCGCTCGTTGTCCGGATCGCGGCTGCGGACGAAGTTGAGGTAGCTTTCCAGCCGGCTGGCGAAGCGTTTTTTCAGCGGCGCATCCATCTTGCGGCCGCTATCGCGGATTTGCTCGAAGTATTTGACGATGGCGGTGGCGGCATTCAGCATCACCGCGATATTGCGGTTGGTATCGGCCAAGCGGATGAACTCGTCCACCGCTTCCAGCATGCGGCCCTCATTGGCCAGGCGCACTGCGCCCAGGTTGAGTTCCTTGAGGCGCTCGGTGGCCAGGCGCACCAGCTCTTCCGACTTTTCCTGCAGCCCGCCGCGGGCCATCAACTCGTTGATGCGGCCGACCATGGATTGATTGCCGACATGGTCGGAGTACAGCTCGGCCGCCACGCTCAGCGAGGTTTCCTTGTCGCCGGCATCCACCGCGGCATCGAGCATGGTCATGGTCTGCTCGCGGTCGAGCTCAACGCCATCCGCCTGCAACTTGGCACGTTGCTCCTGCATTTCCTTGTAGGCCGCTTTGGCAGCTTCGTTATTGCCGGAACGTCGTGCCGCCGAATAGCGCACCGATTTATCCGAGAAGGAAAAGGCCGGGTTCTCGCGGTGGTAGTCGCGCAGGTTGTTGGAGAGGCCTTCCAGTTTCTTGATCGCCCCCTTGTCGGCAGATTTGGCCAGCAGGCCGGCATAGGCGCAGAAATCCCCCGGGGCGAGAAAGCTCGAACCCTTGCCGTGGGTATGCATCATTTCGTAGGCCTCCACCGCACTGGCCTCGTCGCCGGTCGCCACCGCCACCCGCACCACCTCGCGATGCCGCCCCAGGGCCTTGGGGTTCTTCTTCAGCACCGTCTTGAGCATTTCCTTGGTGGCTTCCAGGTTGCCCTCGCGCTCGTAGACCTTGGCCATCAGGTCATGGGCCTGTAGGTAGTCCGGGGTGCTGGTCATCAACTCGTTCAGGATGGTCCGGGTCTCGTCGTCGCGGTCCAGATGGAACACCGCCTTCGCCAGGCCCAGCTTGGCCCAGGGCAGATCGGCCTGGGCCGCCAGCAGGCCACGGTAGAAATCGACGGCATCGCTAAAGTGCTCTTCATGCAGCATACATTCGCCGATCAGGCGCTGGAAACCCTGGACGTAGCGCGGACGCTTTTTCAGGGTCTCCAGGGCCAACTGCATGGCCGCACCGTACTGCCCCTGCTCGAACAGGGAGCTGGCTTCGCCGAGGGTTTGCCGCCGGTCCCAGGCCTTCGCCAAACGCTCATTGAACAGGGCCGGGGTGATTGGCTTCAGCAGGTAATCGTCGGGCACCAGCTCCGCCGCCGACACCACCTGCTCGTAGGAGGACTCGCCGGTGATCATCAACCAGACGCTGGTGGGCGGCAGCAGCCGAGCACGGCGCACCTCCTCCAGCAGTTGCTGGCCATCGCGGGTGTCCGAGAGGAAGTAGTCGCAAAGCACCACGTCGTAGTCGCCGCGGGTGCGAATGCGATAAAGGGCGTCGTTATAGTTGATCGACTGGTCGATCTGCTTGCCGCCGGCATCGGCGACGGCCGTGCGCAGCCAGGCACGCATGGTGGCCGAATCGTCGACGATCAGATAGGACAGTTCCTCGAAGGGACAGTCGAAGGACGCAGCGGCGAAATTGGTATTCATGGATAGCAGTAGGTGAAACGGTGTTGCGCAGACACTGAGCCCCGCAGGGCCTTTAACCTTAGCGGAGTATCAATGAAAAAGCCCGCCTGCGGCTGATCTTGCTTGCCGGAAGCGGACTTTTTCGGCACCTCGACAGACGGCAACGCCTTCCGTCGAAGTAGCACGGGGTCAGTGTTGGTGACCGCCGGGGCCGTGGGTGTGACCGTGGGCCAGCTCATCGGCGGTGGCCTTGCGCACGTCGGCAACGGTGCAGCTAAACAGCAGCGCCATGCCGGCCAGAGGATGATTGCCATCCACCACCACCTTGTCATCGGCGATGTCGGTGATGGTGTACAGCATGTCGTCCTCACCTTCTTCGGTGCCACGCTCGAACTGCATGCCGACCTCGATGTTGTCCGGGAACAGATTGCGCGGCTCGATCATCACCAGCTCGGCATCGTAGTCGCCGAAGGCGTCATCCGGTTCCAGCTTGACTTCCAGTTTCTCGCCGACGTTCTTGCCCTGCAGGGTTTCCTCCAGCAGCGGGAAGATGCCGTCGTAACCGCCGTGCAGATAGACCAGGGGCTGGGCGCCTTCGTCCACCAGGTTGCCGTCGGTATCGGTGACGCGATAGTTCAGTGTGACGACGGTGTCTTTTTCGATTTGCATGAGTGCTTTCCGGAACCGTTGAGTTCCTTGACCAGTTGAAATACTGCGGCGGCGTGACCCCGGGGGCTCACGTCGTAGAGGGCGTGGCGAATGATGCCGTCGCGGTCGATGATGAAGGTGGACCGCACCACGCAGAGTTTTTTGTGCCCCTCCTTCTCCAGCATGCGGAACACGCCGTACTGATGGGACACCTTGCCGTCCTCGTCCGACAACAGCCGGATCGAAAGACCGTGGCGATCGCGGAAGTCGGCATGGGCCAGGAAGTCGTCCCGGGAGATGCCGATCACCGCGCAACCGAGGCGCTTGAATTCATCCTCGTGATCGCTGAAATCGATGGCCTCGATGGTGCAGAGCGGAGTTCCATCCTTGGGATAGAAGAACAGCACCGCATGCTGGCGGCCGCGCAGGGAACAGAAGTCGAACATTTCCATGTCCGCATCCGGCAGTGCGAACTCGGGGGCCGGTCGTCCTTGGTGGAGCATCATCGACTTCTCCTGCGGAAAGGCGATGATTGATTCTAATCGACGGATCGGGGGCCGGCGCAAGAAAAAATTCAGGCGCCGCCCATATCAGGAAGCAACGATATTCAGCCCGCCTAAGCGGTGCGGTGCGCCTCGGCAAGGTAATCGCGGGAGCGCATTTCGATCAGCCGGCTGACGGTGCGCTTGAACTCCTCGGCCTGGGCGCCGTCGGTGTAGATTTCCTCGGCCGGCACCTCGGCGCTCATGATCAGCTTGACCCGGTGGTCGTAGAGGACATCCACCAGCCAGGTGAAGCGGCGCGCTTCCGAGGCCTGCTCCCGGGTCATCCGCGGAATGTGCGAGAGCAGCAGGGTGTGGTGCTCGCGCGCCAGCTCCAGGTAGTCGTTCTGCGAGCGGGGGCCGCCGCAGAGTTCGTCGAAGTCGAACCAGATCACGCCGGGGGCGCTACGGCGCACGTCGATCTCGCGCTCCAGCACGGTGATCGGGTCCACCGTCCCCTCCTCGCCGGCCACGTCGAGGAAGTCCTGCGCCAGGCGCTCGTCCGAAGCCTCGTCGTCGGGCACCAGGAAGGTGTCGATCTGCTCCAGGGTGCGCAGGCGGTAATCGATGCCGGCATCCACCTCCAGCACGTCGAGGTTCTGCTTCAGCAGCTCGATGGTGGGCAGGAATAGCTGGCGCTGCAGGCCGTTGGGGTAGAGGCCGTCGGGCGGGTAATTGGAGGTGGTGACCACCACCACGCCGCGCTCGAACAGGGCACCCATCAGGCGACCGAGGATCATCGCGTCGGCGATGTCGGAGACGTGGAATTCGTCGAAGCAGAGCAGGCGCAGTTCGCGGGCGATCTGGTCGGCCACCCGCATCAACGGGTCTTCCTCGTGCTTGTGGGCCTTCAGCGCCTCGTGCATCTCGTGCATGAAGGCGTGGAAGTGCACCCGCCGTTTGCGCCGGTAAGGCACCGAGGCATAGAAGGCATCCATCAGGAAGCTCTTGCCGCGCCCCACCCCGCCCCAGAAATACAAGCCGCGCGGTGGCTGGGCGCGGGAGATCAGCTTTTTCAACTTATTGCCGCGGGCCTGCTTGAACGCCAGCAGTGCGTCGAACAAGGCCTCGAGGGCATCGGCGGCACGGCGCTGGGCGACATCCGGCTGGATGCCGCGCTCGGCGCAGATGGATTTGAGAGTAGTGCGCATGGAAACGGAAGCCCTAAAAAGAAATGAGGAGCGG
>DATDMT010000219.1:0-12524 GCA_036518635.1 Rhodocyclaceae bacterium | reverse complement strand
CCTGCAGCGCCAGGCCGGCGTGGGCAAGTAGGGAAGCCTGCGATGCCGCGTCTGCGCCGCGCCATGAGCGAGATCAACGTCGTGCCCTACATCGACGTGATGCTGGTGCTGCTGGTGATTTTCATGGTCACCGCGCCGATGATCCAGACTGGCAGCGTCGATCTGCCCAGTGTCGGCAAGAGCGCCACGCCGCCGGTGGCGCCGCTGGAGGTGACGATCAAGGGCGACCAGAGCATGACCCTGCGCGACCGTTCCCGCGGCGGCGATGAGCAGGCAGTGTCGCGCAGCGATCTGGCGGCGCGGATCAAGGCTGCGCAGAGCGCCAATCCGCAGCAACCGGTGCTGATCGCGGCGGACAAGAGCGTGCGCTACGAAGCGGTGCTGAATGTGATGGACGAATTGCAGAAGCAGCAGGTGGCGAAGATCGGCCTGCTGGTGCAGCCGGGGAAGTGAGGTTGTCGTGAGCGCCTTGCTGGAACGCCCCGAGGAACCCGGCAAGCGCCTGTCGATGGCGCTGGCGGTGGGGGTGCATGCGGCGCTGATCGTGTTCCTGATCTACGGCATCCGCTGGCAGACCGAGGCGCCGCAGGCGGTGGAGGTGGAACTGGTGCGGCGCGGCCCGGCCGTAGAGCGGCCGGCGGCCGAGCCGGCCCCGGTGCCGTCGCCAAAACCGGCGCCCGAGCCCAAGCCGGAATCCAAGGTCGAGGCCAAGCCGCCGCTGAAACCCGACATCGCCGTCAAGGAGAAGCCCAAGCCCCCCGAGCCCAAGCCCGAGCCGCGGCGCGACTCGATGCTGGACAAGTTGTCGAAGGAACTGGGCCGCCTGACCGAGACCAGCAAGATCGACAAGGCCGAGAAGGAACTGGCCCAGTTCAAGGCTTCCCAGGCGGCCTCGGCGCGGAGCAAGGCGGTGGACGGCTATGTCGGCAAGATCAAGGGCAAGATTCGCGGCAATCTGGTGTTGCCGCCGGACGTGAAGGGCAACCCCGAGGCGGTGTTCGACGTCACCCAGTTGCCCAGCGGCGAGGTGCTGTCGGCCCGGCTGCGCAAATCGTCGGGGAATGCGGCAGTGGACGCGGCGATCGAGCGCGCCATCCTCAAGTCCAGCCCGCTGCCGCAGCCGGACCGCGCCGACCTGTTCGAGCGCGAACTGCGCCTCACCTTCAAACCCATCGAGGATTAGGCCTGCCGCCCCCTCGCTATAATCGACGCCCATGAAAAAGCCCAACCTGCTTGCCCTCGGTTTCAGCCTCCTCGCGCTGGCCCTGCCCGTTCATGCCCAGTTGGCGATCGAGATCACCGGCGCCGGTGCCAATCGCATTCCCCTGGCGGTGGCGGCCTTCGACGGCGAACGCATCGTTTCCCAGGCCCTGGTCTCGGTGGTGCGTTCGGACCTGGAGCGTAGCGGCCTGTTCCGCATGGTGGACCCGGGTACCAACCCGATCGCGGAGAACGCCACGATCAACTACGGTGACTGGCGCGGCAAGAGTAGTGATGCGCTGGTGGTGGGCAGTGTCCTGCCCCTGGCCGAGGGCCGCTACGACACGCGTTTCCGCCTGCACGACATTCCCAAGCAGCAGTTGCTGACCACTCAGGGTTTCACCCATACCGCGGCGCCCTACCAGTTGCGCTCGACGGCGCACCACATCGCCGATGCGGTGTACGAAAAGCTGACCGGCGAGCGCGGCGTGTTTTCCACTCGCATCGCCTATGTGGTCAAGAGCACCGGCCGCTACGAGCTGCAGATCGCCGATGCCGACGGCGCCAATCCCCAGCCGGCCCTGGCCTCGCGGGAGCCGATCATCTCGCCGAGCTGGTCGCCGGACGGCAGCAAGCTGGCCTATGTGTCCTTCGAGGCGAAGAAGCCGGTGATCTATGTGCACGACCTGGCTTCCGGCCGGCGCCATGTGGCGGCCAACTTCAAGGGCTCCAACTCCGCCCCGGCCTGGTCGCCGGACGGCAAGCGCCTGGCGGTGGTGC
This sequence comes from Rhodocyclaceae bacterium, assembly GCA_036518635.1. GTDB lineage: Bacteria > Pseudomonadota > Gammaproteobacteria > Burkholderiales > Rhodocyclaceae > AWTP1-18. Next base: position 10,544 of record DATDMT010000219.1, on the reverse strand, counting down.
TGACCAAGGACGGCAGCTCGCAAATTTATCTGGTGAATGTGGACGGCAGCGGCGTCACCCGTCTCGCCAGCTCCGCCGGGATCGATACCGAACCCCAGTTTGCCCCTGACGGCCAAGCCATCTACTTCACCTCCGACCGCGGCGGCAGCCCGCAGATTTACCGGATTCCCGCCGCCGGCGGCGAGGCCCAGCGGGTCACCTTCGAGGGCAGCTACAACGTCACGCCGCGCCTCTCGCCCGATGGCAAGAGCATGGCCTATATCACCCGCGACGGCGGCCACTTCAAGCTGGCGCTGATGGATATCGCCAACAAGCAGACCCAAATCCTCACCGATTCGAGCAAGGACGAATCGCCCAGCTTCGCCCCCAATGGCCGCGTCATCCTCTATGCCACCGAGGTCGGCGGCCGTGGTGTGCTGGCCGCCGTATCGGTGGACGGCCGGGTAAAACAAAAACTTTCAGTGCAGGCCGCCGATGTTCGGGAACCTGCCTGGGGTCCCTTCGTCAAATAAAAACTATTTTCTACGGAGACAGATCATGCGCATCGCCTTTCCCATCGCCCTGCTGGCCGCCGCTTTGCTGGCCGCTTGCTCCAGCCAGCCGCCGGCACCGGAGCAGAAAGCCTCCAACGTGGAGGACCGTCAGGGTACCCAGGTCGGCGAGGTGAAGAAGGTCGAGGCCGGCGGCAACATCGACGCCAACGACCTGAGCGAACTGAAGAACCCGAAGAGCATTCTGTCCAAGCGCGAAGTCTTCTTCGACTACGACAGCTATGTGATCAAGCCCGAATTCCAGAACCTGATCCAGGCCCATGCCAAGTTTCTGGTGGCCAAGCCGAAGATGAAGATGCTGATCCAGGGCAACGCCGACGAACGCGGCAGCCGCGAATACAACCTGGCCCTCGGCCAGAAGCGCGCCGAAGCGGTGAAGAAGGCCCTGCTGCTGCTGGGCGCCCGCGAGGATCAGTTGGAGTCGGTCAGCCTGGGCAAGGAAAAGCCGCGCTGCAGCGAATCCACCGAGGAATGCTGGGCGCAGAACCGCCGCGGCGACATGCTCTACAGCGGCGAGTACTGATCGATGCGCCGCCTGTGGCTGCCCCTGCTGCTGCTCGTCGTCACCCTGCCGGCGCGGGCCGGCCTGTTCGACGACGACGTGGCGCGGGAGCGCATCGTCAAGCTGCAGGAGCAGATGGATGCGCTGACCCAGCGCATCGAACTGGCGACGCGCAACCAGATGGATTTCACCAACCAGATGGAGGCGATCCGCGCCGATCTGGCCAAGCTGCGCGGGCAGATGGAGGAAGTGGTCTACAACCTGGATGCGGCGCAGAAGCGGCAGAAGGATTTCTACGTGGACCTCGACAACCGCCTGCGCAAGCTGGAGCAGGGCGGCGCCACGCCGGCCGAGGCGGCCAAGCCCGCCGTCGATCCGGCGGCGGAATCCAAGGACTACGAAAGCGCCCTGACCGCCCTCAAGGCGGCCCACTACAAGGAAGCCATCGCCGGCTTCGGCGAGTTCATCAAGACCTATCCTTCCAGCGGCATGCTGCCCAGCGCCTATTTCTGGTCCGGCTACGCCCTGACCCAGGCCAAGGATTACGCCCGCGCCGCGGCGATGTACGGCAAGCTGGCGAGCACCTGGCCGAACGATAACCGGGCCGCCGACGCCCTCGCCGAACAGGCTTCGGCCCTGGCCCTGAGCGGCGACAAGGCCGGTGCGAAGAAGGCCCTGGAACTGCTGGCCGAGAAGTACCCGGATTCGGAAGCGGCGAAGCAGAACAAGCTGCCGAAGAAAAAGAAATAAGCCGGTTCGTCGCGATGCCCGCCGATCTTGCCGCCAAGCTGCGGCTCAGCGAGATATTCCATTCCCTCCAGGGTGAATCCAGCCGGGTCGGTCTGCCGACGGTGTTCGTCCGCCTCACCGGCTGCCCGCTGCGCTGCCGCTGGTGCGACACCGCCCACGCCTTCAGCGGCGGTGAGACCACCACGGTGGCAGCGGTGCTGGCGCGGGTAGCCGAATTCGCCTGCCCGACGGTCTGCGTCACCGGCGGCGAGCCCCTGGCGCAGAAGCCCTGCCTGGACTTGCTGACGGCGCTGTGCGACGCCGGCTATGCGGTGTCTCTGGAAACCAGCGGCGCCCTCGATATCGCCGCCGTCGATCGTCGAGTGGCACGCATCGTGGACCTCAAGGCGCCCGGCTCCGGCGAGGTGGAAAAGAACCTCTGGAGCAATCTCGAACACCTGAAGCATGGCGACGAGCTGAAGCTGGTGCTGGCTTCCCGCGCCGATTACGACTGGGCGGTGGCGCGCCTCGAGCAGCACCGCCTGGCCGAACGCTGCGCCGTGCTGTTCTCGCCGGTGCAGGGCGAACTGGCGCCGGCCGACCTGGCCGGCTGGATCATCGCCGACCGCCTGCCGGTGCGCTTCCAGTTGCAGTTGCACAAGATTCTCTGGGGTGACGAACGGGGGCGTTAGCCCGTACCGGGTGAACGCCGTGGCGGCTGCGCCCCGGTATCATTCGCCATCCCATCGTTCGTCCCCTTCCTCGCATGAAACCCGCAGTCGTCCTTCTCTCCGGCGGCCTCGACTCCGCCACCGTGCTGGCCATCGCCCGCAGCCAGGGCTTCGCCTGTCATTGCCTGGCGGTCGATTACGGCCAGCGCCACGTCGCCGAGCTGGTGGCCTCGCGCCGGGTCGCAGCGGCCCTGGGGGCGGCCAGCCAGCGCACCATCCATCTCGACATGAACCAGTTCGGCGGCTCGGCGCTGACCGACTCGGCCATTGCCGTGCCGACCTCCGGCGTCCAGCCGGGCATCCCGGTCACCTACGTGCCGGCGCGCAACACCATCATGCTGTCCCTGGCGATGGCCTGGGCCGAAGTGCTGGGCGCCGACGACATTTTCGTCGGGGTGAATGCGGTGGACTACTCGGGCTATCCCGACTGCCGCCCGGAATTCATCCGCGCCTTCGAGGCCATGGCCAATCTCGCCACCAAGGCCGCGGTGGAGGGCCACAAGCTGACCATTCACGCGCCGCTGATCGACCTCAGCAAGGCTGAGATCATCCGCAGCGGCACCGCTCTGGGCGTGGATTACGCGCTCACCGTGTCCTGCTACCAGGCCGACGCCGAGGGCCGCGCCTGCGGCGCCTGCGACTCCTGCCGGTTGCGTCGCGAGGGCTTCGCCGCTGCCGGCGTGGCGGACCCCACGCGCTACGCCTAACGCGCATGCTTTCTCTGAGTGCCTGCCGTCCATGAGCGCGCGCAAAGCACCAACGCCCGCCCCCTCCCATCCTCCCCCTCGCGGAGGAGGCCACTAAGTGGCTTGCTGCGCTCGATATCACCTGGTGTGTTGGTCAAACGCTTTCACACTGATGCGCTGCGGCATCGGCCGTGCTTGCCGAGAAGCGCCGCTGGCCCGACAATCACGCTGACATAGCGCCGCGCGGTCGGCAGAAGGGGCGGGATTGAGAAACTTGGGGATACGGCAACGGGTGCTGCTGATCGCGCTGGCGCCGATGCTGGTGATCGCCCTGGCCCTGGTGCTCTATTTCACCCTGCTGCGCTATGGCGACGCCGAAGAGGCCCTGGTCCAGCGCGGTGCCGCGATGGCCCGGCAGCTCGGCCCGGCGGCGGAGTACGGCCTGTTCTCCAGCAATATCGGCGAGCTGAAGCGCCTGAGCCAGGCCATCCTCAGCGAGCCCGACGTCACCGGCGTGACCTTCTACGACCGCGACGGCCAGCGCATCGCGTCGAGCGGCACCACCCTCGACAGCGGCCATCCGATGGACCGCCCCGACGGTTGGAGCGGCCGCAGTGCCGATGGCCGCACCCTGTTCTTCCACGCCAAGGTCACCAGCATCGGCATCGCCTTTGACGATCCTTTCCAGGCGCCGGAAGCGGCGGCGACGAATCGCCGCGTACTCGGCAGCCTGACCCTCGAGGTGTCGCGTGCCCAGCTCTTGGCGCGCAAGTTGGAAATCCTCGTCGTTACCCTGTTCTCGGTGCTGGTGATGGTGGGCGCCACCGCCATGCTGGCGCGGCGCCTCGGCCGCGACTTGACCGAGCCGGTGGTGGGCGTCGAGGAAGCGGTGCGGCGGATTCGCGTCGGCGAATTGAATGCCCGCGTCGAGCCCCATCCGGCGGGCACGGTGCGCGCCCTGGAGGACGGCATCAACGAGATGGCCGCAGCCCTGGAGGTCGCCCGCAGCCGTTCCGACGCGGCGCTGGCCAGCAGCGAAGCGGAGCTGCGCAAACAATACGAATTCGCCAATGCGCTGCTGCAAGCCCAGTCCGATGCCGGCGTCGGCATGCTGATCGTGCTCGACGGGCGCGTGGTGTACGCCAACGACGCCGCCCTGGCGATCCACGGCTACAGCCGCGACGAACTGTTCTCTTTGGCCGACGTGGCGCTGTTGTTGCCACCGGAGGAGCGGGCCTTCCACCTGCTGCGGGTGGCCAACAACCTGGAGTCCGGCTGGAACGGCGGACGTTTCGAGACGGCCTTGCTGACCAAGGGCGGCGAGATTCGCCAGGCCGACATGGTGACCACCCGCCTGCGCGGCGGCGGCGCCATGAGCGCGCGGATGGTGGTGATCGAGACCGACATCACCGAGCGCAAGGCAGCGCAGGACCGGATCGCCGAAGCCAACCGCGAACTGCTGAGGCAGAAGGAAGAGGCGGAGCGCGCCAGCGTCGCCAAGTCGCGCTTCCTCGCCGCCGCCGGCCACGACCTGCGCCAGCCGCTGCATGCCCTGACTCTGTTCAGCGCCGAACTGGACGAGCGGGTCACCACCAGCGACCAGCATCGCCTGGCGCGGCAGATCAATACCGCGGTGAGTTCCCTCGGCGAGGTGCTCGACGCCCTGCTGGAGGTGTCGCGCCTGCAACTTTCCGACATGCAGCCGAATCCCCGGCCGCTGGCCCTGGGGCCGCTGCTGGAGCGCGTTGCGCTGAATCACCGGCCGGCCGCCGAGGCGCGCCGACTGCGCCTGCGTATCCACGACGGCAAGCTCTGGGCCTATACCGACTCGCAATACCTGGCGCGCATCCTCGGCAATCTGATTGCCAATGCGGTGCGCTATACGCGGCATGGCGGCATCGTCGTCGGCGCCCGCCGCGCCGGCCAGTTCGTCCGCATCGAGGTGTGGGACAGCGGCATGGGCATCAGCCCGGAACACCTGCAGCACCTGTTCCAGGAGTTCTACCAGGTCGGCAATCCCGAGCGCGATGCCGCCAAGGGCCTCGGCCTCGGGCTGTCCATCGTGGACCGGCTGGCGCGGGGCCTCGGCACCGAGGTCAAGGTACGCTCCGTGCCGGGTCGTGGCTCGGTCTTCTCGATCCTGTTGCCGCGGGCACAGCCCGTGGTCAGCGCGCAGCGCGAAGAGGCGGCGGAGAAGTCGGGGGTGTTGTCGGGGCGGATTCTGGTGGTCGGCAGCAGCAGCACGGTGCAGAGCAGCCTGGTGTCATTGCTGCGCGGCTGGGGCTGCCGGGTCGGCGAAGCCGACAGCCCGTCGCTGCTGAAATCCGTTCTGGAATCCGAATTGCCCGATCTGATCGTCTGCGAGGACGGGCAGATTGCGGCCTTGCTGGCCAGCCTGGAGTCGATTGCGATCGCGCCGCCGGTGGTGTTGCTCGGCGAATCGCCTTCGGAGGAATTGCGCGGCCGCATTGCCGGCCGCCTCGGCATCCCGCTACGCCCGGCCCGCTTGCGGGCCCTGGTGCAGCATCTGCTGGAAGATACGCCGGCCTGATGATCACCTTAGCGTGAAAGAATTTGAACAATGCGCCCCCAAGATATCGAGCGCAGCGAGCTGTTTAGTAGCCTCCCCTGCGAGGGGGAGGATGGGAGGGGCGGGCGTTTATGCCCTGCGCGTTTTCATGGATGGCGGATGCTCACGGAGAGCATCCGCGTTACAGTCTGGTGCGCTGCTGCTTGCTGACGGCAAGCAGGGCCTGGGAGCGGTTGGTGACGTTGAGGGCCTTGAAGATGGCCGAGACGTGAATCTTGATGGTGCCTTCGGTGACGCCCAGCAAATCGGCAATCTGGCGATTGGTCTTGCCCTGGGTCAGCAGCTCCAGCACCCGTGCCTGGCTGGCGGTGAGGCCGAAGCGTTCGGCGGCGCTGCGGCCCTTGGCCTGGTCGATGGCGCCGTCCTGGTATTTCGGCGGCAGGTAGATTTCGCCCTCGATCACCTTTTGCAGCGCGATCAGCAGCGATTCGCTGGTGCTGGACTTCGGCACGAAGCCAGAGGCGCCATGCTTCAGCGCGCGCTTGACGGTTTCCGGGTCGTCCACGGCGGAGAGAATCACCACCGGCACGTCGGGGAAGCGCTTGCGTAGCACGGTGAGAAAGGCCATGCCGTTCAAGCCGGGCAACATCAGGTCGAGCACCACCAGATCGAGGTCGGCGTGCTCTTCCAGCAGGCGCAGGGCCTGGTCGGCATCCTCGGCGCCCATGGTCTCGGCGCCACCTTCCAGTCCGCGCAGGGTTTGCAACAGTCCTTCGCGCACCAGGGCATGGTCTTCAACGACAAGCAGCTTCAGCACGCAACCTCTCCCCTATGGCTGATTCAATGGCGGGGGCTAGTCTAGCTTACAAATTGCACCGGCGTAAAACCCGCGTGGCCCTTGGCTTTCCGGAGTAACATCGACATGACAGAGGATAGGAGGAGCAATCATGTCTGATCATCAGTCCGGATACACGGATCCGCAGGATTTTTTCAAATCGCTCTGGAGCAGCATGAGCATTCCGCTGCCGGGCATGGTGACGCCGACGCTGGACCCGGATGAGCTGGGCAAGCGCATCGCCGACTTGAAGGCGGTGGAAGGCTGGCTGAAGATGAACCTGAACATGCTGCAGATGACTATCCAAGGCCTGGAGATGCAGCGCTTCACCATCAACGCCATGCAACACGCCTTCGACAAGCCGGAAGAGGCCGCACCGGCCGACGCCAACCCCTTCACCAACCCGGCCCTGTGGCCGTGGAACTTCATGACCACGCCGCCGGGCGCGCCGGCGGAAGCGGCCAGCAAGGCCGAGGCCGCAACGCCGGCCGACAAGAAGGGCTGAGGCCGCTTCGCCGCGGGGCCGCCGGCCCCGCTTACGCTCCCGTTTGCAGGAAAGTCTGGGCGTCCTCGATCAGGACGGTCAGGTCTTCGTCGTCCAGGCCGAAATGGCGCAGTACGTCGCCCCTGAATTTGCCCCATTCATAGTCCGGGGAAGCGCGCTGGCTCATATGGTGGATATGGCCGGCGAGATGGCCGAGGGCGATGTAGTTGCGCGCCACGTCGGACACCGGGCCGGTGGCCTCGAGGGCGTCGAGATCGTGGTGATGCAGCACCGCATGGCTGATTTCCTCAGGCAGGAACCAGGACTTGGCCATGAAATAGCAGATCGCTGCGTGATTGGTGCCGATATCCGCCTCTTCCACCGCGGTGAATCCCTGGGTTTCGGCACTGTTGGCCTTGGCCAGGGTGTCCTTGTAGTTCGGGTAGCGCTGCAGCAGCAGAGGAATGCCGCAATCGTGCAGCAGGCCGTAGGTATAGGCTTCGTCGCGCGGGATCGCCTTGAGCTTGCCGGCCAGGTGGGCGCAGAGCAGGGCGGTCTTTTCCGCCGTGTCCCAGAAGCGCTCCATCGGCGGCGTCCGGCCGCGGGTGATGGAACGCAGGGCCAGGCCGGTGGCGATGGCGCAGACGTTTTTCATCCCCAGCAGATCGACTGCCGCGGAAATCCCCGTCACCTTGCGCGCCAAGCCGAAGGCGGGAGAGTTCACCGCCTTCAACATGCCGGCCGAGAGGCCTGCATCGGCCATGATGTGGCGCGCCACCCGCTTCAGGTCGGGGGACTCACTGCGCCGCTCATCGAACAGCACGGTGATCACATCGGGCCGCGGCGGAATCGAAAAATCCGCGGGAGGGGATTTGGGCTTGGCGGGCTTGGCCGGCGTGGCGGTGGGCGACATGGGCTTGTTCTCTTTGTTGATGCACTGCAATACTACCTTGGATTATCCGTCCGCTCCAGCCGCCATTCCTTGACCAGGGCGTAGATTGCCGGAATCACCGCCAGGGTCAGGATCGTCGAGGAAATCATGCCGCCCACCATCGGCGCGGCGATCCGACTCATCACCTCGGCGCCGGTGCCGCTGCCCCAGAGGATCGGCAGCAGGCCGGCCATGATCGCGGTGACGGTCATCATCTTCGGCCGCACCCGTTCCACTGCGCCCTTCATCACTGCGGCATACAGATCGGCGGCGCCGGGGCGACGATTCTCCGCGGTGCATAGGGTTTGTGCGGCTTCCCAGGCGTGATCCAGATAAATAAGCATCACCACCCCGGTTTCCGCCGCCACCCCGGCCAGGGCGATGAAGCCCACCGCCACCGCCACCGACAGGTTGTAGCCGAGCAGCCACATCAGCCAGATGCCGCCGACCAGGGCGAAGGGCACCGAGAGCATGACGATCAGGGTTTCGGTCAGGCGCTTGAAGTTCAGATAGAGCAGCAGGAAGATGATCAGCAGCGTCACCGGAATGACGATCTTCATCTTCGCGATGGCCCGTTCCATGTACTCGAACTGGCCGCTCCAGGTGGCGTAGTAGCCCGGCGGGAACTTCACCTTCTCATTGACCGCCTTGCGTGCGTCGGCCACATAGCCGCCGATGTCCCGGTCGCGGATGTCCACGAAGATGTAGGCCGAGAGCAGGGCGTTCTCGGTGCGGATGCCGGGGGCGCCCTGGGCCACCTCCACCCGGGCCAACTGGCCGAGGGGCAGCATCGCTCCGTCCATGGTCGGCACCAGCACTTCGCGGGCGATCTGCTGCGGGTCGGCGCGCAGCTCGCGCGGATAGCGCACGCTGACGCCGAAGCGTTCGCGGCCTTCGACGGTGGTGGTCACCATCTCGCCACCGAGGGCGGTGCCGACCACGTCGAGCAGATCGCCGACTGCCAGGCCGTAGCGCGCCAGTTGCTGCCGGTCGGGCTCGATGTTGAGATAGAAGCCGCCGGTGATGCGCTCCGCGAAGGCCGAAGTGGTGCCCGGCACGGTCTTCACCGCGGCCTCGATTTCCTTGGCCAGGCGCTCCATCTCGTTCAGGTCCTTGCCGAAGACCTTGATCCCGATCGGCGTGCGGATGCCGGTAGCGAGCATGTCGATGCGGGCCTTGATCGGCATCGTCCAGGAATTGGCGACGCCGGGGAATTGCAGCGCCTTGTCCATCTCGGCGATCAGCTTGTCCACGTTCATCCCGGGCCGCCACTCGGCTTCCGGTTTGAGGTTGATCACCGTCTCGAACATCTCGGTGGGCGCCGGGTCGGTGGCGGTGTTGGCGCGGCCGGCCTTGCCGTAGACCGAGGCCACTTCAGGGAAGCTCTTGATGATCTTGTTCTGGGTCTGCAGCAGCTCGGCGGCCTTGGTGATCGACATCCCCGGCAGGGAGGCCGGCATGTAGAACAGGGTGCCCTCGTTCAGCGTCGGCATGAACTCGGAGCCGAGCCGCGAGGCCGGATAGATCGACAGCGCCAGCAGCGCCAGGGCGGCGGCGATGGTGGTCTTCTTCCATTGCATCACCCAGGTGATGATCGGCCGGTAGGCCCAGATCAGGGCGCGGTTCACCGGGTTCTGCGCCTCCGGCATGATCTTGCCGCGGATGAACAGCAGCATCAGCACCGGCACCAGGGTCACCGAGAGCAGGGCGGCACCGGCCATGGAGAAGGTCTTGGTGTAGGCCAGGGGCGAGAACAGGCGGCCTTCCTGGCCCTCCAGGCTGAACACCGGCAGGAAGGAGACGGTGATGATCAGCAGCGAGAAGAACAGGGCCGGGCCCACCTCGCGGCAGGCGGCGAGCATGGCCTCGGCGCGGTCGGCGACGCTGTGGCCATCTGCCAGCCGCTCCAGATGCTTGTGAGCGTTCTCGATCATCACGATGGCGGCGTCGATCATCGCGCCGATGGCGATGGCGATGCCGCCCAGACTCATCAGGTTGGAACTCATGCCTAGCAGATGCATCGCGCCGAAGGCGATCAGCACCCCGACCGGCAGCATCAGGATCGCCACCAGGGCACTGCGCACATGCAGCAGGAAGACGAAGCAGACCAGGGCGACGATGATCGACTCCTCGGTCAGGGTCCGCTTCAGGGTGTTGATGGCGCGGTGGATCAGTTCCGAACGGTCATAGACCGTTTCGATAGTCACGCCCGCGGGCAGGCCCGGAGCCACCTCGGCGATCTTCTGCTTCAGGTTGTGGATTACCTCCAGGGCGTTCTCGCCGTAGCGTGCCATGGCGATGCCGGAGACCACCTCGCCTTCGCCGTTCAACTCGGTCAGGCCACGTCGCTCGTCCGGCACCAGTTCCACCCGGCCGATGTCGCGGATCAGCACCGGCGTGCCCTTGTCGGCCTTGACCACCAGGTTGGCGATGTCCGCCGCGCCGCGCAGATAGCCGCGGCCGCGGACCATGTATTCGGTTTCGGCCATTTCCACCACCCGGCCGCCGACGTCGCGGTTCGAATCGCGGATCGCCTGCGACACCTTCATCAGCGGAATGCCGAAG
>DATDMT010000218.1:0-3220 GCA_036518635.1 Rhodocyclaceae bacterium | reverse complement strand
TGAGCAGATTCTCAAGGTGCATATGCGCAAGGTGCCGATGGCGCCCGATGTGGACGCTTCGGTGCTGGCCCGCGGCTGCCCCGGCTTTTCCGGTGCCGACCTGGCCAATCTGGTCAATGAGGCCGCCCTGTTCGCCGCCCGCGCCAACAAGCGTCTGGTGGACATGGATGACTTTGAGCGCGCCAAGGACAAGATCATGATGGGCACTGAGCGTCGCTCCATGGTCATGCCCGAGGAAGAGCGCCGCAACACCGCCTATCACGAGTCCGGCCACGCCGTCGTCGCCCGCCTGTTGCCGAAGACCGACCCGGTGCACAAGGTCACCATCATTCCCCGCGGCCGTGCCCTCGGCGTGACCATGCAGTTGCCGACGGAAGACCGCTACAGCCAGGATCGCATCCGCCTGCTGTCCACCATCACCGTGCTGTTCGGCGGCCGCATCGCCGAAGAAATTTTCATGCAGCAGATGACCACCGGTGCCTCCAACGACTTCCAGCGCGCCACCGATCTGGCCCGGCGCATGGTGACCCAGTGGGGTATGTCCGACATCCTCGGCCCGATGGTCTATGGCGAAGAGGAAGGCGAAATCTTCCTCGGCCGCTCGGTGACCACCCACAAGAACATGTCCGAAGCGACCATGCAGAAGGTGGATATGGAAATCCGCCGGATTCTCGACGAGCAGTATGCGGTGGCCCGCAAGCTGATCGAGCAGAACCGCGACAAGGTGGAAGCCATGACCGCCGCCCTGCTGGAGTGGGAAACCATCGACTCCGACCAGATCGGCGACATCATGGAAGGCCGCTCGCCGCGTCCGCCCAAGGTTGCCGGTACGCCTTCCAAGTCCACGCCGGACAATCCTTCCGGCACCGCGCCCACCGCGGCGGCACCGGCCGCCTGAGGCGTCTGCCGAATCCGGATTCCGGGCCGCCTTCGCGCGGCCCTTTGTTTTGACATGACTCTCCACTGCGGACGCTACACCCTCAGCCTTGAGTGCCCCCTGATCATGGGGGTGGTCAATCTCACCGACGATTCCTTCTCCGGCGACGGCTTGGCCGGCGACGCGGCGCGCGCCATCGAGCACGGCTTGCGCCTGAAGGAGGAGGGCGCCGATATCCTCGACATCGGCGGCGAGTCCTCGCGCCCCGGCGCCCAGCCGGTCCCAGTCGAGATGGAATTGGCGCGGGTGGTCCCCGTGGTAGCGGGGCTACGCGACTGCGGCCTGCCCCTGTCGGTGGATACCCTCAAGCCGGCGGTAATGGCGGCGGCCCTGGCCGCCGGCGCCGACATGATCAATGACATTGCTGCCCTGCGTATGCCCGGTGCCCTGGAGGCGCTGGCAGCCAGCAAGGCGGCGGTGTGCCTGATGCACATGCAGGGCGAGCCCGGCAATATGCAGCGCGATCCGCACTACGCCGACGTGGTGGCCGAAGTCGCCGCCTTCCTGGCCGAAAGGGTGGCGGCCTGCGAGGCCGCCGGCATAGTCCGCGAACGTATCGTGGTGGACCCGGGCTTCGGTTTCGGCAAGACCCTGGACCATAATCTCGCCCTGTTGCGCCACCTGCCGGAGCTGGTGCCACCTGGCGTGCCCCTGTTGGCCGGCATGTCGCGCAAATCGATGCTTGGTCAGATCACCGGCCGCCCCGTCGGCGAGCGCCTGGCAGCGGGAATCGCCGCCCACCTGCTGGCGATCCAGCGCGGTGCCCGAATTATCCGTGTCCATGACGTCGCCGCCCTGCGCGACGCCCTGGCCGTCTTGAATGCAGTGGAGGAAAAGCTATGAGCCGCAAGTATTTCGGCACCGATGGCGTTCGCGGTGAAGTGGGCCAGAGCCCGATCACCCCGGATTTCGTGATGCGCCTGGGCTACGCTGCGGGCACCACCCTGGTTAGCCGCGAGCATCTGCCGGCCGGCGAGCGGCCCGCCGTGCTGATCGGCAAGGACACACGAATCTCCGGTTACATGCTGGAGGCGGCCCTGGAGTCCGGCTTTGCCGCTGCCGGCGTCGATGTTTGCCTGGTTGGCCCGATGCCGACCCCGGCCGTTGCCTACCTGACCCGGGCGTTGCGGCTCCAGGCCGGTGTGGTGATCTCCGCCTCGCACAACCCATTTCACGACAATGGCATCAAGTTCTTCTCCGCCCAGGGCACCAAGCTGCCAGATGCCGTGGAGCAGGAGATCGAGGCGCGGCTGGATCAGCCGATGGGTTGCATGCCCTCCGCCAAGCTCGGCAAGGCACGCCGCATCGATGATGCCGCCGGCCGCTACATCGAGTTCTGCAAGAGCACCTTCCCCAACGAACTGGATCTGCGCGGCCTGAAGATCGCGGTGGACTGCGCCCACGGCGCCGCCTATCACGTCGCTCCCGCGGTCTTCCACGAACTCGGTGCCGACGTGTTCAAGGTCGGCGTCGCCCCCAACGGTCTCAACATCAACGAGGACGTGGGCGCGACCTCCCCCGAGTCCCTGCGTCGTGCGGTGCTGGAGTCGAAGGCCGATCTCGGCATTTCCCTCGACGGCGACGGCGACCGCCTGATCATGGCCGACGCCGCGGGCAATCTCTACGATGGCGACCAGCTAATCTACGTCATCGCCCGCCAGCAGGCGAAGCTGGGCAAGGTGGCGGGCGTCGCCGGCACGCTGATGAGCAATCTCGGCTTCGAGCATGCTCTAGGCCGTCTCGGCATCGCCTTCGACCGGGCCAAGGTGGGCGACCGCTATGTGCTGGAAATGTTGCTGGCCAAGGGCTGGCAATTGGGCGGCGAGAACTCGGGCCACATCATCTGCCTCGACAAGCATTCCACCGGCGACGGCATCGTCGCCGCCCTGCAGGTATTGGCCGCGCTGCGCGGCAGCGGCGAGACCCTGCAGGCGGCCTGTGCCGACCTGCAGATGTACCCGCAGAAACTGATCAACGTGCGTCTCCCGGTCGGTTTCGACTGGAAGGGAAACGCCGGCATTCAGCAGGCCACGCAGGCCGCCGAAGCGGCGCTGGACGGGCAGGGCAGAGTATTGCTGCGCCCCTCCGGTACCGAACCGCTGCTACGGGTGATGGTGGAGGGGCGGGAGGGCGCCGCGGTGCTGCGCTACGCCGAAGAGATCGCGGCAGCGGCCCGCCTGGCGACGGGCCAGTGACGCGAACCTAGTCCTTCAGCTCCGGGTAGTCGCTGGACAGGCTGTCGATCAGCTCGCGGAAGGCGGCCTTCACCTGTGCCTCGCTGCA